>NZ_QTMQ01000003.1:0-253350 GCF_003604095.1 Clostridium sp. AF15-41
AATACTAAATCAGACGTCAGATGTCAACACTTTTTTTGACATTTTTTGTGTTTTTTCATAATAAGTAATTTTGAGTTCTCTTATTCTCTTCTATCTGCCCGGCAAATTCTTTATCAAAGGCTGAATTCTCTTATATATAACATGTACAGTTTCATTTGGATATAATTTCATCAGATTATTATTCACAGCTTGCTTTGTTTTCGATTCCACTATAACCTGTATTATTTTCTCTTTCTGTTCAACATACTTTTTTTCTTTAAAATGTTGTCCAAAGAAGGAGCGCACCTGTGCTTCCCTTTTCTCATTATCAACAGTCTGTTTCAACTTTGTTTGTCCAGTATTGTTCTTCACCTGTTTTTCAACAGGATCCTCATTTCTTTTCGCTATATCTGCAATCTTTTTTATTTTAATTTTTCTGTTTTTCAATCCTTCTATCGCTTTATCAAAATCACTATCTTTTGAAACAATATAATATTCCGCATTTTTATTCTCACGTATAAAATTTCCTATATCAAATAATATCTGACAATCCACAGCATTTTTTATTGGTATCTGGATCTTTATATATTCAAATTCAGCCTGTGATACTTGTATCCGCCTATGCAATCCAAATGTAAGAGTTTCAGCCGCATCACTATAATATACACGGACACAGTCTTTGTCTGATAATTTTACAATTCCGTTCATCCCATCTCTGTTAACATTTTCATAATCTACAAAAAAATATCTTTTATAAATTTCTTTCTTATCTGAATCATCTCCCATATATGATTTCTCCTTCTTAAATATTTACTTCTTTACCTTTTCATATATTTTAATCCGAAATCAGTACCCGTTATTTTTTAGTTTAGCACAGTTCATTTTATCATGTAAATATTCTCCTGCTTATCGACCCACTCTTGCTAACTAATGGTTTCCTATCATAAAAAATAGTTCAGATAAAGTGCATTTATTTGTTCAATTACTGCACTTTATCTGAACTTATTACCTCTTAATTATCCATCCTGTAATTAGTTATTCTGGGTCAAATCTTCTGTCTTTGCTTCCAGCGTTGCTTTTACAGTCTTCTTAACATATTCACCTTTTTCATTTCTGTAGAATTCGATCTCGATCTCATCGCCAACCTTTCCACTTGCTATTTGGCTTTGAAGATCTGTACTGTCTGAAATATCATTTCCATCAATACCTACAATGATATCACCTGTAAGGAGTCCGCATTTCTCTGCCGGAGATCCTTCACTTACCGAATATACATATACTCCTTCCGGCATATTCAGTCCTTCTGCATATTCAGATGTGATATTTTTAACGGTTACACCAAGATATGTTGATCCTGATTTGGTTGTACTCTTGCCTGCAAGAATATCGTTGATGATATCCTGTATATCGGATATAGGAAGTGCGTAGCCCATTCCTTCTACTGTGCTGTCTACATATTTCGCTGTGTTCATACCGATCAGTTCGCCCTTCATATTTACAAGAGCACCGCCACTGTTACCAGGGTTGATAGCTGCATCAGTCTGAAGAACCTTTACAGTTCCGTCATCTACACTGACTTCACGGTCAAGAGCACTGATATATCCTACTGTTACCGACTGTCCATATCCAAGTGCGTTACCAATGGCGATACATGGATCTCCGACTCTTAAGTTCTCGGATGAACCGATCGTGATCTCTTTGATCTGACTTAATGTGTCGTCCTTGATCTTCTTTAACGGAACGGTTACAACCGCTACATCATTTGATTCGTCATAGCCTTTTACTTCTGCACCGGCTGATTCACCATCTATAAATCCTGCTGATAATTCTTTTGCGTTCTTTACTACATGATAGTTCGTCAGGATATAAAGGCTTGTTTCATCTTTTCCGATTATGATACCTGAGCCTGCTCCTGACTGCTCCTGCTCATAGGTATCAAACCAGTACTGATATGTTGTTACATATGTTCCTGTTATGGATACAATGGATGGCATTACAGTTGCACTTACATCTGCTACACTGCCGTCACCGGTGCTTCCAGAGGCATTTGCATCGAGCAAAGCGGAGCTTGTAGTTGTATCTGATCCGATCTGAACCGTCTGATTTCCTTTCTTTAAGAACTTATCGCTGCCATACCGGACGCCCTGGAAGACACAGCCTGCAACCAGTCCGAAGACAACTGCCGCAGCTATAGTCGTTGCTACTTTCTTTCCTGTACTTCTTCCACCGTTTGTTTTCTTCATTTCTTTCTTAGCTTTTTTATCTGCTTTCTTCTTTGCTGAGCGTACCATTTTTTCTGATTTTTTCTTTTCCTTCTCAGCAGCTTTCTGCATCGCTTTATTAACATTTTCGGAATAACCTGTCACATTCTGCGTGGAAGCACCTGAACCCTGTGCTGTATTTCCTGAAGGATTCGTATAAGCTGATGTATAGCCGGTCTGGCTGTTATATCCTGCATGCTGATTACTGGAGTAAAATGCACCGCCAAAATACATATTCTGTCCCGGTGTTCCATGATACATGCTGTTCTGTGAGTTCTGCCGGTTATATGCATTTGTATTCTGTCCTGAACCGGTCTGTCCATATGCGTTGCTGCTTCCATAGGTCTGTCTATAGGAGCTGTTCTCATTCTGCATATTCATCTGTTCAGTCGTCTGTTCGGAAGCTGTCTGTGTCTGTTCCTGTGTCTGACCTTCTGAGTCGAACTGACAATCCTGTTCTTCTCTAAAATTCTCATCCATAATCAATCATCCTTTCTTTCTATGTAACAGCAGCTTTCTTTTGTTTACTGCTCTCTTTCTTATTTACAGGTTATACTATAATCTGTAATTGTGTAAGAAGTGTGTTTTCCATGTAGAAGAAATGTGTTTTTCGTGTATAAAAAATTTGAACAACTTACATTTATTTATGCTTGACTTCATATGGAAATTGAAATACAGTTTTTAATGACAGATTACAGAATGATTTTTATGGTATACAATATTTTTACATATATTATATAGAAATTGAGGTTTTAACTTATGTTCCGAGTATGGGGTAAAATAATGAAGGATAACCACCTGGTAAAGGATACGGTTGTCTGTATAGATGATGCATCTTTGACACGAACAAAAAAGGTATATAAAGCATTAGAGGAAATGTGCTATGAATTTGATCTGGCAAAACCGATCTGGCTGAAGAAAAATCAAAATGATTTTATTCTCCACGCAAGAACACGTTTCGATCATGATAATTTCGTAGAAGCGATCGAATTCGACTATCTGGATTTTCAGATTATTGAAGAGGATTATTAATATGTTTACTGTAAATGATATCGGGAAAAATTATAAAAAGAAAATGGTACTAAATCATATCTCCCTGCAAGTTGCACCCGGTGAATGTATCGGGCTTCTGGGAATCAACGGTTCCGGGAAATCAACGCTGCTTGGTATTCTGTCCGGCGGACTCCGACAGGATCATGGCACTTATTCTTTTGACGAACCGGATAAAACGGTCAGCTTTCTTCCACAGGAAAATCCACTGATTCCGGAGCTGTCCGGTCTGGATAATCTGAAGCTCTGGTACTCCGGCAGATCTACCGAGCTAAACAGCACCTACAGCCTCTCTATCTTAAAAAGACTCGGTGTAGATGTTTTTCTCCATCAGAAGGTAAGTACAATGTCCGGTGGTATGAAAAAACGTCTGAGCCTTGCTATCTGTATGCTGGAGCAGCCGGATCTTTTATTACTGGATGAACCACTTGCTGCGTTAGATCTCCTCTGTAAAAAAGGAATTCTAGACTATCTGAAGGAATATACCGGAAATGGTGGCAGCATTATCGTTGCAACACATGAAGAAGATGCGCTCTCCATCTGTAATCGCATCTATATCTTAAAGGATGGTTTACTACAGGAAGCAAAAGGTACAGATTATGCGACCATGCTTCGTGCCTGATTCAGATTGGATGTGAATGTTCTTATGTTTTTTCGATTATTTCTAACAGACCTTAAAAGAATAAAACAGCGTTTTCTTCCGCTTGTCCTGATCACTCTCATTCTGGCAGTCGGACTCTCTGTCGTCGTTCTGCTGTCAAACCGGTTATTATATAATGAACAGACCATCGAACCGGTCAATGTCGGGTTGGTTGCTGATGCTTCTTCTCCTTATGCCAAGATGGCATATTCTATGGTAAGTGAAATGGACAGCTACCGGACTACCTGCCGTTTCATCGAGATAGCTTCCGAAGATCACGGCAGACAGATGCTTGAAAACGACGAAATCAAGGCGTTGATCATCATTCCCGATAATATCATCAACAGCATTATATACGGAGAGGATAATCCGATCACGGTCATTTATAATCAGGATGGTACTTTAGATACTTACACTCTAAATGAGGTATTCAAATCCACCTCATCAATGCTTGCTACTGCACAGGCTGCAACTACGATCATTTATCAGGGGGCATATCAAATGGGGCTTCCGGATACCGCACTAGAACAAATCGCAACGGATGCCGATAATCTCTACATGGATTATGTCTTATCCAGGACAGAGCTTTATATCAGAGAAGACTTACAGCTTACCGGAGCTTATACCCCTTATCAGTATTATATAGTATCCGGGCTGCTGCTTTTGCTGTTCTTCAGTGGAATCGTCTTTTTATCTTTTATAAAAGGGAATTCTGATACATTACGTCTTCGTCTGAAGCTTCACGGAATCACCGGAGCGCATATTATAATCAGTCAGTATCTGACACTTACGATCACATTATTTATGATCTATACGATACTGTTCTTTAGCTGTATGACCGGAGGTACGATCGGTCATTTTGCCCCTTTGCAGTTTCATATATCGGGATTCTTTGCCGGAACACCCGCGATCCTGTTTATCGGATTCGTTATCCTGCTGATCGGGTATCTGCCAACCGGATATTCCGGGGCATGCCTGCTGTTATTTTTGACAGCTTTCTTACTGGCTTATATCGGAGGCGGTATTGTTCCGGTCAGACTTCTGCCTGACTTCATCCAGAATTTTGCTGAACATACCCCGTATTATCAACTGTTAAACCACTTATGTAATGGCTTTTACCATTAATCGATGAAAGGACAACTGCTTATGCTGTTACGTCAATACAGAATCCTGTTAAAACGGACTTCAAAAAAATTCATCAATCTTCTGTTGCTGCTGATCATTCCGTTCACGGCATTCTATGTAAAAAATCTGCCGGTGGAAGAAAAAAGCACGGTATTCATCTGTGGATATTATATGGAAGAATCAAACAGTTACCTGGCACAGGTGGAGCAGGAGCTCTCCGGACATCAAGACTGCTTTACTTTCGAGAAATGCAGTTCTATGGAGGAATTAAAGGATCAGGTCGCATCCGGGCGGTATGACTGTGGATTTGCGTTTGACAATGGGTTTTCTGACGCATTTATACATGATATCAAGAACTGCCACATCCGCTTATACACTTCCCCATCTTCGATGTTCCAGTCAATTTTTTCCGAAACATTATTTGACCGGCTGTTGGATGCTTTCTCGCCGGCTATTGCCGTCAACTATCTGGAATCGAATTCTGCCACAAAAGACTTTTATCGGAGTTCTTTCCAGTCATATCTGGAAGATCAATACAGAAATTATATGAACAGTGATTCTGTCTTCCGGTTATCTGTCAATAATACAGGAGCCTACCACGGAACAACCGACCGCGTAGATCTGTTCCCGGTTCATGAATTTACCGGTTTTCTTCTGTTCTTATCTTCTCTGGTCGGTTTGCTGGTCTATCTGAAGGATCAGGATGAACACATCTATGACAGAGTATCCAAACGGAAAAGACTGCGTTTCTGTCTGACCGGTATTCTTGCTAATATAACACCGGTATGGCTGGTCAGTGTAGTTACGCTCTACTTATATGAGCAGCCGGAAGCCATCCTGCCATTTCTGTTAAAGATGTTCGGATATATACTGCTGTGTCTGCTGTTCACTTTTATCTGTCTGCTTATCTTCCGACATTATAAGCCGTTTGTATCGGCTCTTCCGGTTCTTGTAATCTGCACTTTGATCTTCTCGCCGATCTTCCTGCATCTGGAGGATTATGCGCCGATCCTGCGGTATCTGTCCTACCTCTTTCCGCCGACCTTTTTTTAGGGGAAACAAAAATAAGCTTGCCTGTAACGTTATATGATTAACTATGATGTTGTATCGTTTCTATTCGTCTAGCACAGCATATTTGTCAGCAGTCGCCCAAACTCACCCTTTCGGGTTCAAACATGGGCTTGGTGCTGACAGCCAGTGCAAGGCTCATAACGGAACTTATACAAATGTCATAGTTAATCATATAGCGTCACAGGCAAGCTTATTTTATATTTGCTTTAAATTAATTGGCGCAAAAAGAATGAGCTCTGTTTATACGAATTTCTCGCCTTTTTCGTCGATGACAGCGCGAGCTGCTGTTGCTTCCGTAATCTTTTTTTCGATCATGGTTACATCTGCGACAGGAACTGCTGTATGGAAAGTTACATCTGCGCCATATTCTGTATTCTCTATACTGATCTCATTTGTTGATAAGAGATACTGTACTTTGCCGGAATCATTATAGGAGCAGGTGATATCCATAAGCTTCATGCGCTGCACCTGGTGAATGCCGGCGTCTGCAAGGGCAAGCTTAGCAGCTTCTGTATATGCCCGGACAAGTCCTCCGGTTCCAAGCAGAGTACCACCGAAATATCTTGTAACCACAATGCAGATATCTGTTACCTGATTTCCCGATATCACTTCTAATATCGGCTTTCCTGCGGTTCCCTGCGGTTCTCCATCATCTGAAAAACGATAGAGGGTATTCTCTTTTCCAATCGCAAATGCATGACAGTTGTGTCGTGCATCATAATGTTTCTTCTTGACACTTTCGACAAATGCATACGCTTCTTCTTCCGAAGAAACCGGCTGTGCATAACCGATAAATCTGGATTTCTTCTCAACGATCTCATCGGTGCCCGGTGTCAGTATTGTATTATAAGAATCTACCATGATTGTTCCTGTCTATTTCCTGTCAGTATTTGTCGATAATAATTTGCTCAGCTCATTCATAAATGTATTCACATCTTTGAATTCTCTGTATACAGAAGCAAATCTTACATAAGCTACCTGATCCAGATCCTTGATCTTATCCATAACGATCTCACCGATCGTCGTACTCTCTACTTCTTTTGCTTCCAGATTAAAGATCTCGTTCTCGATATCATCGATGCATTTGGATATCTGTTCCGCTGATACCGGTCTTTTATGGCAGGATCTTATGATACCGGATTCAATCTTCTTCCTGTCATAGGTTTCTCTGTTCTTATCCTTTTTGATTACGATAAGCGGGATCGTCTCAACCTTTTCATACGTTGTGAAACGTCTGCCACAGGCATCGCACTGTCTTCTTCTTCGGATCGAACAGCCGTCATCCGCCGGTCTGGAATCTATAACTCTTGTATCATCAACATAACAAAATGGACATCTCATGTTTTTGCCTCCGTAAATCAGGGAACATCATTTTATCCCCTCTATTCTTTCTGCTACTAACTTTTACATATTCGGGGAGGAATGTCAACTAAAATAATATCCGGCCCGATCTTTACTACATTACAGAAATCAATGCGATACTCCTCGCAAGATCCAAAGCACCAGAAAATTTTTCCCTGCTCAGGAACAATTATCGTCTCAATTCTTCCGGAGCAGGGATCAAATTCAATATCTGCAACAAAGCCAAGTCGCTGGCAGTCCTTGCAGTTTATTACTTCTTTTTCTTTTAATTCACAAAACCTCATCTATATTCCCTTTTCAACAAAATCCACCTTCCGTATCATAATATGAAACAGAGAATATATTTAGACATATAAATTATCGGTTGCACCGATCTGCCTATGAATCAGTCACAGCAGTCAGGCTCTGAATCCGCTCACATTGATCAGCTTATGATCTTGACCGGACACTTTCTGGCACATGCGCCACAATGGGTACACTTATCATAATCAATATGTGCGAGGTTCTGATCTACCGATACCGCATCAAATTCACAGGATCTGACGCAGAGTGAACAGCCAATACAACCCGCTGAACAAACTGCCTTTACTTCTTTTCCTTTTTCCTTTGAATTACATCTGACACGATGAGGGGCATCATACGGAACCAGCTCGATCAGATGTCTTGGACAGACATCTACACACTTTCCGCACGCTTTACATTTTTCCTCATTTACAACTGCAATGCCATCTATAATATCAATCGCACCGAATTCACAAACAGCCTTGCAGGAACCATATCCTGTACAGCCATATGTACAGCCCTTTGGTCCGTTATTCGGACTGTTCTGTGCAAGAACACAGGTCTTTGGTCCAACGTAATCATAAACATCCTTTGCCTTCTCACAGTCACCTGCGCATTTGACAAAGGCTACATACTTGGTGCTTGCTGTATTCTCTACGCCGAGTGCTGCACTGATTGCCTCTGCAACGGCGGTTCCTCCAACCGGACATGCAGATGGCGGCATCTCACCCTTTGCAATGGCTGCTGCAAGACCATCACAGCCGGGATATCCGCATCCACCACAGTTATTTCCGGGAAGAAGTTCCCGCACCATAACTGCCTTCTCATCTACCGGAACTTTAAACTTTTCACCAGCTACACCAAGCAGAACACCAATGATAATACCAACGCCTGCTACAACTGCAACTGCGATCAGAATTGTTGTAATATCCATAACGATCCCTCCTTATATCAATCCGGCAAAGCCAAAGAACGCTATTGCCATCAGACCTGATGTGATCAGAACGATCGGAGTACCCTTAAACGCTTCCGGAATATCACTGTATTCCAGTTTCTCACGGATACCTGCAAGGATCGTAATTGAGATCGCAAAACCTACTGCTGAACCAAAGCCATTTACAATACTCTCAAAAATCGTATATTCATTCTGCACATTCGAAAGTGCGATACCAAGAACTGCACAGTTTGTTGTGATCAATGGAAGGTATACTCCGAGTGACTCGTATAAAGACTTCATATTCTTCTTTAAGAACATCTCTACAAACTGTACCAATGCCGCTATTACAAGAATGAACACAATCGTATTCAGATAATCCAATCCCAACGGAGAAAGGATTCCATAATAAACAATACTCGTTACTGCTGAAGCGATCGTCATAACAAATATAACGGCTCCGCCCATACCGGTCGCTGTGTTTACACTCTTTGATACACCAAGGAAAGGACACAGTCCAAGGAACTGGCTTAATATTACATTATTTACGAGGGCTGCTCCAACTGCCAATAATAAAATATGCATTATTTTCTACCTCCCCTTTTCTTATTCTTTTTATCTGCAGATTTTTCATCAAATTCCTGATATTTGTTTACCTGATCTGCACTTGCAACATCCGGTCTTACAAGCTTTGATGTGTCCACCGTATCGGATTCTTCCGATACGGCTTCCGCCTTCTCTGACTCTGAAACCGGATTGTCTGTCTCTGAGAGTACAACTGCATGTGGTACTCTGTTCAGATTTACCGGGATGTGGATTCTCGGTCTGTCAGACATCTCTTTCGCCACCTGAACCGGAGTCTGCTGTACAGTTGACGCTGTTTTCTCCTGAACCGGCTGCTGCGCTGGTTGTGCTGCCTGTATCTGTGGCTCCTGTGATACCGGAACTGTCATCTCAGGCTCTGATGAAGCTGCCATCTGCGGCTGCATTGTACTCTGAGTAGCAGTCTGCTGTACGACCGGTGCCGACTGCATCTCCTGAACCGGTTGCTGCGCTGATGGTACCGACTGCACTGGTTGTGCCTGCTGTGCCTGCTGTCCTTCTTCCCGCTCTACCGGCTTCTTTGCTATCTTATCCGGGATCACAACCTTTTTCGACTGTGGTACCGGTGCTGTCGGCGTCTGTGCGACGGATGCCTTGCCGGCATTTGTCTGTGCATTAGCCTGAGTATCCTGCATTGCAGCCTTTCTTCCGGCACACATGATGTTTGCACATCCCATGCAGGCTTCCGGCTTACAGCTTACAGGGATCTCATCTCCATTTGCAAGTGCCTTTGCTGCCTTCTTCGCATTTCTCTTGTTGATCGTTGCGATGATAAAAGCAAGTACAAAGAATGCTCCCGGTGCAAGTACAAAGATTGTGATCGGCGTATATGCTGCAAGCACATCTCCGATTGCTTTTCCTGCTCCTGATGTCTTCTGAAGGAGATTGCCTTCTCCGATAATCTGAAATCCAAATACACAACCTTTTCCGATCAGCTCACGGAACATGCCGATCAGAGTAAGACCGATCGTAAATCCAAGTCCCATTCCAAGTCCATCAAAAATTGACGGAAGGACTTTATTCTTAGAAGCATAACTCTCTGCACGTCCAAGAATAATACAGTTTACTACGATCAGTGGAATATAGATTCCAAGACTGTCATTTAAGGACGGCAGATATGCCTGCATTAAAAACTGAATAACCGTTACAAAGGAAGCAATGATAACAATATAAGATGGTATTCTGACCTTTTCCGGTATCACCTTACGAAGCAGTGAGATAAACGCATTGCTTAATACCAGAATACAGGTCGTAGAAAGTCCCATACCTGCCCCGTTGATCGCTGATGATGTAACCGCAAGTGTCGGACACATACCAAGCATCTGTACAAAGGTTGGATTTTCTTTCACGATACCATTGTATAAACGTTCTGTACATTTACCCATTAGTTTGCTCCTCCTTTCAGATAATCTGCATAGGAAAGTCCTGCATTTACTGCATTTGTAACTGCATTTGTCGTGATCGTCGCACCACTTAATGCATCGATCTCCTCATCCGATGCTGCACCGGATTTTGTATATTTAAACTGTGCTACATTTTTTCCTGCAAACTGTGATTTAAACTCATCTGTATCTGCCTGCATACCAAGGCCTGCTGTCTCACTTAATGACAGGAAGGAGATACCGTTTGTAGTTCCATCCTCTGCCACACCAAGGGCAAGCTGAAGATCTCCGCCATATGCCTCATGGGATGTAATAACAAATACATAACCAAGTGCATTTCCGTCTTTATCACAGGCAATTACTGCCTCATCTATATCTGCCTTATAGCCTTTATCCGAAAGCCATGTAGCTGCAGTCTCACTGTCGAAGCCATCTACCGTCCGGAAGTTATCCGCCTCTGTAAATACTTCCCGGTATGCGTCCTCCTTTGCCTGCTGTTCTGCCTGCTCGATCGGCTTCTTTGTGATCTGCTGTACATATGCGAGCACACCGCCGGCAACAAGTGTAATGACAAGGATCGCTACCGTTGCGATCACGATAGACTTCTTATCCATCTTCTTACCGTCTGCTGCCGAGCCGCCTTCTTCCTTCTGAAGCTCAGCACCCTTACCAAATGACTTCGGTTGTGTAAACCGTTCGATCAACGGAACAAGAAGGTTCGAAATAATGATCGCATAGGATACACCTTCTGCCGATCCGCCATAGATTCGGAACAGGAAGGTCAGGAGTCCAAGGATAATACCAAATACAACCTTGCCCTTCTTCGTAATAGGTGAGGTCACATAATCGGTCGCCATAAAGAAAGCACCTAACATCAGACCACCACCGCAAAGGTGCGCTGCCAGATATAATGGCTCAAAGCCCATACCGGAAGCAAGGGAATACAGGAATATAAATACAGAAAATGTTCCGATATAAACGAATGGGATGATCGGGCTGATCACCTTACGAATAATCAGATATAAACCACCGACCAACAGACAGATTGCAGATGTCTCACCGATCGTACCTGCGATTCTTCCGATAAACATATCTAATACATCTACTGTTCCGCCACTCTTTAATATCGCAAGTGGGGTCGCTGTTGTGACTCCATCATATGTAAATGTAGTCATCTTTCCCGCAAATGATATTAACAGGAAACATCTGGCTCCAAGTGCCGGGTTCATAAAGTTCTGACCCAGACCACCAAATAACTGCTTCACTATAATAATAGCAAATGCGCTTCCGAGTATCGCCATCCATACCGGAACCTCCGGTGAAAGATTCAATGCCAGAAGCAGGCCTGTTACGACTGCACTGAAATCTTTTACAGTACTATTCCTGTGCAGGAGCATTTCCACACCCCATTCAAAAAAGATACAGGATGCTATACAGGTTAAGATCAGCACAAATGCTTTTGTTCCAAAATTATATACACCAAACACACTCGCCGGCAGTAACGCAATGATTACGTCCAGCATCAGGGATGATGTCGTTTTCCGATCTCTGACGTGCGGAGATGCGGAAATCTTCAATGTTGTTTCTTCCATGTCTCCACCTCCTACCTCTTCTTACTTGCCAGAATGTTCTTTCTGGTTCCTGCTATTGTCTGTGTCAGATGTCTCTTGGCAGGACATACATAAGAACAACAGCCACACTCACAGCATTCCATACCATCATGTTTTAAGAATGCATCTATATTGCCATGCTCTGCATATTTTGCAAGATCTGACGGAATAATTCTTCCCGGACAGACATCCACGCATCTTCCGCAACGGATACATGCAGATGGCTCCCAGTCCTGAACCTCATCATGTGTCATACAAAGAAGTGCCGACAGTCCTTTTACTGCCGGAACATCGAGTGAGAACATCGCTTTACCCATCATAGGTCCACCCGCAATGATCTTCTCCGGCAGCTTGCCATCCTTAAAACCGCCTGCTGCTTCTATGATCTCCCGACAGCTTGTACCATTATGAACCAGCAGATTACATGGATTAACGATAGCATCACCTGTAACCGTTACGATTCTGGTGTACAGTGGCTTACCCTCGATCACCGCTTCATAGATGGAAACGATCGTATCTGTATTATGTACGATACAGCCCGCATCTGCCGGAAGCATCTTGGAATTCACATATCTTCCTGTCGTTGCATATATCAACTGACGTTCCGCGCCCTGTGGATATTTGGTTTTTAAGACCTTTACCTCGATCTTATCGTTATCAGCCAGATGCTCGGAGATCTTTGCGATCGCTTCCGGCTTATTGTCTTCGATCGCGATAATTCCCTTTGCTTTATCAAACAGATTTACACAGATCTGAAGTCCAAGGATCAGCTTTTCTGTCTCCTCTAACATTCTTCTGTAATCAGATGTCAGATACGGTTCACACTCCGCACCGTTTACAATGATATATTCGATATCATCTTCATTTTTCGGCGACAACTTTACATGAGATGGGAAACCTGCACCACCCATTCCGACGATACCTGCCTCCTTGATCATATCCTTGATGTCTTCTCTGTAGAGTGTAGAGAGATCTCTCACATTCTCAGAGAAATCAATCGTTTCAAATAAACCGTCATTCTCTATTACGATTGAATTTACTTTATTACCGCCATTTGTCATCCTCGGTTCGATCATTTTTACCGTTCCTGAGATTGAAGAATGGATATTTGCCGAAACAAATCCTCCCGCCTCTGCAATCTTCTGTCCTACCAGTACACGGTCGCCACGCTTTACGATCGGAACAGCCGGTGCACCTATATGCTGACTGAGCGGATAAACACACTCTCCCTTTGGAAGATATTCTCTGACAGGCTTGTCTTTTGTTAGATCTTTGCCTTCATATGGATGAATACCACCCGAAAAAGTTAATAAACCCATCTGCATACCTCTTTCTCTCGTTATTCTTATCAATTCATTCTCTGTTATCGAGAAAAACTAATCATATAATAATACTTCACAGGGTCAAAAACAACCCTAAAACTTGCCAATCTGACCGCCAACCGCCCGTATGACAAATGCTGCCGCAAGACCGATCAGAACTCCCGCGATCGTTCCGGAGACCAGTAAAACCGGAGCATATATCAGGATATTTTGGTTCTTTATCACCAGATATGCAACGATAAGCTGACCGACATTATGTCCGACACCTCCAAGAATACTCGTTCCCGTTGTTGAAAAGAATCCGAGCTTAACGGAGATCCACATAAACAGCATACTGACTGCTGCTCCGGCAAGACTGTATATCATAACGGTAAAATTGCCAAATAATAAAGACGACAGGAAGATACGGAGCGCGGATACCAAAACCGCATCCGCAAGTCCAAGCTTGCACAGCACTACAATAGTTACAATATTGGCAAGTCCGATCTTGATTCCCGGTACCGCGATATCGATTCGGATAAAGGATTCGATATATGAAAACACCATTGCAACCGCAATAAACATTCCAAGCTGTGCTATCATTCCTGCGCTGTTGTGCGTCTTCTTCTGTCTCTTTCTATTTGTAGATTTTTTTTGGGAAGTTTTTTGTTTCTGGCCCATCTTTTCTTTCTATTATCCCTTTCCTGCTATACTATGAACGGATCTTATCGATTATCATATTCTGATTCCTGTCCAACATCACCTTCCACCTGAATCACCAGCTTATGCGGCAGGCAGACAATATTCTCTCCGGTCTTCGATATCTTCCCCATACGAATACATACCTGATCCGGACAGTCTGCATCTGTTACATACGCCATGCCATTCTCTATCACCAGCGTATTCGTTCCTTTTGCGGTCTGAATCTCTTTCGTGGTATCTGTATCCAGATCATATCTGCCGATTTCTTTCTGATCTACATATATAACAACCTGACTGCCTTTTTTCTGACCCAGCCGGATAACTCCATAACCAACAATTCCTAAAAGGATCATCATAAGTGCCAGAATGATATCTCTTTTTTTTATCATTTTACTTTATAGTCTCCATTTGTTATCGTGAACTGTTTTCCTGCCTGCTCTGTCATATGTATATTCTTATCCTCATCAATCAGAATCGCATCTGCGTCAAAGCTTTTTACAAGCTTAAGTGCCTGATCCACAGGAAGCAGAATACACATCGTTGATAAGGCATCACTTAATGCTCCGCTTTCACAGATCACTGTCGCTGATATCGTTCCGGTGTCTGCCGGGTATCCGGTCTTTGGATTTAAGATATGATGATACCGTTTTCCATCCTGAATAAAATACTTCTCATAATCTCCGGATGTTGATATATAGACCGGATGCTTGTCTGACCGGACTTCTATGGTTCCCATCATATCATTTTCAGTTCCTCTCGGATCTCGAATACCGATCCGGAAACCGGAACCATCCGGCTTTGTGCCGTAGCATAAGACGCTGCCGCCGACTGCCACACAAGCGCCTTCCACCTGATTTTCTTCAAGGTTTTCTGCCACCCGGTCACAGGCAATACCTTTTCCCATCGCACCGAAATCAAGGCTTAAGCCTGCTTCATCAAACAGCACATACCATGTTCCATTCTCTGAAAGATCACTTACCTGTGTCAGCTCTTTCCCCTGTTCATCTACGATATGCACTTTCGAATCGTCAACTGCCGAACAGGCTTCTTCTATCTTCTGAGTCTCCGGTACTTGCTTCTTTCCGTCTTCGATACCCCAGCAGGATGCTAACGGTCGGATCGTGAGTGCCAGCAGATCATCCCCCGCTTCGCTTACCTCCCTTTCCTGTAAGACCGCATATGCAAGGTCATAGCTTATCTCATAAGGCTCTCCTGCCTTATATTCATGATTCACACGGTATACCTCTGAGCCTTCTATCCGCCATGAGATCTGTTCACGTTCCAGTCTGCTTACACAGTCGATCACTGCATCCGCATCCTGTCTACCCTGATCCGAATAGACCGATACCGTAACTGCAGTTCCCATGGCAAATCCGGTCGTCGTATACCCTTCTTTTTTCTGATTATCCTTTCCGGTATAAAAGATAAACGCAATTACCAGCCCGATACACAATATGCCTGATAATAATGCAAGTTTATTCTTCAAAGCATTTATTCCTCCATATATAACAGCCACTACAGGTTTAAACGCACTTTGCAAACTTATTCACAGGAACATCACCCATGTAAATAAAAAGAGCTGTTGCCGACCACGGTTCCAGCTCTCTTTTTGTCTCTGTCCGCAAAGCTCCTCGCTCCGCAGCTTTTTCTATCCTCTGTAATATTTCAGGATCGCAGCTACATCAAAATATCTGCTTCCAAAATCTTTATAAATGGCATTCTTCGTCATCGCATAGACAAATACATCACCCTGACCCTTAATTCCGTCTAAAGCAGATGGCTCGATTGCAACTGCAAAATCATCAAAGTGAAGTGCAAGTGTAAAGCCCTCTGTATAATATGTATTATACAGATTCATCACTGTGAGCTCTGTCTCCGGTGTGATCGTCATATCTGAGATCGTAAGGCTGTTACCTCTTGGAATATTCATATATACCTCAGCTTTCATTTCTTTACCGAAGGAAAGCTTTACGGATACAGGATCTTCCGTCGCACGAATGCTTTTCAGAACCTCTGCTGCTTCGGCCGGTATTGCTCCCGGTGTCTTCGTGCAGTCTACAACTTCACGTCCTGCCATATATTTCTTATCCAGAATGTTGACACATTTTACAATCTTGTTGTCATTTCCCGGATTCGGTAATATGCTGGCAACCTTGTAATAGTCTTCGTTCTCTAAGATCTCCTTGAACAATAAGCTCTTAATATCATAAAACTTTGCCAGCATTACAGGCTTGTAGTCCATGTACTTGATTGCTGACCGTATTTCATTTATATCTCTGATTTCCATTTGTATATTGTCTCCACTTCATTCAAATTTGTTCCGCTCAAATCATACATCCATTTTCTGATCTTTGCAACCCGGTTTTTAATGGAATTCCTGACAGACCAGTTCTCGCAGTCGATATCGGAAAGCTTTCTCGTATTCCTCGTCTTCATCGACGCTGTGATTTACCTCCTCAAAACAGGCTTTGCGGATAGCTTCCTGTGTAAATATCGTAGGGCTTTCGTCGTCTCTGCCCCAGTAGAACACTGCACCATCAATACTTTCATTTCCATAGATCTCCTGCATCCGGCTGATGCAGCTCTCATCTCCCAGGAACACATGACAGATACCGGCTAATGATTTACAGAGAACCTCTGCATTGATCGTATATCCGTCAAAATCTTGCGCCCAATCCGGAATCTGCTCCGGCTTATCTACAAGGATCACCGGAAGACTTCTACCATCATGCGAAAGAAGATTTTTAAGTTGGTCCGCGGATATCGGAACCGCTTCGGTGTCTTCATCCATAAATACACCCGCATCCAGGAATCCGACCTGATTAAATATATCCCGCATAAACTTCGGTCGATTATACCGGCGCTCTCTGGAATAGATATTCTCACAGATATGACGGCAGGTCAGATACAATCCATCGCTTTCTTTTCGGAGTTCTGCAACCACATGCCAGATCATACCGGCTTCTTCATTGCTGATCGTCTGCATATCCATTAGAAAATATTCCTTCTCTGCAACAACCTTTAACTTATACCCCATCACTTCATAAGAAACAGACTCCATTTTTTTTGGCATCTGTCCGAATATCAGGGAGATATGCTGGTACGCCCATTCGTATATGATCTCACTTGCCCGGTCAAATCCGTCATCCCGTATCCGTATCGTCTGGTCAAATACCAGATCCGATACCAGCGGCCGGATCTCCTGCTTGATCTCCTTGTTCAACACCCTGCCGAACTGTTCTCTGTCAAGCTGTGCTGATATGAATTCGTCATTTACTACTTCTTTATTAATGAGGTAGATTACCCTATTCGGCGACAATACCTTCTGATATTTTTTATTCAGCAGAATATTTACAAGCTGCTGCTTGGATACCGCCCAGAACTTCTCTACTACCTCGGGATGTTCATCAAAATATGCACGGACCTCAGGCTTGATCTTATCCTGTGTAATCTTTAACCGGTATTTGCTTCGGATCGCATTTTCCCAGTTTTTCTTGATATACTGGTCTCTGGCCAAATTATCGAAGATCTGCACGATTGACCAGTCGCACAGCTCTAGGTTTGCGATGATACTGTTCATCATGCGGGCATCCTTCTCCTGTCCGTCCCACAGACTGCTTCTGTTATCATCGAAGCCTTCATCCATTTTATACTTATACCGCATCTCATGCTCGATCTCATGCCAACCCTCAAACAGAACCGTTCTGAGCTGAACCTCAAAGGTCCGGTCAAACGGCTGCTCCCACAACTGATCGGATATATTGATCAGATATTTGCTTGGGATCTTAAATACACCATTGCACTTCTGGGCTTCAAACCGGTTCTCTTCCCATGCTGTCTTTGACCAATTATCTACCATAAAGGTGTCTTCGAGCAGTGCTTCACTGATCCTGATATCTTCTGTATAAAATAAATTAATACGGATACCGATCAGATCCTGTATCTTCTTATCATCTTTCCCTGTGCCATATTTTCCTGTATCTAACTTACGCTGTAATGACGTCAGTGTCTTTACTCTCGACATGCTGTGGAAATAGATTCCGGCATTTCTAAGCTTCGTCATCAATGTCTGTTCCAGCTTCGTTCTTACATCATTCAATTCCTGAATATCTTTGTCACTGATCAGTGCCAAAGACTCATTATTACGTTCCATGTAACCACCTGCTTTTCAAATAACTTTCACCCGTAAAAAACGCACAAAAATACACTATTATGATACCATTTTATTCCCTTGTCAGTCAATTTTTATGGCATAACCTTTTTCTAAATTTTATGTGAAAATCGGACCCGTTTATTAAAAATCTATTTCATTGGATATTGCTTATTTCCTGACACACCGATATAATGTTATGAGATCTGACAAGATACAAGAAAATAAGTAGGAGGAATCTTATGATTCTCGATTGTCAAAATATAAGTAAAGCATTCGGAACCAACGTAATTCTCGATAATGTATCCTTTCATCTTGAAGATAAGGAGAAAATGGCGATTGTTGGTATCAATGGTGCAGGCAAAACAACATTATTAAAGATCATTATGCAGGAAGAAGAAGCAGACTCCGGGCAGATTGTGTTATCTAAAGACCGTACGATCGGCTACCTCTCCCAGCATCAGGATATTTTCTATGACGATACGGTATACGGCGTGATGGAGGATGCCATGAAGCCCGTGATCGAGCTTCAGGATAAGATCCGCAAACTGGAACAGGATATGACAACACTGACCGGTAATGAACTGAACGCTGCTCTCTCGACCTATAATCGTTATACCCATGAATTTGAATATAAAAACGGATACGCCTATGAAAGCGAGATCACCGGAGTATTAAGGGGACTTGGCTTCTCCAAAGAAGATTTCGATCGTCATACCGATACCTTATCGGGCGGACAGAAAACCCGTCTCTCTCTCGGCAGACTTCTGCTTACGAAACCGGACATCATCATCTTGGACGAGCCGACCAACCATCTGGATATGGATTCGATCAGCTGGCTTGAAACCTTTCTGACAGGCTATCAGGGAAGTGTGATCCTCGTCTCCCACGACCGTTATTTTCTGGATAAGATCGTATCAAAGGTCGTAGAACTCGATCGTGGTCATAGCACCATATATAACGGAAACTATACCTACTTCTCTCAAAAACGTGCTGAGATCCGGGCAAATATGATGAAAGCCTACTTAAACCAGCAGGCAGATATCAGACATCAGGAAGAAGTTATTACAAAGCTCAAGCAGTTCAACCGTGAAAAATCGATCAAGCGGGCAGAAAGCCGTGAAAAAATGTTAGACCGTGTGGAACGTCTGGACAAGCCAACCGAATTAAACAGCGAGATGCGGCTGACACTGGAACCATCCGTTATCAGCGGTGAAGATGTACTTACGATTGAAGGACTGTCCAAAGCATTTGAACAGTATAATCTGTTCTCCGATCTGAATATGGAGATCAAACGAGGTGAGCATGTCGCCCTGATCGGCGGAAACGGAACCGGTAAGACTACGATCTTAAAGATCATCAACAAGCTTGTTCCAAAGGATGCCGGAACCGTAATCTTAGGCTCCCGTGTCAAGATCGGTTACTACGATCAGGAGCATCAGGTTCTGAATATGAATAATACTGTATTTGACGAAATCAGCAACGCCTACCCTGATCTGACCAATACCAGGATCAGAAATGTTCTTGCCGCCTTTCTGTTTACCGGAGAGGATGTATTCAAGCGGATTGCAGACTTGAGCGGTGGCGAAAAAGGTCGTGTATCCCTTGCTAAAATGATGCTCTCATCTGCAAACTTCCTGATTCTCGATGAGCCGACCAACCATCTGGATATCACATCCAAGGAGATCCTTGAAGAAGCGATACGAAGCTATACGGGAACAGTCCTTTATGTATCTCATGATCGATATTTTATCAATCAGACAGCAACAAGGATCATCGAATTAAAGGACAAGAAGTTGACGAATTATATCGGAAACTATGATTACTACGAAAGTCACAGAGTCCAGCCGGTTTCCACCGGAAAGCAGGCATTTGCACCGGTTTCTGATACTGTCTCTCAAGAAAAGCAGCCGGAATCTCAGGCAAAGCTCTCCTGGAAGGAAAACAAAGCCGAACAGGCAAGACTTCGTAAAAAAGCAAATGATCTGAAAAAACTGGAAGACAAGATCGAACAGCTTGAAAATCATCTGGCTGAAATTGATGAAGAATTTCTGGTTCCTGAAAATGCAACAAATGTTGCACTGTTAAATGATCTGACGAAAGAACGAAACTCCGTAGAAGAAGAGCTGAACACATTGTATGAACAATGGGAAGAATTATCTTCCGAGGAGTAAATGTCCCTCCCCTTTTGTCTGTACTTTATAATTCCAATCTAATAAAAAGCATTAGATACAGACTTCCGATGTTGTCTGTTATACACAACATCAACAAATCTGTCATCTAATGCTTTTTCTAAAATATAACATAAAACTACATATATTCTTTAATCAATAACATTTACAATCTTTCTTGCATATGTATTTGTATTGTTAGAAGCTGGTATGCAATAGACGCTGTTACTGATATACACCTGACTCGTCTTACCCATGCCGCCATGGATACACCAGTAGGTTCCGTCATTTCCATAATAAGTACCCCAGTCTTTTACACAAGCTTCTGCTTTCTTCTTGGATATTCCTATCTTCACAAGATAATCCTTTACTGCCTGTGCATTTTCAAATTTACCAAGATATAACGATACATGGCTGGCTTCTTTACTCTTACCCTTATAATATATGATCATATCTCCCGGAGTAAGTGCATCATATGAAAATGGTGTTACATTCGAATTCAGTACAACTGAATCAGGTTCTAACCAATTCGTACCATCTGAAAGTGTCAGCTTAGCTGAAATCGTCGCAGTACCGCCCCATTCCGTTCCTGTATACATACGATCCAGAATAATACCACCTGTCACCTCATCTGTATATTTCACAGCCAACTTAAAAACAGGATTATCTCCGCCGGCAAGTGCATATGCCTGATCGGCAAATACATTACATGGGATATTTGTCTTACCGAGATATGTATTGATCACTCGTGCCATCCATTCATCGGTATTCCAATAGAGTGTGCCCTCAAGCCGTCTTGTATATGCTCTTCCATAACGATCAAAATCATAGATATAATTACCGATCTCCTGACTACCGGTCGTTGCGGTTCCGCTTTCACCGATCAGATAGTATACATCTTTACCATTTATCTGTACTGTTACAAGCCCGGTCACAGGTTCATTCAGATATATTCCCTGCTTATAGACAGAACAATCCTGCTCCGCATCATAATATATATACTTGGACACTTTGCCTGCAGCATCTGTATACACTGCTGACCAGTCATCTATCGTATGCCAGCCTTCCCCTGTTAACAGCTTGCCGTCCAAACCGGCATAGTAATAATATGTTTTGTATGACACGAGCATATTCTTCATTTTCTGCCATCTGTTTGTATCTGTGTTATGACACCACATTGTTTTCTGATAAGCACCGGTCTTATATTTTTCGGTAAAATACTTGTACTGCAGCACTCCATCTTCATTATAATAATGAATCTCGCCTTTCTTTGCAGGAGTCCAGATATTCTTTGCTTTCTTCCATTTGTTATTTATCAGTTGATAAAATCTATATGTATTATCTTTGTAAACACGTTTGTAAAGAACCGTGCCTTTCTTCATATAATAAGAGGTTGTGTCATTCTTATCATACCAACAGGACGTTGTTCCAAGCTTCGACTTCTTAAAGTAATAATATACCCCATTGATCTTATGAATTCCATCTGCCGCATATGACCATTTCTTGTTCTTATAAAGCATATATCTTCCGGCTTTATCTGCCTTTGTATAATCAGCCGCATAGAAGATTCTGGTATTATGACCACTTGCCGCAAAATAGCGATCTATCTTCTTAAGCTTCACCCATGTATTTCTTACCGCTTTTCCGTCCGCTCCAAAATAATAGCCGTATTTTCCAACTTTTTTATAATAGTTGGTTCTTGCGCGTCCATCCTGAAAATAATAGTACTCTCCGGCTATTTTCTGAAAGCCCTGTTCCAGATTCCCGGCTTTATCAAATCGATACTCTACATCATTGATCGTAAGAAACTTGTTTGTAACACGCTTCTTACCACTTGCCTTGTACTGATAACAAACGAGACCGTTAAAACGATATTTCACCTGCTTCTTTGATACATAGACATATGTCTTGCCGGATTGGTACCAACCGGTCTTTGTCACCTGTTTTCCCTTCTGAAAGAAGTAATAAACACCGTCGATCTCTTTTACGCCCTTTGCCTTTGCCCCATTGATATAATAAGTATCCATGGAAAATCCGGTTGTCAGGATCGAATAATCATCTGCATAATAAAAGCCATTTTCCAGATATGTATTTCCCGTCTTATTCTTCTTGATCTGAAGTACCGTCTTCGTTGTAGATGGCTTAAAGCTTGTGGACATATTGGCAAGATAAGAAGAAGTATCATAGGAACCGGTCCACTCACTGTCTCCATCTGCTACAACTGCCCATAATCTGTCACCGTAATCGATCAGCATATAACGGATCTTTGTACTCTCATCGACCGCCACGCCTCTGTAATAATCAGACTTTACAGCATAATCATACCGGAATGATCCATCCTTTGCATTTGAAAATGTATGTGTTTCCTCATCCTGCGTCAGTTTCGTTTTCTTTGGTGTTGCTGCTTCTGCGGTAAATGACACACCGGATGCCATCAATACAAATATAAGGCAACACAGCAATAGTCTCATTTGTTTTTTCATCTGTTTCATCTCCATATAATCATGTAAAATCTCCGTGTAATCTCCATCTGCCCGAAAAGCAATACGAAAATCAAAAAATATAACAATGTCTTTAGCTGTGGAGATATTATTTGTTTTCTTTCTTCTCTGTCCACAGATATGGGGTTATCTGGTAGACGTAATAATTCAGCCAATTTGCATATAAAGTATTGGCATGGCAACGCCAGGATTTGATCGGTGTCTTGCTCGGATCGTTGTCCGGATAATAATTTACCGGAATATCGGGATTCAGCCCCTTTGCAAGGTCACGCTTATATTCTTTATCCAGCGTCAGAATATCATATTCCGGATGTCCTGTTACGAAAATATTCTTTCCTTCATCGCCAATGATCAGATAAGGTCCTGCCTCATCGGACTCCGCTACGATCTCCAGATGCGGATTTTTTACGATCTCATCTTTATCGACACCTGTATATCTGGAATGCGGTACATAGAAGATATCATCAAACCCACGAACAAGCGGTGTCTTTCTGTGGAAGGTATGATGCACATAGATTCCTGATAATTTCTTATCCAGCTCATGCTTCTGCACCCCGTACCGATAGTACAGACCTGCCTGCGCGCCCCAGCAGATATGGATCGTGGATGTTACGTTTTTCTCTGACCAGTCCATGATCTCTTTTAATTCATCCCAATATTCCACATCTTCAAATTCCATCTTCTCGATTGGTGCTCCCGTGATGATGAATCCATCCCATTTTCGGTCTTTGATGCTGGAAAAATCAGTGTAGAACCGTTCCAGATGTCCCTTCGGCGCATGCTTTGATTCGTATGTCATCGTACGGATCAGGGAAATATTCACCTGGAGCGGTGTATTTGACAGGCTTCTCATAAGCTGTAATTCTGCATCCTGCTTCAAAGGCATCAGATTTAATATCAATATATCAAGCGGACGGATATCCTGACGGATGGCTCTGTCTGAACCCATCACGAAGATATTCTCATCCTCCAGTATTTTCTTTACGGGTAAATCATCGTCTACTCTAATTGGCATTTTCTATCAAGTCCTTTCTGTTTCAACTGCCATTTATCTGTTTCTATATTCTCAGGAAAACTGTTCCAGAAACTGTGTCTCTGAAATAATCGGTATTCCCAGACTCTGTGCTTTTTTATTCTTTGAAGACGTAGAGGTCACATCGTTATTGACCAGATATCCGGTCTTTGATGATACGGAACCTGCTACCTTTCCACCCCGGTCTTCGATATACTGCTTCATCTCATCCCGGTTTGCAAACTGCTCCAGACTTCCGGTTATTACAAAGGTAATACCTGCAAGTGTCTGCGGTACAGTCTCGGTCTCTGCTTCAAACTCTAATTCATGAAGTAACTTATCTATAATAGCACAATTCGACGGATTTTTAAAATATCTTACAATTTCCTCCGCGATCACTGTTCCGATTCCATCAATCTCTGTATATGCTTCTACATCCGCATGCATGATCTGATCCAGGTTATTTTTAAAATGTTTGCAGATCAGTTTCGCTGTTGCATCTCCGACACCCGGAATTCCAAGGCCATAGACAAAGCGGTTCATCGTTGTATGTCTGGATGTATCAACAGCCTGGATCAGCTTCGCATAAGACTTCTCTCCAAAGCCTTCCAACTCAACGATCTCTTCTTCATGACGATTCAGGTGATAGAGATCATCCAAATGATCCAGATATCCCTGTTCGATAAATTTATCAATCGTGGCTTCTGAGAGGCCGTCAATATTCATTGCATTTCTGGCTACAAAATGCGCAAATGATTTTAACTTCTTTGCAGGGCAGAATTCATTGGTACAATAAAGGGTCTCTACCTGATCTACACCCTCTCCCTCCGTCACGATCTTTGTCAGGCCACCACAGGCAGGACAGGATTCCGGGATCGGTACATTTCCACTTCTGGTATGATTTTCGGCAATCTGCGGAATGATCATATTTGCCTTATAGACCGAGATCTCATCTCCAATCCCAAGCTGCAACGACCGAAGGATACTGACATTATGGATACTTGCACGGCTGACTGTTGTTCCTTCAAGGGACACCGGATCAAATACCGCGACCGGATTGATAAGTCCCGTTCTGGAAGGGCTCCACTCCACATACTGCAGATGGGTCACTGCCTGTTCATCCGCCCATTTGAATGCCATACTGTCTCTTGGGAACTTCGCTGTTCTACCGAGACTCTTTCCATATGCAAGATCTTCTAACACCAGTACCAGACCATCCGATGGAAAATCGTTCTTCTCGATCTGTTCTGCAAACTGGGCAACATGCTCCGGAAGCTTATCAGCATCGATCAGATAATGCTCTACGACATCAAAGCCTTGCTGCTCCAGCCAGTCTAATTCATAGGAAAAGGAATTCTTAAAGTCCACATCTTCTCCATCCACCAGATTAAAGGCAAAGAAATGCACGTTTCTCTCTTTTGTGATTCGGTTATTCAGCTGTCTGACAGAGCCGCTGCATAAGTTTCTCGGGTTTTTATATTTTGCATCTGCATCTGCGATCTGCTCATTTATCTTCTCAAAATCTGAATACTTGATAACTGCCTCTCCACGGATCGTCAACTTACCCTTATATGGAATCTCTTTCGGAATATTTGCAAATACTCTTGCGTTGTTCGTTATAACCTCGCCCTCTAAGCCATTTCCTCTGGTTACTGCTTTTACAAGCGTACCATTCTCATAGGTAAGGACAACGGTAAGACCATCTAACTTCCATGAGATCACACCCTGATGTGTGCCAAGCCATGCTGCCAGTGCTTCCACACTCTTGGTCTTATCCAAAGAAAGCATTGGATGCTCATGAGCCTCTTTCGGAAGCTCGCTTACAATCTCATATCCGACATGAACCGTCGGACTGTTCGACATTACGATTCCTGTCTCTTTTTCAAGTTCTACCAGTTCATCATACAAGGCATCATATTCCAGATTGCTCATGATCTCGGTATCTTCCTGATAATATTTCTTTGATGCCTCATTCAGTTTTTCAACTAATTCTTTGATCCTGTCTCTCTTTTCCAACTGACATACCTCTTGTTTCCAACAACATTCTGTTCATTTTTATTATCCGGCTGTGCTTCTTCCCGCTTTGTTTTTACTTCTTCTTTTCGTTCCACTAAACGTCTGAGTTCTGTTTCTTCTTCCTTTGTCAAATGGCGGTACTCACCCGGTCTCAGATTCCCCAGACGAATATTGATCACTCGAAGCCGTTTCAGATTTACGACCTTGTATCCAAAGTATTCGCACATTCGACGGATCTGGCGATTCAGCCCCTGTGTAATTATGATCTTAAAGGAATAACTATCGATCTTATACAGACGACATTTTTTTGTCACCGTGTCAAGAATCGGAACACCTGCCGCCATCTGTGTTAAAAATTCATCCGTGATCGGCTTATTCACGCGGACACGGTATTCCTTCTCATGATTATTGACTGACTTCTGGATACTGTTTGACAGATCTCCATCGTTTGTCAGAAGCAGCAATCCCTGTGAATCCTTATCTAATCTTCCTACATACTGCAATCGGATCGGATACTTTATATGATCGAAGATGTTATCCGGATCATCATGACTTGCCGTACAGGTCAGTCCCAATGGTTTATTGTATGCAAGAATAACTGTCTCTTCACGCTTTCTTACAGGCTTTCCATCAACCATTACCCTGTCATTTGCCTCTATCTTCTGTCCCATCTCCGCAGGCTTCCCATTTATTGTGATCCTGCCCTTTAATATATATTCATCTGCAGCACGTCTGGAACAAATACCAGCTTCGCTCAGATATTTATTGATTCGAATACCTTCTGCCATATCATGACCCTTCCTGTTCTGTCTCTCTGTTACAGCTTTCTCGCCGCTCTTTTTTATCTGTTTTCTTTATAACCATATCTTTTTAATCATACCATTCTGGCCATTAAAAGTAAACAATTACAACTTTTCAATTTCGGGGCTTGTTTTTTCTCTTTTCCCGACGTATAATAAAGCAAACGCAAAGGTGTGTTTCTACGGAAACGCACCTTTTTTTGTATTTAAATTTAGAAGCTTAAGTTATAACATTTTATAAAGGACGTGAATATATGGATAATATCGATAAGAAAATATTACATTTATTACAGCACAATGCCAGAACCCCTTTAAAGTATCTGGCAAATAAAGTATTTCTCTCCTCTCCTGCGGTATCCGCAAGAATCGACCGGCTGGAAAAAACAGGTGTGATCACCGGATACCATGCAGGCATCAACCCGGAAGCTCTGGGATATCACATTACCGCATTTATACACATGGCACTCGATCCGAAACAGAAACCGACTTTTTATCCTTTTATCGATGCTTGTCCGAATGTGCTGGAATGTAATTGCGTGACCGGTGCTTACTCCATGTTGATAAAGGTCTGCTTCCCAAGTACGATGGAGCTGGATTCTTTTATCGGACAGCTACAGCGATTCGGAAATACAGAAACACAGATCGTATTCTCCACTCCGGTACAGACCCGTGGAATCGACATCGGTATTGTATCTCCTGAAAATGAAGAAAATGCCATTTAAGCAGATAACGGCACTTCCACCTGTAACTTCTATATAAATAGCAACGCAGAAAAGTTCCGTACCGGAATCCTGTCATACCATAAGGATTCTTTTACGGAACTTTTACATTACTTCATATCTACCAAATTACACCGAACCCGTTTCTCTTATTTATAAAACCGGATAACACCTTCCATTTACTGTGCATCTTCCGGTGTAGCTGCAGTATTCTCTGTTGTAGCCGGCTTGCTGATCAGATCATAAAATGCCCGGAATGTCTTATCGGTATCCAACAGATATTCTGTATTTTCCTTTACATGAACATAGATATCCTGAATATCCTTTGATGCCTTAAAGCTATTCAGATAAGAAAGCTGCGCATTTGACAGTTCCCCATTATCAATCTTATAGGAACCATTCTTATCCTTTATAATATAGAAGGTCACAATATCAAGCGGTTTTGATTCTACATCTGCAATATCCATATAGGACAATTCAACCACTACATACTCGCCTTCCGCATAGCCATCTGCAAGATAGCAGGTCGTATCTTCAAAGCCTTTCAGATATTTGGCAGAACTTTCCAGCACTGACATATCATCAAATTCTGTCGGATCTGTAACTAACGACTGAAGTGTTGCCTGATCACAGGCTACTTTTGCTGTAAGATACTTACTTACCAGATCATTGATCTCTGAAACATTGCTTTTCTTATATGATGCATTTTCCGGAATCTCAAGCTCGACAGTATTATCTGCGCCCGGCTCAGCCTTTGGTTCTCTGATAAAAAATGCATATACATAACCGACACACAATAATGCAAATACTATCCATCCGATTACGACTTTCATTCCTGCCCGGATCACGATTTCTCCGTTTTTGGTTTTTATATATGTATCACCAAGAAAACTGCTTTTTTTATTTCTCAATTTTCCTATGCTCCTTTTCATATTTTATATCGACAAAATTCTACCATTCCAAAACTGATTTTGCAAGGACATACCAAAACTATTAAGAAATACAAGAAACTATTTGATTATTTCAGGGAAATATTGTATTATATATAAGTCATGCACCAGTAGCTCAGTGGATAGAGCAACGGCCTCCGGAGCCGTGTGCGGTGGTTCGATTCCACTCTGGTGCATATTTTTTATGGTTAAACGGACGAAAACGTCTGCCCTGAAAACTATGTTCTATCGCAAAACACTTGCGTTCTATTCTCACGTAACGGTACTAAACTCCTCACCTGTGGTGACTCGTTAAGGACCGACGTTCGAACAGGTTTGCTTATAGAACATAGTTTTCAGGGCAGACGTTTTCTGTCTTTGGCAGCACAACAACAAAAAAATTATTGCCTGTTTCAAAAATAAAATACCTTATTTCTTTATGAAATGATTACTTATATTATCATGTACAAAGATGTTCATGCAGTTTTCGTTGTGAGGCTTTGCACTAGCTGCCAGCATCAAGCCCATGTCTGAGTCCGAAGGACGAGTCTGGGCGACTGCTGGCTAATGAGCGTGCAAACCGAACAGAAAACGAAATGTATCTTTTACATGATAATATAAGAATCCATTTCATTAGAAATAAGATACCTTCCTACATTGTAACAAAGATAAACTTCACAACGAATAACGCAGCGATGATCGTTACAACGATATCTTTCTTCTTGTAGTTACCTGTGAATAAGGTGATCAAAACATATGAGATCGATCCTACACCGATACCATTTGAGATAGAGTAAGTTAATGGGATCATAAGGAAGGTAAGGAACGCAGGAACTGCTGAACGCATATCATCCATATCGATCTTGGCAAAATTCTTAGCCATTAATACACCTACAAAGATCAATGCCGGAGCTGTTGCACATGTTGGAATCACACCTGCGATCGGGCTTAAGAACAGACATACTGCGAAGCAGGCTGCCGTAACTAAACTTGCAAGACCTGTTCTTCCACCTGCTGCGATACCGGATGCTGACTCAACGAAGGTTGTACATGTCGATGTACCAAGAATAGCACCTGCTGCTGTACCGATAGAGTCGCACATCATACTCTTATCTAAGTTGATCGGGTCACCATTCTCATCTAACATATTTGCCTGTGATGCGGTTCCGTATAAGGTTCCGATCGTATCAAACATATCTACCAGACAGAATGCTACGATCAGCATGATACCTGAGAATACGCCACCAACATATGGGCTTTCAAATGCATTTCTCCATGCATCCGCCTTGAAGCATCCAAGGAAACCGATCTCGCCAAAGTCTTTGAAAGACTGACCGATGCTGGATACATCAAAAGATGGTGTCTCCAGATTAAATACATAATAAAGAACTGTGGAAACAATGATACCGATTACGATATTTCCCTTTACATTTAACTTTGCAAGAACTGCGATCAGGATAATACCGATGATAGTTACAACCGGTGGAATAACTGCTTTCCATGCAGCTGCCGGTGTCTCTGCGCCTGAAATTGCTCCATGGAAATCAAAGATCTGTACCAGTGTATACTTATTCGCCTGTACAAGACCTGAACCCTTTAAACCAACCAATGCGATGAACAAACCAATACCGGCCGGTATTGATTTCTTCAGGCATTCCGGCATGGCTGTCGCAATGTACTTACGAAGTCCGGTTACAGACAGGATCAGGAATACGATACCTGATAACAGGATGATAACAAGACCTGACTGATAACCTTCAATCACGCTGCAGCCTGCAAAGAATGCACCGGATACAAATGAGGTACAGAAGAATGCATTCAGTCCCATACCACATGCCTGTGCATACGGCATTCTGGCAAGGAATGCCATAAGAAGTGTACCGATAACAGCCACAAGAACGGATGCGATAAATACTGCATTCCAAACCCTGCCTACTTCTACTGCGCTTGCGCCTTCTGCAACAAGCCATCCAGCCTTACCATCTGCTGCTACCTGATTTGGGTTTACCAGGACAATGTATGCCATGGCAAAAAATGTTGTGAGTCCGGCCATAATCTCTGTACGAACATTAGAACCGCGCTCTGAAATGTGGAAAAATTTATCCATATTTCCCTTCCTTTCTTTTGTTTATTCTTATTAAAAGCATTGGTTGTCTACCTGCCCCTCATTACAGATATCCGCCATGCTTTATAATCAAAACTCTGTGTGCCGTTACAGCACTGTTTCTTTCAGAAAACGTACCTGCTGTCAAAACACTTTTTATGAATGTACCTCACAGCACCGTTTTCTCTAAGAAATCGGCTACACTGTCATCCAGATAATCACCGATCACAAGATCTGCCGCTTCCTTGCAACGCTCTGTCGCATTTAAAACCGCAACTCCAAGTCCGGCTTCTGCTAACATCTCACTGTCATTATCTCCATCGCCGAAAGCAATTGTTTCTTCCATTGATATTCCAAGGAATCGTAAAACTTCCTTTAACCCATTATGTTTGCCGGAATGACGATCAGATATCTCGATCAGCCGCGGCGCTCCGGATGTTACATAAACAGTATGGATATTTTGCGTTAATTCATGCATGATACGGTATTTTTTCTCTGTCGGTCCTACAATTGAGATCGAATCCAACTCCGTATTATGCTGTAAAATAAACTGCCTTATATCAGGCACCGGCGTTCTGGTGCTTCTTACATAAGCACTGATATCCTCTGACTCTCCAAAATTCATTGGATTCTCATAATATATCTCAGATGTATATCCTCTACCGTCTATAAAACATTCAAAGAATACATCTTTATCCGTAACCAGATCAAATATCTGCTCCGGTACTTCCGGTCGTAATTTTAAATTATATACTGAATGATCATCTGATAAATCATAGATTGCTGCCCCATTGGATGTGATCGCATACCGGATACCCCGAATCTCCCGGATGCATTCTGGAATGGAATAAACAGATCTTCCACTTGCCGGAATAAAAATAACGTGGCTATCTGCCAGTTTTTCAAGAACTTCCTTTGTTCTATGGGAAATCCCATCCCGTCTTAAAATCGTTCTGTCCAAATCTGAAACCACGCATCTGTACTTCATCTGCTTTTCCTCTATTTTCGAATTTACTTTTATATGTTACCATATTTCGTAAGGGAAATAAAGATATTATAAACTTTTTTTACATAAATACATAAAAAGGCGCTATTTTCATTACATTTTTACCCGGTTATATAAAAACTGTGATAAAATAAATATACATCAGAAAGGAGACCACTATGTTGCATGAAATATCCGATGAACGCTACTGCTTTATTGAAAATACCATTTGTGATGCATTTTTATTGGTATTAAAAGAAAAAGAAATAGATAAAATAACCGTGACAGACATCATAAAAAGAGCCGGAATTGTTCGCAGTACATTCTATAACCACTACGAAAATATTCCAGCTCTTATAACTGCTGTTGAAGATAAAACTATCCAGGATATTTTCACCCTCATGGAAGACTTTCATCCTGAAAATAATCAGGATATATGCAAATCTTTCTTTCTGACGATTTGTAATTATACCAAAACGAATCCGTTTCTGGCAAATATTCTCCGGAGTCCGAGAGGCGATGAATTCTTTGAAAAGGCTTTAACTATGTTCCACCGCTATGTAACAGATGCCACCCGGAAAACAACGTCTTCCGTGCACTCCAAAGAAGAGGTCTCATATATGATCGCATGCAGCATTGGCAGTACCTTGGGTGTTCTCCATAAATGGACAAGAGAAAATTTTAAGAGTTCCGAAGAAATCATTGTCGGAATACTGACACAGTCATTTCTCACAGGTATACTTCCTTATCTGTCTTAAAGTGCTTCATCAATCAGAACTTCCTGCCTTTTTATCTTCTTAGTCGCACTCTTGATAAATGGATATTTACGAATAACCACCCCCGTAATCCGACGATAGGTCGGCTGCGTATTATTATAACTGTCGATAAATGCCTGAAGCTCTGATCTGATTGTTTCCTCATTCATCCGTTTTGCCGAGACAGCATCCTGATCCGGATAGATTCTTGCAATAAGACCATTGTTCTCTCCTGTCACAATCACCTCCCCCACCAACTTTCCAAGAGCCAGCTTATTTTCTATTTCCTCCGGTGATATATTTTCTCCGTTTGAAAGAATGATCAGATTCTTTATTCTTCCATTGATAAATAAGAATCCATCTTTATCCAGATATCCTTTATCTCCTGTATGCAGCCATCCACCTCTTAAGGCTTCTGCAGTCTCTTCCGGCATCTGATAATAACCCTTCATAACGCTACTGCCTCGTACCAGAATCTCACCATCCTCAAAAGAAATCTCAACATTGGAAAGCGGTCGTCCTATAGAACCGGCCTTATGATCTTCCGGTACATTGCTGCTGATGACAGGCGAACATTCCGACATTCCATATCCCTCATAAATATTTACACCATATTCTGCAAATTTCTCAATATAAAACGGATCCAGATGTGCTCCACCTGTAAATATTGTTTTCAGCTTTCCCCCAAATGCCTTGGCTGCAACTATTTTCTTTGGGATCAAAGGGTTCATTGCCGAAAGACGTTTGTAAATTGTTTCTACCATCAAAGGTACCATCAACATGATATCAGGATGAAAGACGCCCATATTTTTTACCATATGTAACAGAGAATCATTGATACATACCGTTGCTCCAAAGGAAAAACCCTTGAGCCAATCCATAACAAGGCAAAATGCATGATGAATCGGTAAAACACTTAATACTATGGTTCCGGGATCTGCAGTATAATTAACAGATTTTACATTTTCTGCCAGATTTCTCTGTGTCAGCATAACACCTTTACTTTTTCCTGTAGTTCCGGAGGTGAAAATAATCGTAGCAATATCTTCCGGATCCGGTGCTGCAAAATCATCTGTACCGTTTATACCTGACGTCATTAATTCTGCTACAGATGCAACTTTTTTCTGATTTGTTTCGATGTTTTCTTCCTGTAATATCCAGATTTTTTTCAGTTTTGGGCATTCCTCCAGTATCCGTTCCGACAAGGTCTGAATTTTAGGACTTAAAAAGAGTGCTTCCGCATCTGAACGATTCAGAAGATCTATCAGATCCTCTGCCGGAAGTCCTGCGTCAAGAGGAACGGCTACTGCCTGACCTGTTATAATTCCCAGATAAGCTTCTATCCATTCCACAGAACTACTACCGATCAATGCTATATGCTTTCCCTGAAAGCTTTCCTCACACAATCCTTTTCTGACAGACTTGGCATTCTCCATCAGCTCCCGGTAGCTTCTATCACAGATCTCCTTTTTCTTCAACCATTTTACTGCCTTTATTTCTGAAAACTTTTTTTCGCTTTCTTCCAAAATATCACGAATCAACATATCTTATTATACCTCCGCACATACTTACTGCGATCATATACTTATATTCTCTGATTATACAGTTTCCTGCTGTAATCGCTCTAACAGATCAAGTGCTTCTACAATTGTGAATACATGCAGTGCATCGTCTTCCTCCAGTTCAATGTCAAATGTGTCTTCAATTTCTCCCAAGAAAGACATAAAATCAAGCGAACTAAAGCCCAGATCTTCTCTGAACTTCATATCGTTTGTCATCTCCTCCGGCTTAACATCACAATACTGTGCTATGATTTTCTTAAACTGCATTTCCTGTGTCATAATAATTTCTCCTTTATATGTTTTATTTTATACCTGTTCCATGATTTCTCCGATACTCATATCAGGTTCCGCGATTCCTTTAAACAATATCCGCATCATATAGTAATATAACAATTCCATATCATGTTCTGCCAAATGTGCGGTCTGGTAATGATATGAAAAATTCATACCTCCATTATCTGTATGAGATACTGTCAGATACATTTTCTTTGTAGCTGCACCATTTGCAAACCATTTCGCATGCTGTGGAATTTGTACCAGATGAGGATTATCCAATTTTACCGGCATCGGCTGATAAGTAAGGTAACAGCTTTCATAGGCTGTATTCTTCGGTGTATGATATCGTTTCTGCATTTCCTCTCTGATCAACGCCGGATCATAGTTACTGTGCATATAGATCCGATTCTGCATATTCTGAATCTCATATGCTGCCGACAGGAAATCAGTATCTGCCGAAATCACAGTTCTACATGGAAACATAATAGTCCGACTACCACCGGAGGTCCATTCATCATGGGTAGACCGTCTTGAAATGAAGTTTTCTATCGTAATATCTTCCTGTCCATGATTCATCTTTGACAGATATGTACGAATACCAAGTAACAACAGATTTGTCATTGAAAGCTGATGGTTCATACAAAAATCTATCAGGTTTTTCGTTGGCTCCGGCTCTAGTTGATAATCCTTTACTGCCACAAACAACTGATCTAATTCTATATCGGCAGCCCTGAGTGTTTTATTCCTATGTAACTTTCTTGATGCTTCCAGTACATCTAAACCCTGGATATCAGAATAAAGGGGTTCCCCCCATGCATCCAGCTGATCATCCCAAAACTTTTTATCTTTGGCAAAACGTTTTTCATTATTTGCACGATTCAGATCTTTAACCAGCACTTTCTCAAAATCAGCTAACTTCTGCGGATATGGTGTGTTGAATTTATAATGCGTATATAACTGCATCAGATCATTGATCATCACAACCAGTCCACAGGAATCAATCAATCTATGATCCATATGGATGAAGAAACCATTATATCCATCCGGCAGTTTTACCATCACTATATCGCAAAGCGGAATATCATCTCCGTCAAATGTCTCATATGCCCACTGCTGCATTAGATTGTCTGCTTCTTCCATATGCATTCCTGATAAGTCTTTTAAAGGAATATCACGGGTTTCTTTTTCAGTAAGATATTGCTTCACATCACCATTTTTATCACGTTTCGTAAAACGAATACGCATACATCCATATCTCTCATATTCCAACTGAATACATTTTTTTAAAAGTCCGAAATCCAGTTCTGCTTTTAAAGATGCCACCACACTGACACCGGACACCTGCTGTGTTTTATATTTTTTTATCCAGTCATCATGCATTTTTTGTGCTGCTGTTAAGGGATACTGTTTCATCATCATGGATAACCTCCTGTATTCTTTATTCTTTTGTGAACTTATCACATTTCATTTTTGAATTCCACCCCTTGTACAACTTAACAAACACTTTACATGAAATTGACCGAAACTTTAAAAGTAATCTATAGATCAGAATTATCCTGATATAAAAATCCCCCTTAAACAGATTCGGCATTTACCTTATCTGCTTAAGAGGGATCCTGTTACTTCCGGTGATTCTATTTTAATTATCATATTTTTCAAAAAAATCAAGCAGCTTTTGTCGATAAAGCTCCGGAGCTGCATATGGCGCGCAAAGATGCCGTGCTTCCGGTATAATGACCAGTTCTTTGGGAGCACCGCATAATGCATAATTATATAAAGAATTCTCCGGAACTACATAGGTATCTGCTTCCCCATGAAAAAACAAAACCGGACGTTTATTTTTCTTCATTGCTTCTATCGTGTCAGCATCACTCATACGAAATCGGCCAAACATCCTGCAAAACAGATCTACACGGAACAAAAGCAGCTCTACCCAGCCCAAATGGAACCAGTTAGCTGCGATATCCTGAAGCTGACGCTTCATCGAGCAAAATCCACAATCTGCAATCAAGCCTTTCACTTCTTCCGGCAGTTTATGTCCTGAAGCCATAAGCACCGCCGCAGCCCCCATGGATTCTCCATAAAGATAGATTGGGAGCTTCTCTCTGTTTCTTGCAGCAATATAATAACTCCATTGCTGTACATCCCATTGCTCTTTTGCACCAAATGTAATATATTCACCCTCGCTCAAACCGCAGCATCTCTGATCAATAAACAATAAATTACACGCATTCTCATGAAGGAAACGTGCTGTATATGCAAAATCGCCAAAGCCACTACCTTTATATCCATGACTTAACACAACAAAACGTTTCGCTTCTTTTGTCGGAAGATAATAAGCATGCAGATACAGTCCATCTCTGCTTCTGATAAAGCAATCCTTCATCTGCTGCTCAGCACACCACAGTTTTCCTTCTTCATATTCCTTTTCGTATTTGTCTCTTGGATGATTTTTCTTTATATGAGACAGTTGAAACCATTTCTTTTTCTTCTGTCGTTTTTTTCCTTTGCAACGAACAAGCATATCAAAGAAAGACCAGCCCAAAGCAACAAACAGACCAAATGCACCGGCTACAATTTCCAGTAATCTTAATATTTTCTGCTTATTCCCTGTATCATTCATAATCGTTATCTTCTCCGCTTCTTTTTTGCGTATTTGTAAAACAGCCCTTGAAAACATAATGTTTTCAAGGGCTTGAAATTCTTTATTATAATTCAACAAATAAAATTATACATTCATCTGCTTAGCAACTTCTGCTGCGAAGTCTTCGTTCTTCTTCTCCATACCTTCACCAACTTCAAAGCGAACGAACTTAGCAATCTTAAGAGCAGGATTTACAGACTTCAGGTATGCTGCAACTGTCTGCTTGCCATCTTCAGCCTTAACATATCCCTGATCAAGAAGACAGATTTCCTTCATCTGCTTAGAGATACGTCCTTCAACAAGTCCTGAGAAGATCTTGTTGCCTGAGATCTCTTCCTTATCAGCACAAGCGATCTCTGCTAACTGAGCCTTAGCTTCCTTTGAAAGGAAGTTAGGTAAGAAGTTCATGTTTGACTTCTTCTCTTCGTAGATAGCTACATCTTCTGCGCTCCATACACCGGCTACAGCCTTCTCGATCAACTTGGAAAGAACCGGCTTTGGAAGTGAGAATGGATCATTTAATGCACTGTCAATTGTGATCTCTTTCATCTTAGCAAGCTCATCTGCTGAGATCTCGTCTCTTGAGATATACTGTGGGTTCATAGCTGCGATCTGCATTGCGATGTTTGTAAGTGCTTCCTTAGCTGCATCATCTGAAGCACCGTTACCGGCTACAAGAACACCGATTCTTCCGCCACCATGGATATAAGAAGCAACAACATCTGCTGTAACCTTCTCAAATCTTCTGATGGAGATCTTCTCACCGATCTTGAGGATCTTATCATCAAGATCAGCCTTCATATCAAGGATTGAAACAACGTCTTCGCCATCTCCGGCCTTTTCTGTATCTACTGTAAGTGCCTTATCTGCAACTGCCTGTACAAACTCCTGGAAAATTGCATTCTTTGCAACGAAGTCTGTCTCTGAGTTAACTTCAACAACTACTGCTGTATTACCATCAATTGCAACCTTAGCGATACCTTCTGCTGCAATTCTTGCTGCTTTCTTCTCAGCCTTAGCTGCACCACTCTTTTTGAGTACTTCCACAGCGGCATCCATATCACCGTTTGTCTCTGTAAGTGCTTTCTTACAATCCATCATACCAGCACCTGTGAGTTCTCTTAACTCTTTTACCATGCTTGCTGTAATAGCCATCGTAATAACCTCCAAAATTCTAGTATTTATATTCTAAAATATTACTCTTCTACTGCTGCTTCCTCATCTGCAACTTCTTCAGCATCTGTTGCATCAGCACCCTGCTGAGCTTCGATAACTGCATCTGCCATCTTTGAAACGATAAGCTTTACAGCTCTGATAGCATCATCGTTACCAGGAATAACATAATCTAATTCTTCCGGATCACAGTTCGTATCAGCAATACCTACAAGCTTGATTCCAAGTGAATGAGCTTCCTGGATACAGATTCTTTCCTTCTTAGGATCTACAACGAAGATCATGTCAGGAATTTCCTTCATTTCCTTGATACCGCCAAGGTTCTTCTGAAGCTTCTCCATCTCCTTCTTGATCTGGATTACTTCCTTCTTAGGAAGAACATCAAATGTTCCGTCAGCTTCCATAGCTTCGTACTTCTTAAGAGTAGCGATTCTTGTCTGGATTGTGCTGAAGTTTGTAAGCATACCGCCTAACCATCTCTCGTTTACATAGTACATACCGCAACGCTCTGCTTCACTCTTGATTGAGTCCTGAGCCTGCTTCTTTGTACCAACGAAAAGAATCTTTCCACCATTTGCTACGCAGTCACCGATTGCATTGTAAGCATCGTCAACCATTCCTACTGACTTCTGAAGGTCGATGATGTAGATACCATTACGCTCTGTGTAGATGTATGGCTTCATCTTAGGGTTCCATCTTCTTGTCTGGTGTCCGAAATGTACACCTGCTTCTAATAACTGTTTCATTGAAATAACGCTCATTTTTTCTACCTCCATGGTTATATTCTTCTGCTGATCTCTCTTTCACCGAGTCACCCGAGCTATAGGCACCACTTCAGGAATCAACCAGCATGTATATTATTTTTATGAGCCTGCTATATACAAGCCCACACACAAAAACGATAATAACACAAAAAGAAAGTGCATGCAAGCACTTTCTTTTTATAATCTCATGTCACTTAACAGTTCCATGTCTTTTTCGCATTATGCTGGTATGTGCGAGCACATTCCAGCGCAATGCTCATTATCTCATATTTTGTTTTAATTCATGCTATAACTATCGTCCATCTCTCATAATAGTGATCATCTCATCGTAGGTTTCATCACCCTTGAATGTGAAAGTTCCACACATCAGTTTCATGGAATTACCGGAGCTTACAAGATAATCATAGAAATCCTGTACACTGTCTACCATTCCGATATCATATAATGCCTGAGAGATTGCCTCTGCATACATACCCGGCCTGATCGTGATCGAACCACCCTTTTTCTTTTCTTCTGTAGTTGTCTCTGTCGTAGCCTCCGTAGTTGCTTCTGTCGTCGCCTCTGTTGTAGCTTCTGTCGTTGCCTTGGTTGTACTTTCGGTTGTGGCTTCCGTGGTTGCCTTGGTTGTATTTTCCGTTGTGGTTTCCTTTGTCGCCTCTGTTGTAGCTTCTGTCGTCACTTCCGTCGTTGCCTTAGCTGCATCCTCTTTTGTCGTTTCCGTTGCTGTCTCTGTCGTTTTCGCTGATTCAGTAGCCTCTTCCGATGAAGCAACTTCTACCGCATCTCCTTTTGACGGATCATTCTTCTTTGTATCTGCAAAGCTTCCGGACTTGATACCAACCATCATGACAAGCGCACCGATGATAAGTCCAAAGCCTAATCCTCTGAAAAAATATTTTTTCTTCATACTGCCGTTTCTCCTATCGTATAAAACAATTTCATTTACTGCTTCTGATTCTCAATATTTTTAATGATCACCTTGGTTTCACCAACACCGATTCCAAGCTGATTTGCGATCTCCATGATACCAAATCCCTGCTTGTAAAGCTCTGCCACCTCTTCATCGATATTCTTCTCATCATCCCAGATCTCTTCCGGCGCAGGAGCTTCTTTCTTTGCCTCCTGTACACGATTCTGATTTCTGTTTGTTCTGCTCTTCTTGCGGTTCTTCTTTCTTGAGCGGTTGCCTCCTGCAGGCTGTTCTGGCTTCTGTACAGGCTCGGTTCCGGTTGCTTCTGCGACTGTCGTTTCTTCTGCGGTCTCGGTTGTCTCTGACTCAACAGCAGATTCTTCTGCTTTCTTAAAAGCAACAACATTGGATTTCTCCTCTGCCGCTTCTTCCTCGGCTTCCTCAGCAACAGCTTCTTCTGCAACAGCTTCCTCTACTTCTTCCTTTGGTTCCTCCGCATCATCTTCTGCCGCGTTCTCTTCAACATCCTGTTCCGGTACAGTCTCGGTTATATCACCATTTGCAACCGTATCTCCGGAAATAACTGTCTCCGTCTCGCTTGCCTCTAATGCTCCGAGAGAATTCTCATCCGGCTCTTCTTCGATATCTTCCGGCTTCTCATTTTTCTCAGGATGTTCTGTCTCCGTTTTTTCTTCAGAAATCGTTTTCTCTATCTGTTTCTCTTTTTCTCTTGCAATCTCTTCTTCGGTTTCTTTTACTTCCATTTCAAGGAGTTCTTCATAAGTGACCGTTTCAGGCTTCTCTTCTGCATCAGGATTGTATTCTTCATAGGCTTCCGCAAGGCTCTGATTGATATAATCGATCATTTCTTTCTTTGCCTTTTCAGACAACTTGGATGCCCATTTTTCAAGCTGTTCCTTCAGTTCCTTTTCTGTCTTCTTGCGGACATCTTCGCTGTATTCGTCTAATGATGTCTTGCTCTGCTCAAGAAGGGAATCACATAATTCCGTAATCTTTCGTTTTAACTCTTCTGAGCTTTCATTATATATCTCATCTTCCTCTTTAAAATCATGACTATCCAGAATAAAAAAGCTTACACCTACAACTGCTACGCCAACTAATAATGTTATGATTGGTAATATCATTTCTTTACTCTCCTTTGCAAAATTTTATACGGCTTTTAATTCGTCAAATACAACATCATTCAGAACCTTAATGTAAGTTCCCTTCATGCCCGAGGATCTTGCTTCAATAACACCCGCACTCTCAAACTTTCGAAGTGCATTTACGATTACGGAACGGGTAATTCCGACCCGGTCTGCGACCTTACTTGCAACAAGAATTCCTTCTTTTCCATCCAGTTCCGAAAAAATGTGCTTGATCGCCTGTAATTCTGAAAATGATAAAGTACTGATTGCCGAACGCACGATTGCGATCTTACGATCTTCTTCTGCATTTTCTTCATTTAAAGCCCGCATCATCTCAAGTCCTACAACCGTTGTTCCGTATTCCCCGAGAATAATATCATCAATATCATACTGTGCATCCAGCTTATACAGAAATAACGTTCCAAGCCGTTCTCCTGCTATATCGATTGGAAGTAGAAGTCCCTGATATTTCTCTATGTTATCACTGTCAAATCCGAGCGTAGTCAGATTTACATTTTCCTTTGTTGACAATACAAGGAGAAGTCTCTCATTCAGCATACTGTCGATCAGCAGACCGACCTTATCCTCGATCAGTTCATGGATCTCAGGTATATCTTCACGGTTCTTAATTCCCAGAACCTTACCTTTTTTACTGATAACCAGTACATTTGATTTTAAAATATCACTTAAAACATCACAAATATCATTAAAAACAACCTTATGCGAGTTGTTATTGTGCAATAATTTGTTAATTTTTCGTGTTTTATCTAATAATTGAACACTCATTTCTGTTCCTCCGTATGTAAAATACAAAAAAGTTGTTTTTGCATAAAAAATCTACACTATTTGACATTCTATCACAATGGTCATGAGATAACAATAGCCTTTCCTGTCAAACGAGAGATTTAATATTTAAAAACAACTTTTTTTATATGGCAGGCCGAACAACTTCATCCGATCACTTATGCCTATTTTTCCTTTTCGGTATTATCTCTGGAATATCCACAGTTTTCTGCTGAACAAAGTAACTTATTACCCTTTTCAACCATATAACTGCCACATACCGGACATTTTTCCCTTGATGGTTTCGCCCATGACATAAAATCACATTCAGGAGCATTGATACATCCATAGTATCTTCTGCCCTTTCTGGTCTTCTTTATTACTATGTCACCACCACATTTCGGACAAGGAACTCCTGTCTTTTCAAAGAACGGCTTCGTAAATTTACAGTCAGGAAAGCCCGGACATGCAAGGAATTTACCGTGTGGACCATACTTAACGACCATATTGCGTCCGCACTCGTCACATACCTCATCCGTTACTTCATCCTCAATCTTAATGGACTGCAACTCACTCTCGGCTTTCTTAACCGCCGCATCGAGATCTGGATAGAAGTTTCTTACTACAACTTTCCATTCGATAGCACCCTCACCGATCTTATCGAGAAGGGACTCCAGATTCGCTGTAAAATTCACGTCGATAATAACCGGAAATGCCTGTTCCATAATCTGATTAACGGCTTCTCCCAGTTCTGTTACGTATAATTTCTTATTCTCTTTTGTGATATAACGACGATTCAATATCGTTGAGATCGTCGGTGCATAAGTACTTGGTCTTCCAATGCCAAGTTCCTCTAAGGTTCTTACCAAAAGTGCTTCTGTATATCTTGCCGGCGGCTGTGTAAAATGCTGCTTCTCGTCAAAATCTTCTAATTTTAACAGATCTCCTTCATTCAGATCCTTAATGCCGGCAATATGCTCACTCTTCTCATTGTCCACATTATAAACCGTTGTAAATCCTGCAAATGCAATCTTTGATACTGAGGTCTGGAACCGATAGCCTGCTACTTCTGCCTTTACGGTCTTAATGCTGTATACTGCCTCTGCCATCTGGCTTGCAAGGAAGCGGTTATAGATCAGCTGATACAGACGGAACTGTTCTCTGCTTAACTGATCCTTGATAGCTGCCGGTGACAGTGTGATATCCGTCGGACGGATTGCTTCATGCGCGTCCTGGATCTTCTTACCCGGTTTGTCTGCCCGAGGTATTCCCGCTGTATAATCTTCTCCAAAATTCTTTATGATATAATCTTTGGCTGCTGCTGCCGCTTCATCTGATATTCTGGTAGAATCCGTTCTCAGATAAGAGATCAGACCGATGGAACCTCTGCCCTTGATCTCCACACCTTCATATAACTGTTGTGCGATACGCATCGTTTTGGATGTCGCAAAATTCAACTTGGAGGAAGCTTCCTGCTGCAACGTACTGGTTGTAAATGGAAGTGGCGCTTTCTTATGACGCTCACTGTCCTTGATCGATGCGATCTTAAAAGACTGCTTTCCGATCGTTTCTATGATATGATCCAGTTCCGCTCTGGAAGATATTTCTTCCTTATCGCTCCCATTTCCCATGTATTTGAATTCAATGCTTTTCTTGGCCTTTTCCGGTGCCAGCATAGCAGAAAGTGTCCAGTATTCCTTTGGAATAAATTCATTGATCTCTTTTTCTCTGTCACAGATCAGCTTTAATGCTACAGACTGTACACGTCCGGCACTTAAACCTCTCTTAATCTTTGCCCAGAGAAGCGGACTGATCTTATAACCAACCAGTCTGTCCAATACACGTCTCGCTTGCTGTGCATCCACAAGTGCCATATCGATATCGCGTGCCTGCTTAATTGAATTCTTTACTGCATTTTTCGTAATTTCATTGAAGGTAATTCGCTTGTACTTCTTATCATCCAGTTTCAGTGCTTTTGATAAATGATAGGAGATTGCTTCTCCCTCACGGTCGGGGTCAGTTGCGAGGTACACTTTGTCAGCTTTCTTTACTTCTTTTCGAAGCTGTGCAAGTATATCTCCTTTTCCTCTGATCGTTATATATTTCGGTTCAAAATCATTATCAACATCAATGCCCATCTGGCTTTTAGGCAGATCACGCACATGACCATTCGACGCAATCACTTCATAATTACTGCCCAAAAACTTTTTAATCGTCTTGGCTTTCGCCGGAGACTCTACAATAACAAGATATTTAGCCATGTACTCTTTCCTTTCCTGTTCGTTTAAACGACACAAACTATACACCATTTTTTCCTGCCATGCAAGTGAATATTTTATTACCTTCTTTATCAAAATGCATCAAGCTTCCTGTTCTATGAAAAAACAGCAGTAAAATAATAACGCATCGGCTGCCTGATATATCCCTTTTTCTCCATGTCAAACAGAGTGCTCAGAACAAGTGCCGGAGGCTGATCAACCCGCGAACAGATGTCTTCTATATATACAACATTCCTACCCAAACAGGCAAGGATCTCCTGCTCCGGTAAATCAAGCTGTTCTCTGCATACCATATCTTTCTTTTGTGTAATTTCTTCTTTTTTACAGAGCCCCAGTTCGTCTATTATATCCGCTGCATCTGTTACAAGCATTGCCCCCTGCCGAATCAGTTGATTACAGCCTTCACTGTTCCTGTCTCCGATCCGTCCGGGAACCGCATATACTTCCCGTCCCTGTTCAAGTGCCTGATCTGCCGTTATCAGTGAACCGCTTTTCTTCTGCGCTTCCACAACCAGAACCCCTTTTGCCAAGCCACTGATGATCCTGTTTCTAAGTGGGAACCGCCATTTTGCCGGTTCCACATCCAGCCCATATTCCGACAAGATCACACCGCTTCTTTCAATGCATTCATACAAATCATAATTCTCTCTCGGATAACAGATATTGATCCCGCATCCAAGTACCGCAATGGTAAATCCATTTTCTATTTCTACCGCCGCCCGCTGTGCCGTTCCATCAATACCGGCAGCCAACCCGCTGATGATATTGGTCTGATATAACGCAAGCTTAGAAACAAATGACCTCGCGATCTCCTTTCCATATGCGGAAGCCTTTCTGGCTCCTACAACAGCAATCCCCGGACGATTTAATGCAAGCTCTTCCACCCTGCCTCTGGCATATAACAGCCTGGGACAATCCGGAATGTTAAGTAATTCTTCCGGAAAATAAGGGTGTCCGGGATATATATATGTAATATTTCTCTCTTTTAGTCTGTTTTTATATGCTATTATCTTCTTCTCATCCCGAAGTTCCAAAATCTTGCTTCCCTGTATCTCTGTCAAAGCTCCCTGAACCTCCCGGTCAGGTGCTTCCCACAGCTCCTGCATCCCGCCAAAATACGCAAGAATCTTTCCCATGGTCATATTCGTTATATCAGGGAACATCCCAAGCCATAAATGGAGTAAGTCAAGATCCATATCCGAAAGCCCCCTTTCCGTAAGATCTGTTTCTTCCCGTCTCCCCATCCTCAAGAAGATTCTGATATCGGAAAAACAAGGCCTCTTTCAGATGTATCTCCCTGATCTCGGGACTTCCATCAAGATCCGCGATAGTTCTCGCTATCTTAAGCACTCTGTTATATCCTCTCGCCGACAGATCTGTCTCCTCAAATACATCACGGATCATCGCCTCTTCCGCCGATCCCAACTTGATATACTTCTGTGTGCGTCTGCCGTCTAACTGTGAATTAAAATGAAAGCTCTCTGATCTATAACGTTCCCTTTGTATCTTCTGTGCAGCCAGCACACGCTTTCGAATTTGGGCTGATGTCTCTGCTTTTTTCGTTCCGAGAAGGTCTTCGTAAGCAACTTTTTGTACGTTTACATTGATATCGATTCGATCTAATAACGGTCTGCTGATCTTTGCATTATATTGCCGGATCTGTCTGTACGAACAGGTGCATTTATTCAGATCCGGATACATACCACAGGGACATGGATTTCTGGCTGCTACCAGCATAAAGCTCGCAGGATATACATATTTGCCATGAATCCTTGCAATCGTAACCTCCCGATCCTCTAACGGCTGTCGCATAACCTCGAGAGCATTCCGGTTAAATTCCGGCAATTCATCCAAGAACAACACCCCATTATGACTGAGACTGATCTCACCCGGTTTTGGGATCGTTCCACCCCCGGCAAGAGCAATGGCCGATACAGTATGATGCGGAGAACGGAATGGGCGTCCGGTAATGATTGACTGATTCTTTTTCAAAAGACCTGCCACACTGTAAATCTTTGTTATCTCGATACTTTCCTCAAACGAAAGTCCGGGAAGAATGGTCGGCAGACATTTGGCGATCATGGATTTCCCTGAACCGGCAGGGCCTGTCATCAGTATATTATGCATACCGGCAGCCGCAATCTCCATTCCTCGTTTTAATATCTCCTGCCCTTTAATATCCGCAAAATCTCCTGTCTCATCATTTTCTTCCTGATCAAGCAGGGCTTCAACATCCACATACGCCGGTTCGATCGCAATCCTGTCATTCAGATATGCTTCCGCTTCACATAGAGTATGAATCGGTATAACCTCCATATTGCGGATCAATGCTGCTTCTTCAGCATTATCGGCAGGAACCAGACAGCGTGTGATACCTTGTTTTACTGCATGATGAACAACCGGGAGTATTCCTGACACAGCATTTACTCTGCCGTCAAGCCCCAGTTCGCCTAAGATTAAAATATTTTCTGTTCTTTCAGACGGAATAATCCCCATAGATACCATAATTCCTATGGCAATGGGAAGATCATAGGCAGTTCCTTCCTTACGGATATCTGCCGGTGATAGATTGATCGTAATCCTTTTAGGAGGTATCTGAAAGCCGGAATTCTTAAGGGCTGTTCTCACTCGTTCTCCGGCCTCTTTTACGCACGCAGACAAAAAGCCTACCATATTAAACATTGGTAAACCATCATTAATGTCTGTTTCTACCTGGATCAGAAGTCCTTCTACGCCAAGGACTCCACCACTTGTTACTTTACTGTACATCTGCATCTGCTCCTTTCGACATCCCTGCCGTCTCTCCACGGGAGCAAGTCAGACCTGAATATAAAAAGCTGCCTGACGGCAGCTTTTTATACGCCTGCATTTATACTACTTGTATCTACTCAAAAAGTCAAATGCATTTTATTCTTTTTACTTTATTCCTTTAACTGAAGTATACAACCTCTTCTTCCGGCGGACCGGTCAGCACAACCTTCTCTGCATAGAGAACCGGACCATCTCCCTCAAAATCAGGATAGTATTCTTTCTTGATCGTTGCTGTTACATCTACCCACTGTCTGTCAACCAGATTCTTAGAGCCATCGTAATAGCATTTGAAGCCTACAAATGTAATATCCTCTACACAGCAGGTCATCGCAAAACGTCCCGGTACAAATGCATTCTTACCATACTGTTTCGGCTTGAATACCATGCCACGGAAGTGGATCTTCTTACCGACATAACGATCCGGCTGATCGGAGGCATCCACATACCAGATACCGAAATCCTCATCGTTCAGCTCGATCACGTCAGCCTTTACATCATATGGCAGATCTTCTTCGTCATTCACATCCGGTGCGATCGAACCATCCTTCATCTCAAAGATGATCTGTGCCCGTCTGTTGACTGCCTTGATCCCTCTGCGCCATTCTGCACGCTTGGAATTCTCATCACAACGGTTAAATACTACCATATCCGCACTGTTAACCTGATCCATCATAGTTGCTTTCATATTCTGCTGATATACATCATATGTCTCAGCATTTACAAAGGATAATACCTGGACAACGGTCCATCCCTTCGGCACACGGATATCAAAGATCTTATCCAGCTTCCACATACCATTGTATTCGATCATAACCTGCTCCGGCTGATATTTGTCCTGCAGATCTAACAGGTGCTCTGTGTTCAACTGATCTTCTTCTATGAATTCCAGAAAAATATTTTTCTTTTTCAGATCTTTCTCGTCATATTCTTCTTCACCGTCTTCGCATACAAGAAGCAGGGTCTTTGCGCCTCCGGTGAATTCCCGGTCTAATAATGTCTCCTTCACAAATGTAGTTTTACCACTATCAAGGAAGCCCATAAATACATAAACCGGAATCTCTGTTTCCTGTTGTCTTGCCATCATTTTCTCCTATACCTCAAACAGCTCTGCAAGCTTGTCTTCTGCCAGTTTGCTTCCGATCACACATAACTTACCTGTGATATCCGGATTTCCCTTACGGATCTCATACTCACCCGGTACAAGATCAAAGTATAACCAGTCTGTACCATCACTTGGAACGATACCCTTTGCACGAAGGATAATACCATATTCCTCTGTGTTAGCAAGCTCATCCAGAGTCTCTTTTAACTTATCTTCATTAAACTTATGTGGAGTTTCCTTACCCCAGCTTGTAAATACCTCATCTGCATGGTGGTGATGGTGATGATCGTGATCATGACAGCCACAACTACATTCGTCGTCATGGTCGTGATGATGATGTTCATGATCATGATCGCCACAGCCACATTCATCGTCATGGTCGTGATGATGATGTTCATGATCATGGTCATGACAGCCACAACCACATTCGTCATCATGGTCGTGATGATGGTGATGCTCATGCTCATCTTCATCCTCAAATAAAGCGTCCTTAACGGATTTATGATTCTGCATAGCTTCTTTGATCTTAGAACCATCAATATCATCCCATGGAGTTGTGATGATCGTAGCTTCTGCATTGTGCTCGCGAATCATGGCAACTGCCTTCTCGATCTTATCCTGAGAAGCTGTCTGTGTTCTGCTCAATACGATCGTATTTGCACTCTCGATCTGATTATTGAAGAATTCACCAAAGTTCTTCATGTAAATCTTGCATTTGGATACATCTGCAACTGTTGTATAGCTGTCAAGCTGTACTTCAACTTCTTCTGCAACATCCTTTACAGCCTTGATAACATCTGAAAGCTTACCAACACCGGATGGCTCGATAATGATTCTGTCCGGTGCATATTCTGTAATAACCTTCTTTAAAGCCGTACCAAAATCTCCAACTAAGGAGCAGCAGATACAACCGGAATTCATCTCAGTGATCTGTACACCGGCATCCTTTAAGAATCCGCCATCAATACCGATCTCGCCAAATTCATTCTCAATCAGCACAAGCTTCTCGCCCTTAAAACCTTCTTCGATCAGCTTCTTGATCAGAGTTGTTTTTCCGGCACCTAAGAAACCGGAAATAATATCAATCTTTGTCATTTCTAAATCACTCCTAATCTATTATATCTACGGATAATTGTGTGATATTTTTAGCTTATTCGAGTTTAATGACTTACCAATACAGAGGCATTTGAGGTCGCCGGTCCTTAGATGGCGCATATAAGCGGCATCTTAGTACCGCTGCAGACCTAACTGAGACCTTACCGAGGTTTATCCGAGGTTAGTTCGAAGTTACACAGCGGGAAAACGAGCGAAAGCGTCCTCTGATTGGTAATGTCTATTGAACTCGAATATAGTAAAACTATAACACAATTATCTAGTTTTCATATCACAACCGATTATTATACTCGATTATCTGTTTTTTTGCAAGAATCGAGGTTGACATCCAGTTTATTGTATGGAATAACGATGCCGTTTTCATCAAATGCTTTCTTGATATTCCATCTGGCTGCCCAGACGGAATCCCAGTACAGGTCGATCTTCGCATAGAACCGAACACATATCATAATGCTGCTGTCGGCAAATTCATCAATGAAGAAATCCACAGCTTCGTCCGCCAGATATCCCGGAACTGTCTTTACCGCATCCAGTACCACACGCTTTACCTTGTCCAGATCTTCTTCGTAACCGACACCTATCTTGATCTCTGCCCGTCTCTTATCATGTAAAGTAACATTCACAAGTGATGTATTCGATATATTTCCGTTTGGTATGACTACGGAACGATTATCGATCGTCTTAAGCTTTGTATAGAATATATCGATCGATACAACCTCACCTTCACATTTGGTATTATTCTCGATGATATAGTCGCCTACATGAAATGGTTTCAATATCAGGATCAGCACACCACCGGCAAGATTGGACAGGCTGCCCTGCAACGCAAGACCGATCGTCACACCCGCCGTTCCAAGCAATGTGACAAATGAAGTAACCTGAAAACCGACAATGGATGCCGCTGTTATCAATATTATAAAATTCATCAGAATACGGATGGCAGACAGTAAAAATCCTGCGACACTGACATCCATATTGGAACGGTCAAAGGTTCTCTTTATCAGCTTGATGATCCATTTCACAACCCGAAATCCGATCACCATAAAGATAACCGCCACTACCAGGCTTCCAACCTTTGACATGCACCAATCCAGCAGATCTGTCATATACTGTCTGAGCAATCCAGCTTTTTGTTCTGCATCCTGTACGATCTCCGATGCCGTTTCTGATGTTGACTCTGTAGTATCTGCCAGCTTCTCCGTCAATGCTATACCTATCACTTAATTATTTCACCTTCTTCAATACTGTGATTGAAAGTGCCGGGAGAACAATCTCGATATTTCCGTCCTTCGTCACCTTCTGCTGTTTGTTGTTATTCCCCTCTCCACCATACTTTGCAGCATCACTGGAGAAGATCTCTTTATAAGTTCCCGGAGCTCCGGTCTGTAATACATAGTTCTTCTGATCTGAAGTTCCAAAGTTCGCAACTACATAACAGACAGAACCCTTACTGTCTGTTCTTGTGAAGCATACGGTATGTGGCTCCTGCTCTCCTGCAAATACAAATGGAAGCTTGTCCGCTTCATAAAATGCCGGCTCTGTAAGATATAAGGCATTCAGATCCTTTACATACTTCTGAAGATATTTATTTGCTTCAAACTCCAGAACACTCCAATCAATAACATGATAGCCATCAAAGCCGCCAAACATTCCAAGCTCCTGTCCCATAAACATCAGTTTTTTACCCGGGAGGAACATATTCAAGCCATAAAATGTACGAAGATCCGCATATTTGTCTTCATAGCCGCCCGGCATCTTCTCTATGAAGCTGCCCTGACCATATGCCACCTGATCATGTGATAATGCGTTCACTTCTTCATCTTCTGAAATAAATCCGGTCACAGCGGATACATAGTCTACAAAATTCTCCCTGCGATCCGGTGCAGTCTTCATATACTCCGTAAGCTTTGCAACCCCTGTGGTATTCCATGTAAGATCTACCATAACATCTGCATATCTGTCTCCTGTCACCTTACGGAAGGAGCGGATCAACTCTTTATTATCCAGACGGATACCATCCAGATGATACATCTCCAACCAGTAAGTCATGCAATCAATATCCATGACCGGTACCATATCAAGGATCACACCGATGCCTTTTGCATGAAGATAATCAACCATTTCCATAAAATCCACAGGTGTTCCAAATCTGGATGTCGGCGCATAGATACCCGTCGTATCATATCCCCATGTATCATCCTCCGCATATTCCATGATCGGCATAAGCTCTATATAATTATATTTCATACTCTTTGCATAGGCCGCAATCTCTTTTGCAAATGTCCGGTAAGAAAGCTGTTCTCCATCTTTACCGGTCTTAAATGTCTGCATATGAACCTCATAAATATTCACAGGTTCCATGCTGATATCCTTCTTCTTTCGGTCAGCCATATATGCTGCATCCGTCCAGTCATAGGTTAGCTCTGTAAATAAGGACGCATTACCCGGAACCGGTTCAAATGCCGTTGCATATGGATCTGAGAAAATGTCTGTTGCACCATTTTCATATAATACTTCAAATTTGTATCTGGTCCGGTCAATATCATAAGGAATAAAGAGCTCAAATAAATCCGTATAGTCAATCTTCCGCATCGGATTCACTCTGCCGTCCCAGTTATTGAAATCACCAACCACACTGGCTCTGACACAGCCCGGAACCTGAATACAGAACGCCACGCCCTCTGTGCCATCAAAGTTCATCTTTCTTGCACCAAATAACTCTTTGATACGGAAGCCTGATTCAATGTCATCCTCTCCGTTTACCACCTGCATTACTTTTTCAAGATCCGCAGAATAAGAAAAGCTATACGCATCCTTTATCATGATCGCTTCATCTGCTTCTTCTCCGTCTGCATCCCATACCTTCCGAACAATCTTCAACTGATATGCAAACGGCTTTTTATTCTCAAGCTTTACAGTAAAAAATCCATCGGCGTATTCCACGTGCATCGGATATTCTGTCTGATTTTTTTCATCCACTACATAAACCTCTGCCGCATCCGGCAGAAATGCATTTACGTATACATCAGCCAAACAGACATGCATCCCCAGTATATGATGTGGATCACCATGTCTCGCCCCCGTAATCGCCATAACCTCATCCTGATTCAGAACGAAAATCTCTGTGTTCTTTGTCATAACCCATTCTCCTCTTGTGTACTCTGTTTATACTATCTTGTGGATAAAGATTCCGCTTCGAAGCTTTGGTTCAAACCATGTTGACTTCGGTGGCATCAGTTTGCCTGCATCTGCGATATCGAATAACTCCGTGATCGATGTCGGATACATGGAAAATGCTACCTTCTTTCCGCCGTCTACCAATCGTTCCAGCTCGGACAGTCCGCGAATACCACCGACAAACTGAATCCGTTTGTCCGTTCTCGGATCGCCGATTCCAAGCATCGGTGCCAGAACATTTTCCTGAAGCACAGATACATCCAGACAACCGACGACATCCTCCGGAACCACGCCGTCCTTCACCGTTAATTTATACCAGCTGCCATCCATATACATACCAAAGCTGCCCTTCTTCTCCGGTGATACAGCTTCGCTGCAGGCTTCTATTTCAAATTTATCTTCAAGCTTCTTTAAAAATTCTTCATCCGTCATGCCGTTCAGATCATTTACAACACGATTATACGGAAGGATCATCAACTGATCATGTGGGAACAGAACCGACAGGAAATAATTGAATTCTTCCTCTCCGGTATAATCCGGATGCTTCTCTCTCATATGCAGTCCTGCTTTTACAGCGGAAGCAGAACGATGATGTCCGTCTGCTATGTAGATCTCATTGATACCGGCAAACGCATCCTGAATTGTCCGGATATCATTTGCATCATTAATGATCCATACATTATGTGTAATACCATCAGGGGAAGTAAAGCCATACAGCTTCTCTCCTAACTTTACCCGGTCAATGATCTGATTTACGATATCAATCGAACGATAGGCAAGGAAGATTGGTCCGGTCTGCGCACCGCAGGCTTCCACATGGCGGATACGATCCTGTTCTTTGTCTTCTCTGGTGTTCTCATGTTTCTTGATCACGTTATTCATATAGTCATCGATCGATGCACAGGCAACTAAACCTGTCTGATGACGTCCGTCCATAATCAATTCATATATGTAGTAAACCGGCTTTTCTTCTTCGATATAAGTGCCATCCTCCATCATCTCATGCAGAAGATCCCCAGCCTTCTTATATACTTCCGGTGCATAGGTATCTACACTGTCATCAAATGATGTCTCTGCGCGATCTACCTTTAAGAATGACATCGGCTCCCGACGCACTTCCTCGCAGGCTTCTTTTCTGTTATATACATCATATGGCAATGCTGCCACTCTGTCGCAGATATCCGGTCTTGGTCTGAATGCTTTAAAGCTTCTGATAACCGCCATGTCCTGTTCCTCCTGATTTCTGTTCTTCTATATAAATATTGCAACAGAAAACATCGCTGATTCCTGTTGCAATACTCAAAATCCCTATCAACCTCTGATTGCCTTAACAACCTTTTCTATAGACGCTTTAAACTCTTCATCGGAAGAATTCTCAAATATAAAGAGTTCTTTGATATTTGTCGGTGGATTGAAGTTCTGGCTGTTGATATACTCATCCCAGTGCTCCAACTTCCATGTATCTCTGTCTGATGCACGCTTAATCATTCTTTCGTGACAGACATCTTTTCTGGTATTTACCCAGATTACAAAGAGCTCTGCACCTTTTTCTGCAAGCTTTGCGCGGAGATTGTCAAGATATTCATCATCTCTGATCTCATCCGTGAATGGTGCATTTATAAGAACTGTATCATTGTATTCCAGTGCTTCAAATGCAAGATCCAGTACACAATAATATTCGTAGTCGCGGATATTCTTCTGGAAGAAATCGGATGAACGGTTATATTCCTCACCAGCTACTACAAAGATCTGCTTTGAAAGAACAATTAATGTGTCCTTATCAAGATATACACAATTAGGCAGTGCCTTTGCCACCTGTTTGGAAATAAACGTCTTTCCACAGGCTGGTGGTGATGTAACTAAAATTAATTTCTTCATGTGTGTGCCTCCATTTTCTCATTATCTCAATCCTGTTTGATTTTAGCACAATTGTATGATGGTAGCAAGAATTATATTGCTATTCTTGTCTTTTCTGCTAAAATAAATTGTAACAATACATATAATCAAGGAAATAATTATGATTAAAGCTTCAGATAAAAAAAATGTTATTGCAGTTGTTCTTACAAACATTTCTACAATTTTAGTTAATGTATTAACCTGCCTTTTTCTTCCAAAAATAATGAATATAGATGATTATTCCCTTTATCGTACATTTTTACTGTATTCATCTTATTCTGGACTGTTATCTTTTGGATTAATTCATGGAATTTACATCAAATATGGTAGTCTGAATTTTGATGCCTTACCTGAGGAACATTTCCGATATTACAATCGTTTACTCATTATAATTACAATTTTATCCTATATATTTTTGTCTGCCATTTTATTTATATCAAAAAGTCACTTATCATATAAACAATATATTACATTTGTATTTATAGCATTCAATATTCCTATAATCAATATTAGATGCTATTTTTCTAGTATAAATCAATTTACAAAAAATTTTACCAAAGATGCGGTATTATTAATATCGCACTATTGTCTGACTTTTTTAATGATAATATCAATGGCTGTTTTCTCAAAAACAACATATATTTATACTTTAATTATATCAACAGCCATTATTATTTTTAGTTCAACTCTTTCGTTATGTCAAAATCGCACCTTAGTATTTGGCAAATACACAATACCTTCAAAAGCAAATATATTTGTTCTTTTAAAAAAAGGAATAGCATTTATGGTATCCGAGCATATCGGACTACTAATACTAAACGTTGATTGTATCTTCGTTAATATTTTTTATTCAAGTACAGATTTTGCAATGTACTCTTTTTCTGCTACACTAATTTCCGGCATATATATGATCGTTTCTATAATATCAAATTTAATTTATCCGTATCTTTCCCGTATCGACTCAAAAAAGTATTTAAAATATTATAATATATCCAGTAATATTCTGTGTATAGTAACTATTCTTCTTTTATCATCTTTTTATATTATGAAAATGTTTATTGAACATTTTCTGCCTTTATATAAAAATTGTATCTCTATACTTTCTATATTATATTGTACAATTATTTTCCGATCATTGCTTTTATTGGTAAGTTGCAACTTCTTTAAAGTATTAAAATGCAGCAGGGCATATACAACAATCAATTCTATTGCACTCCTTTTATGTTCCTGCCTTGATTTATTTATATGTTTATCCTCATCCCATATAACCTATATTGCATTTTCCAGTTTATGTACATTTATAATTTGGTATGTAATTTCCGAAACTGTATTATGCTACAAACTGAAAAATTCTATTAAATATACCTGGAAACGTTATTTATTTATCATCCTTTCTATAGTCATCTTCCTATTTTATTTAAAATTTAAACCTATGTTTGCATTTATACTATATGTTTTATCAATAGCCCTCATTATTTTTATTTTATATAGAAAAATGTTAATACAAATATTAAATAAAACGAATACACACATATAGCATTCTCTTTTCAAATATGTTAAATTTATGTTATTCGTTTATCATAGGAGGATTACATGAAAAAGTTTTTTAACTCTAACAAAACAGTATATATCATATTATGTTTAGTTATTCTTGCTGGAATTTGTAGATTTAGTTATGGTTTTTTTGTAGAAAAACAGGGAACGCATTCTGACGAAGAATGGAGTTTTGGACTTGCAAATAGTTATTATGAACCATATATATATTCATCTGATGATGATAATTATGATAAAAACTGTAATGAATGGCTTTCCGGTGAAGTGCTTAAAAATTATTTAACTGTTCAGAAAGGAGAACGTTTTTCATTTGGTTCTGTATATTATAATATGGCTTGTGATATGCACCCACCTCTTTACTTCTTTGCATTACACTTTTTATCATCTTTTTTTGTTGACCAATACATTCCCGCATTAGGCTTTATTATTAATATTGTGTGCTATATTATTATGTCTATATTTCTTTATAGGCTTTTATTAATCATGTCCAAATCCAGATATGTTGGAATATTAGGTGTTATTTTTAACACATTTAATGTCGGAACTTTGTCTATGGTGATATTTATCCGTATGTATACTATGGTTACAATGTTTGCCGTTATTCTCGCTTATTATAACGCCAAATTATACTATGATACCGCTTCCAGAAAAAAAATCTCAACTTATATCAAGTTAGCAATATTTACGTGTCTGGGAGCCTTAACACATCATTTCTTCCTTCCATATGCATTTATGCTTACTGCCATTATGTGTATATGTTGGATGATTAAAAAGGAATGGCATGTCTTGGCTAAATATGCAGGATTCATGATCCTTGGAGTTGCACTTTCTATTGCAATCTTCCCCGCTACACTTGATCATATGCTCGGAGTTCAGACATTTAAATTCCGTGATGAAGGGAAATATACTACATCCACTGCTCAAGCTTTTACTAATAATAATGACGCATCAGATCTTGTAGATGATACTGACACATCCTATAAGGCATTTACAACTGATGATATTGAAAATTATGACCAGATTATTTTTAAATACTACTTTTTCACCTGTATATATATGGTTTTTGTAGATATATTTGGATTTTCCATCGTCTCTCCATACAGTAAAGGTATTATGCTCTATTTTCCTGTAGTTTTATTAGTATTAATCATTTTATTCTTTTCTTTTAGTTTTCTATTTAGAAAAGAAACGTTTTTCATAAAACTGAAGAAACGTTTCAAAACCTTTCTGAAAGAAAAAACAATCGTTTCTCTGTTTAAAAAATTTAATTGGTTTTTACTATCAATTATAATTACATTTGTATTTATTGTTGTTATCTGCAGTTATCGCGTTGATATATCATTAATGTCCAATTTCACTACACGTTATCTTTTTATTGTTTATCCTATAATAAGCATTTTATTTGTTTACATTACTTTTTCACTATTTAATAAACTATTTCACAACGCAAAAATATACATGACCTTATTTTCAATTGTTATAGTTTTAAGTTTATCAATAGATATCATACTTGCTACAAAACAATGTTCTTATTTCTTTCCAACAACTAAAAATATCGACTATATTGAAAATCTGTCAACAAACTCAAATATAATAATTGTTTCTCCAAGTCGTTGGCATATGACAATATACGCACCATTAATATATAAATGTGATAGTTTTATATATATGTCCAATTCATCTTTTTTTAATCAGTCAAATTTATTGTCGTCAATTGATCAGACGAAAAAAACATACTTATTTATTGATACTACACAATTCCTTGATAGTTCTGAAGATGCAAATGACAGTGCTAGTTATTCTGATATGTCTACATACAATTACAATGAAGTTAATACACGTTCAATCATACTTAATAAACGCTTGCATAACTTAAACTTAGGAAACAAAAAACTTCTCTATCTCGATAGTTATCTAAATTATTTGTCTAAAGATAATAATATTAAATACTTAAATCTTATTACCGATGCAGTTGACTTCGGTGCAGAATTTAACGTATATGAAATAACCTTTGAAAAGGAGTAATACATTATGCAAAGATTACCATATAAACTAGCTCAAAACGATTTGGAATTTATTTTATGTGAATTATCCGGCCGATTAAAAAAGAAAAAAATAATCAATTACCTAGCCAGACAAGATAACCCTGACTACATGAAAATAGCTAAATATTTAAACGATAATAAAGTAAATGTATTTCCATATAAATTTACAGAGCAATACAAATCTTCTGATATTTCTATCAAAAAAGATAAGACAAGTAATTTATATTTTACAAATTATCATAATTTTGATATTTATTTAAAACCTGCATTTACAAATAAATACCGTGCTGCACGCTATTTTAAAAATATCCTACTTGAGCAGGACACGCAATCACCACATCGATATACAACAGAAGAATTTCATCCTCAAAAAGATAGTGTAATTCTTGATATTGGTGGTGCTGAAGGTTTTTTCCCTATTGATTATATCGACGCTGTAAAGAAAGTATACATTTTTGAATGCTCTAATGAATGGATTCAGGCACTGGAAAAAACATACAAAAACTACAAAGATAAAGTTGTCATAATTAAAAAATTTGTTTCATCCTATTCTGATGATACACACATTTCCCTTGATGATTTTATAAAAGAAAAACATCTTGAAAATGAAAATTTATTCATTAAAATCGACGCCGAAGGAAGCGAACCAGACATTATCAAAGGCGGATCATTCCTTTTCTCTTCTAAACAATCAATTCAACTTGCACTATGCGTCTATCACTGTGCATGGCATGAAAAATATTTTAGGGAACTATTTCACAACTGGAATATCTGCTCATCGAATGGTTATATGCTATACTATTACGATTTTTACTTCTCAGAACCATATGTCCGTACAGGTGTCCTAAGGATATGGAATTAATATATACAAAAACACTAAGGTTTTAATCTAATAAAGCCTTAGTGTTTTTTATTTATTGTCTTTATTTTAGCTTTTTCTCCTCAACAATATATCTCGGCCTTTTCTTCGTTTCAAGATATATTTTTCCTACATACTCCCCAACTATTCCAATGCACATAATCTGCATACCTCCAAACAGACAAACTAATACAATAATGGTCGTCCATCCTAATACAGTATGTCCAACTAAATGTCCTATTATAACATAAATCAAAAATATTACACTAATAAATGCTGTTATAAATCCAAGGGCTGTAATCATTCTTATAGGTTTTACACTCGTTGATGTTATGCCATCTATTGCAAAAAAGATCATTTTCTTTAAAGGATATTTGCTCTCCCCTGCATATCTCTTACCTCTGTCATATTCCACAACAGAACTTTTAAAGCCAATCAATGGTACAAGTCCACGTAAAAATAAATTTACTTCTTTATATTGCTCCAGTTCCTCTACTGCCCTCTTGCTCATCAATCGATAATCAGCATGATTATAAACTAATTCAACTCCCATCATACGCATCAATTTATAAAAAGCTATCGCCGTCGTCCGTTTAAAAAAAGTATCCGTCTTTCTGGATTTTCTAACTCCATAAACTATCTGAGAACCGTTATAATATTCATCTACAAATTTATCAATAACATCTATATCATCCTGCAAATCTGCATCCATTGATATAATCATGTCCGCATACTCTTTTGCCTCGAACAGACCTGCTAACAATGCATTCTGATGTCCTCTGTTTCTGGATAGCGTTAATCCGGTAACAAATTCGTTTTCGTTATACAATCGCTCAATAATAGTCCATGTATTATCTTTAGAACCATCATTTACATATAAAATGCGGCTTTTTTCCGATATGCGCTCTGTTATAATTAAATTTTTCAATTTTTCTGTTAATCTTTTTGTTGTTTCATCAATAACTGCTTCCTCGTTATAGCAAGGTACAACAATATATAATGTATCTTTCATACTTTTTTATGTTCACTTTCATAGATTTTATATGATAATTTCCAATTATACTTACTCTTATCTTTCTGCTAATCGTACGTCCTATACGCCAACCGGTAGAACACCATGATCACCTTCACAACCCATTTCGGCCAGAATTTCTCGAACATGCTCTGGTCTTCTATCTCGCGATTGTGATTCTCTATAAAATCTTTACTGGTGGCGCCATCATGGACGCGGTAATGTCCCAGTACCATATCCATATATAAGAACCTTCCCGGCTGGCATGCCAGCTTGTAGAAGGTATCCCAGTCGAGATTAAACCCATATTCCGATGTAAACACAGTATCACCAAGTCGTTTCTTGTTATATGTAACAAGCGGACATACGATTGAATTACCCAGACAGAGAGTTAATTTCTTCCGCCAGATTTTATTCGCCTTTCTACGATTCTTTACAGGAAAACGAAGGATTCGCCGGATCTTACTGTTTATATCCCGCTTACTGCTGTCCCCATGCTTGATCGGTGTATAATCAGTGTAATATATGCTCCAATCATCATAGTCCTTTATGCACTTTAAGAAAGCACGAACATATTCCGGTTCATACACATCATCCTGATGCGCAACGGTTACATAATCTGTCTTTGCATGATTATATGCATAATTCCAGTCTGCCTGTATTCCCTGTCCCGCTTCTTCGTTCACGTATACCGGAACATGATATTTCTCACCAATATTTCTGATATGTTCATTAGGCGTTGATGTATAGATTTCGATATTTGATCTTACAGTCTGTGCTACCAATGACCGGATACATTCTTCCAGATATGGTGACTCTTTATAAGCACAGACAACAAATGTGTGATTCGTCGAATGTCGCATTACTATATACTATTTATGGAACACTATATGATCTCTAAGTCAATTAATGATCCATTCCTTTCTTTTAACTCATTTATCATTTTAATGCAAACAGGCATGGAATACAACTAAAACGTCATATTCCATGCCTATTCTATTTCTTTATATGATACATATCTGCATCTCTGTTATTCGCTAACAGTTACTTATGCGATATCTTCCATCATATATTTATTTCTTTGTGATATATCCCTGTGCCTTCAACAGCTCTGCGCAAAGAACAGCACCACCTGCTGCACCTCTGACTGTATTATGGGATAAACCAACAAACTTCCAGTCATATACAGTGTCTTCACGAAGACGGCCAACGCTGATTCCCATACCGTGTTCAAAGTCAACATCCATTGATACCTGTGGACGATTGTCTTCTTCCAGATACTGGATGAACTGCTTTGGTGCGCTCGGAAGCTCAAGTTCCTGAGGAACGCCCTTATAGGATACCAGCTTTTCGATCAACTGTTCCTTTGTAGGATTCTTCTTGAACTTAACAAATACAGCTGCTGTGTGTCCGTTTAATACAGGGACACGGATACACTGACATGTGATAACCGGTGTTGTTGCAGGAACGATCACACCATCCTCGATCTTACCCCAGATACGAAGTGGTTCCTTCTCTGACTTTTCTTCTTCTCCACCGATATATGGAATGATATTTCCAACCATTTCCGGCCAGTCCTTAAATGTCTTACCTGCACCTGAAATTGCCTGATATGTGGTAGCAACTACCTCATATGGTTCAAACTCTTTCCATGCTGTAAGAACCGGCGCATAAGACTGGATGGAGCAGTTTGGTTTTACTGCTACAAAGCCTCTGGTTGTTCCAAGTCTCTTCTTCTGGAAATCAATGACCTTCATATGCTCCGGATTGATCTCAGGTACTACCATAGGAACATCCGGTGTCCAGCGGTGTGCTGAGTTGTTGGATACTACAGGAGTCTCTGTCTTTGCATATGCTTCTTCGATCGCCTTGATCTCTTCCTTTGACATATCAACTGCACTGAATACGAAATCTACAGTTGCAGCAACCTGTTCTACTTCATTTACATTATGAACGATGAGCTTCTTAACGCCCTCCGGCATCGGAGTATCCATCTTCCATCTGTCGCCAACTGCCTCTTCATATGTCTTTCCGGCACTTCTTGGGCTTGCAGCCACTGTTACAACCTCAAACCATGGATGATTCTCTAATAATGCTATAAATCTCTGTCCTACCATACCGGTAGCACCAAGAATACCGACTTTCAGTTTATCACTCATTTTTACTAATCTCCTAATCTTTTTTCTTAGATCGCACGAACTTTGATAACGCCATCAATTGCAAGTAATGCATTGATATCGTCTTCTGTAGGAACCTTATCAATATCAAGGATTGAATATGCATATTCACCCTTTGCCTGACTGATCATTCCTGATACATTTCCACCCTGCTTTGCAAATACTCCGGTAAACTGTGTCAGCATGTTAGGAATATTCTTATGGCAGATCGTAACTCTGGCAGTGTCACCGCATACACCCATATTTACATTTGGATAGTTTACGGAGTTCTTGATATTACCATTCTCCATAAAGTCCTTGATCTCCTTGCATGCCATGATCGCACAGTTATCTTCAGATTCTTCTGTGGAGGCACCAAGGTGTGGTAATGCGATTACATTTTCTGTACCTGCGATTGCCGGATTTGGGAAATCTGTTACATATTTTGCTACCTTGCCACTTGCAAGTGCTGCCTTGATATCTTCATCATTTACAAGAACGTCTCTTGCAAAGTTCAGGATTCTGACACCATCCTTCATCATTGCAAATGCATCTGCATTCAACATTCCCTTTGTTGCAGGAAGTGCAGGAACATGGATTGTGATATAATCACATTCTTTATAGATATCTTCTACATTTGTAATATGTTTGATGTATTTGGATAAGCCCCATGCTGCATCAACTGATACAAACGGATCATAACCATATACTTCCATTCCAAGTCTGACTGCGATATTTGCTACCTTGGCACCGATCGCTCCAAGACCGATAACACCGAGCTTCTTGCCGGCAATCTCATTACCTGCATACTGCTTCTTCTGCTTCTCAACTGCTTTTGCAAGGTTCTCATCAGAAGCATTGTCCTTTACCCAGTTGTATCCGCCCATCAGATCACGGGAAGCAAGTAACAGGCCTGCTACAACCAGTTCCTTAACACCATTTGCATTTGCACCAGGTGTGTTGAATACTACAACACCCTTTTCTGCGCATTTATCAAGCGGAATATTATTTACACCTGCACCTGCTCTTGCAACACACAGGAGTTTATCTGAAAGCTCCAGATCATGCATGGATGCGCTTCTTACCAGAACTGCATCTGCGTCTGCATAATTATCCGTTATTTCATATGTATCCGGTAACAACTCCATGCCACATGCAGCGATCGGATTTAAACAATTCACTTTAACTGCCATTTTAAATTCTCCTTTATTATGAATTCTTCTCTTCGAAATCCTTCATGAATTCTACTAACTTCTCAACACCCTCGATTGGCATTGCATTGTAGATGGATGCTCTCATACCACCAACAGTTCTGTGGCCCTTCAGGTTTACAAAACCGGCTTCTGTTGCAGCCTTTACGAACTTGGCATCTAATTCTTCATCACCTGTAACAAACGGAACATTCATTAAAGAACGATCCTCTTTTACTACAGTCCCCTTGAACATCTTAGAGCTGTCTAAGAAATTATAAAGGATTGCTGCCTTCTTCTCATTGTGCTCTTTCATAGCTGCAAGGCCACCCATCTCTTTTACCCATTTGAATACCTTGCCACAGATATAGATACCGTAGCATGGTGGTGTATTGTAAAGAGAATCTGCATCTGCCTGTGTCTTATACTTTAACATGGTTGGTGTGAAAGGCATAACGTCATCACGGATCAGGTCTTCACGGATGATAACAACTACTACACCGGCCGGGCCTACATTCTTCTGTACACCAAAGTAGATCATACCATAGTCAGATACATTGACCGGCTGGGACAGAATGTCAGATGACATATCTGCTACCAGGATCTTGCCCTTTGTATTTGGAAGCTTGTGATATGTAGTTCCATAGATTGTATTGTTATGACAGATATATACATAATCTGCATCCTCATCAATCGGAAGATCAGAACAATCCGGAATATAGGAGAATGTCTTATCTGCTGATGAAGCAACAGCATTTACCTTTCCATATTTTTTAGCTTCTTCGTATGCTTTCTTTGCCCACTGACCTGTGATAATGTAATCAGCTACACCATTCTTCATAAGGTTCATAGGAATTGCAGCGAACTGCTGGGAAGCACCACCCTGTAAGAATAATACTTTGTAATTATCAGGGATTTCCATGATATCACGAAGATCCTGTTCTGCCTCTTTGATGATCGTATCGAATGCTTTCGATCGATGACTCATCTCCATAACACTCATGCCTGTTCCTCTGTAGTCAAGCATCTCTTCTGCCGCTTCTCTTAATACAGATTCAGGAAGCATGGATGGACCTGCTGAAAAGTTAAATACTCTTGCCATTTTTTATCTCCTTCTTTATTAAATATTGTTATTTTTAATTATCAAGATCTTTGTCTGTGAAACAGGTGTCGATCGCAGCACCCGGAGCTACCATAGGCCATACCTTATCATCGGAATCGATCATAACATCCAGTACGGTCGGACCATCTGCTGTCAATGCCTTCTTAAACTCTGTTTCAAACTCTTCGATCGATGTGATCTTACTTGCATTTGCACCAAGTGCTTTTGATACTGCTACAAAATCAACAGAATCATCTAATACTGTATTCGAATACCGCTGTCCGTAGAACAGATTCTGCCACTGTCTTACCATTCCGAGAACGTGGTTATTTAATACCACCTGAATGATCGGCACTTTATAACGGGCCGCTGTTGCGATCTCGTTCATGTTCATACGGAAGCATCCGTCTCCTGCGATATTTACTACAGTCTTATCCGGTCTTCCATATTTTGCACCGATAGCTGCACCGACGCCATATCCCATAGTACCAAGTCCTCCTGATGAAAGGAAGGTTCTTGGCTCCTTATAAGTGTAATTCTGTGCCGCCCACATCTGGTGCTGACCTACATCAGTAGTGATTATAGCATTTCCTTCGGTAATTTCATAGATTTTTTTGATAGTTGCCGGTCCATTTAAGTGATCCATGTCGTATGTAACCGGATTTTTCTCTGTTAAATCCTTGATTTCTGCCATCCAGGAACGATTTGACTGAGTTGGAAGTTTACTGTTTAATATCGTCAGAACTTCTTTAGCATCACCCACAATGCTTGCATTTGCCGGAATATTCTTATCGATCTCGGCTGCATCGATATCAATATGAATGATCTTTGCATTTGGTGCGAACTTGGAAGCATTTCCGATTACACGGTCGGAGAAACGTGCTCCTACCACGATTACAAGATCGGATCTGGATACTCCAAGATTCGATACCTTGGTTCCGTGCATTCCGATCATGCCGGTATAACGCTCGCTTGTACCATCATATGCACCCTTTCCCATAAGTGTGTCACATACAGGTGCATCTACCTTCTCGGCAAATTCTTTTAATTCTTCGGAAGCTCCTGAAATGATTACTCCGCCACCTGCCATGATATATGGTCTTCTGGATACCTTGATCATCTCAATCACTTTATTTACGTCTTCTTCCCGGATCGTATCTGTCTTACGTTCGATCACTGCAGGTTCTTCATATGTATATTCTGTCTCCGCAGCCGTAACATCCTTTGTGATATCAACAAGAACAGGACCCGGTCTTCCACTCTTTGCGATCTTAAATGCACGACGGATCGTCGGTGCCAGGTCTTCTACATTTTTTACGATAAAGCTGTGCTTTGTGATCGGCATTACAACACCTGCAATGTCAATCTCCTGAAAGCTGTCTTTACCGAGCATATTTACTCCGACATTTGCGGTGATCGCAACCATCGGAACGGAATCCATATATGCAGTTGCAATTCCCGTTACAAGGTTTGTTGCACCGGGACCGGATGTAGCCATACAGACACCGACCTTACCTGTCGCTCTTGCATATCCGTCAGCGGCATGTGCTGCCCCCTGCTCATGCGATGTAAGTACATGCGTGATCTCTTCCTGATGCTTATATAAGGCATCATAGACATTTAAAATCGCGCCCCCCGGATACCCGAACACAATATCAACACCCTGTTCTTTTAAACATTCAATTACTATCTCAGAACCTGATATCTTCTTTGCCATTTTCCTTTTGCTCCTTTAATACTCTCTACTTATCAGCCTTTGGTACCTCTAAGATTGCTCCACGGTTTCCTGATGTTACCATAGCGGCATATCTCGCAAGATAACCGGTTGTTACCTTTGGTGTTCTTGGCTTCCATGCAGCCTTTCTCTGTGCAAGCACATCATCCGGTACATCCAACGTGATCGTTGTATTGTTAATATCGATCTTGATGATATCTCCCTCTTCTACCAGTGCGATCGGACCACCAACGGCTGCTTCCGGTGAAACATGTCCGATGGATGCACCACGGCTGGCTCCTGAGAATCTTCCGTCTGTGATCAGGGCTACTGATGATCCAAGTCCCATACCTGCGATCGCTGATGTAGGATTTAACATCTCACGCATACCAGGGCCTCCTTTCGGTCCTTCATAACGAATAACAACGACATCACCGGGTACGATCTTACCGCCCTTGATCGCTGCAATCGCATCTTCTTCACAGTCAAATACTCTTGCAGGTCCTTCATGCACCATCATCTCAGGTACAACAGCGGAACGCTTTACAACAGAACCGTCCGGTGCAAGATTTCCCTTTAATACTGCAAGACCACCGGTCTTACTATATGGATTATCCAGTGTACGGATAACTTCCGGATTCTTATTTGCTACGCCGTCAACAGCTTCACCGATCGTCTTACCGGTTACTGTCATACAGTCTTCATTTAACAGACCTGCGGATTTTAATTCATTCATAACAGCGTATACGCCACCGGCTTCATTCAGATCTTCCATATAAGTAGGACCTGCAGGAGCCAGATGACATAAGTTTGGTGTCTTGGCACTGATCTCATTTGCATAGGAAATATCAAAGTCAAATCCGATCTCATGTGCGATAGCCGGAATATGAAGCATGGAGTTGGTAGAACAGCCAAGTGCCATATCAACGGTTAAGGCATTGATGATTGCTTCTTTTGTAATGATATCTCTTGGTCTGATATTCTTTCTGTACATATCCATAACAGCCATACCTGCATGCTTTGCAAGCTTTAAACGCTCAGAATATACAGCAGGGATGGTTCCGTTTCCAGGAAGTCCCATACCAAGTGCTTCTGTTAAGCAGTTCATGGAGTTCGCTGTATACATACCGGAACAGGAACCGCAGGTAGGACATGCCTTACATTCAAATTCATTTACATCTTCTGCTGTCATGGTGCCTGCCGAATAAGAACCAACAGCCTCAAACATACTGGAAAGACTGGTCTTATGACCTTTTACATGACCTGCAAGCATAGGACCACCGGATACAAATACGGTAGGTACATTTACTCTTGCTGCAGCCATTAACAGACCGGGAACATTCTTATCACAGTTCGGGATCATAACCAGTGCATCAAACTGATGTGCAGTTGCCATTGCTTCTGTAGAATCAGCGATCAAATCTCTGGTTACTAATGAATATTTCATACCGATATGTCCCATAGCGATACCATCACAGACTGCGATAGCAGGGAACATGACAGGTGTACCACCAGCCATGGCAACTCCCATCTTAACTGCCTGTGCGATCTTATCCAGATTCATATGTCCCGGAACGATCTCATTGTAAGAACATACGATACCTACCAGCGGACGTTCCATTTCTTCCTTTGTCATACCGAGTGCATTAAACAGGGAACGATGTGGTGCCTGCTGCATTCCGACTTTTACATTATCACTCTTCATCTCTATACTCTCCTTTATTTTATGCGTTCTGCAATTAAATCTCCCATTTCAGAACAGCTTACCGGTGTCATTCCTTCCGAAATGATATCACATGTTCTGTAACCATCTACCAGTACCTGTTTTACAGCCTGCTCTACTGCATCTGCTTCCTTATCCAAGTCAAATGTGAAGCGAAGCATCATAGCTGCCGACAGGATCGTTGCGATAGGATTGGCCTTGTTCTGTCCTGCAATATCCGGTGCTGATCCGCCGCTTGGCTCATACATACCAAACTTCGTCTCATTTAAGGATGCAGACGGAAGCATACCGATCGAACCTGTGATCATGGATGCCTCATCGGAAAGGATGTCACCGAACATATTCTCTGTTAATACAACATCAAACTGTGCAGGATCTTTTACAAGCTGCATTGCACAGTTATCAACTAACATATGCTCGTAGCTTACTTCCGGATAGTCATTTGCCACTTCTTCTACGATCTTTCTCCATAATCTGGAGGAATCCAGAACATTTGCCTTATCTACAGATGTAACTTTCTTTCTTCTCTTCATTGCGATATCAAAGCCCTTGATCGCAATACGACGAATCTCGTTCTCATTATATACAAGATTATCATGTGCAGTTAACACACCATCGATCTCCTCTGTACTTCTTGCTCCAAAATACAGACCACCTGTCAGTTCACGCATGATCATCATGTCAAATCCACGATCTGCGATCTCTTCCTTTAACGGACAGGCACTCTTTAACTCCTCATAAAGATTTGCCGGTCTTAAGTTCGCGAATAAACCAAGCTCCTTACGGATCTTAAGAAGTCCTGCTTCCGGTCTTAAGTTTGGAGGGAGCTTATACCATGGTGAGGTTGAAGTATTTCCACCAATGGAACCTAACAATACGGCATCCTTTGATTTTGCTACTGCTACTGCCTCATCTGTAAGCGGTACTCCGGTTGCATCGATCGAGCATCCACCCATCAGTATCTGATCATAATCAAATGTATGACCATATACTTCACCGACTTTATCCAGAACCTTCATTGCTTCTGTTACGATCTCAGGGCCAATACCGTCACCCTTGATCACTGCCAAATTACATTTCATCTTTTATTCCTGCCTTTCTTTCACCAGGTAATGCACACCAAGTAATGCAACCTCGCCTCTCGGCTCGGTTTGTGCTGCGCACTATACATTTGAATAACTCCTATGCTATATGCAAGCACGCTTGCATAGCATAGAGTTATTGGCATATGCCTTTTCTTTACCAAGTAATGCAACCTCGCCTCTCGGCTCGGTTTGTGCTGCGCACTATACATTTGAATAACTCCTATGCTATATGCAAGCACGCTTGCATAGCATAGAGTTATTCAAATGTGCATTACTTGTTATTAATGTAGTTAATCAGACCTTCATTCTTAATGATCTCCTGCATGAATGGAGGGAATGCCTGACCCTTATACCGGGTATCCTTTGTCTTGTCGTAGATGATACCACTGTCAAAATCGATCTCTACTTCATCACCGTTCTCGATACCTTCTGCTGCTTCCGGACACTCAATGATCGGAAGTCCGATATTGATCGAGTTACGATAGAAAATTCTTGCAAATGTATCTGCGATAACACAGCTTACACCGGATGCCTTGATTGCAATCGGTGCATGCTCTCTGGAGGAACCACAGCCAAAGTTCTTCTTTGCCACGATAATATCTCCTGCTTTTACGTTGTTTACAAATTCCTTATCTATATCTTCCATACAGTGTTTTGCAAGCTCCGCAGGATCTGATGAATTCAGATATCTTGCAGGGATAATAACATCTGTATCTACGTTGTCACCATATTTGTGTACTGTACCATATGCTTTCATAGTCTGTCTCCTTTTTTTTTATGAAGTTTGGGTTATTAATATATAACACATCTGCATTGAGCTGTTCCAGCATACCAATCTGGGGTCGCTCCCGCTTAACTCAGTCTGCAACGGTACTAAGATGCCGCTACGCACCATCTAAGGACCGGCGACTTCGTATTCCCCTGATTGGTAATGCTAAACAACTCTGATGCAACATATATAACGCTATTAATAACCCAAACTTACTATTCTAATGTTATCTTTATAATCCAAGTTCTTCCGGACTGCTGATCTTGCCTGTGATCGCTGATGCTGCTGCAACAGCCGGGCTTGCCAGATATACTTCTGAATCAACATGACCCATACGTCCTACAAAGTTACGGTTTGTTGTGGATACGGCTCTCTCACCTGCAGCCATAACACCCATATGTCCACCAAGACATGGTCCACAGGTAGGCGTAGAAACTACAGCCCCAGCCTTTACAAATATCGTCATAAGTCCTTCTTCGATACACTGTAAGTATACTTCCTGTGTTCCGGGAATCACGATGACACGAACGCCAGGTGCTACCTGTCTGCCCTTGATAATATCTGCTGCAATACGCATATCGGAAATACGTCCATTTGTACAGGAGCCAATTACAACCTGATCGATCTTGATATCGCCAACTTCATCAATTGTCTTTGTATTCTCCGGCAGATGTGGGAATGCAACTGTTGGACGAAGTGTGGAAAGATCAATCGTATACTCTTCATCATAAACCGCATCAGCATCTGCTTCATACTTCTTGTAAGCCTTTGTGGAATGTTCCTTCATGTATGCTTCTGTTAATTCATCCACCGGGAAGATTCCGTTCTTGGCACCTGCTTCGATCGCCATATTTGCAATAGTAAAACGATCATCCATTGTCAGGTTCTTAATGCCTTCACCAACAAATTCCATAGATTTGTATAATGCACCATCCACACCGATCATACCAATGATATGAAGGATAACATCCTTACCACTGACCCAAGGTGCTTTCTCTCCTACAATATTGAACTTGATCGCAGATGGTACTTTAAACCATGCTTTGCCTGTCACCATACCGGCTGCCATATCGGTACTTCCAACACCGGTTGAAAATGCACCAAGTGCACCATATGTACATGTATGAGAATCTGCACCAATACAGGTCTCGCCTGCAACGATCAGTCCCTGCTCCGGCAACAGAGCGTGCTCAATACCCATAGAACCTACATCAAAGAAATTCTTGATCTGGTTCTCTGCCGAGAACTCTCTGACGCATTTACAGTGCTCTGCACTCTTGATATCCTTATTTGGTGTAAAGTGATCCATTACAAGTGCAATCTTATTCTTATCAAATACTTCTTTCTTATTGAATTTGTCCATCTCATGAATTGCTACAGGTGTTGTAACATCATTTCCAAGTACAAGGTCCAAATCTGCCTCGATCAACTGTCCGGCTTCCACGCTGTCAAGTCCTGCATGTGCAGCTAAAATCTTCTGAGTCATTGTCATACCCATGTGCTTTGTCCTCCTGATCCAAAATCTTATTTTGCAAATAACTGTCGCTATTTCACGCATTTTGTTATTGAATATTTTTATTGATTTTACCACACTGGATGGTATAATTACAATATATAATAGTAATACATTATATAACTTATATTTATAATGATATTTAATCTGAACTCTATTTAACTATCTTTGACTTTACCAAACAGGGAACGCTTCCGCTCGTTTCCACTCTGTGTAACTTCGAACTAACCTCGGCTAAGCCTCGCTAAGGTCTCAGTTACTCCTGCAACGGTACTAAGATGCTGCATATGCACCATCAAGTACCGGCGGACTCAAATGTCCCTGCTTTGGCAAATCAAAGAAGTTAATCAAAGTTCAGATTAAATAATTTTAAATATACATATCTTACTAGGAGGAACGCCATGATCAATAACCTGAATTATTATAATGTGTTTTATATGGTTGCTAAGACCGGCAGCATCAGCCGTGCCGCAAACCAGCTCTATATCAGCCAGCCTGCTGTCAGCAAGGCGATCAGTAATCTGGAAGAAAATATGGGAATCGCACTTTTCGTCCGCAATTCCAGAGGAGTTGCTCTGACCGAAGAAGGGACGATCCTGTACGATTATATCGAACGTGCTCTGGATAACATTATAAAGGGCGAAGAAAGTCTGAAAAAATATAACGAACTTGGAATCGGTCATATCCGTATCGGTGTCAGCACCTCTCTCTGCAAGCATATCCTGTTGGACTACCTGAAACCCTTTATCAAGGATAATCCGAATATCAAGGTCAGCATCGACTGCCACTCTACCAAAAATACGATCCGGCTCTTAAAAAATGAGGAAATCGACATCGGTCTGATTTGTGAAACAGAACTGCCTAAAAATATCACTTATTCCCATGTCCGCTCCATCCATGATATTTTCGTGGCAAATAGTGATTATATCGACAATTTCCCATACCGGGAGACGGAAGCCGATCCGGAAACGGACGAAGAAACAGCCGATACACAGACGAAGGCTGCCGGCTATCCGGTATTTTCCGGTTCTATCATAGGAAACCTGATCCCGCTTATGAATGTGCAGCAATCTGTTTCGGATTCCGAATCTCTGACTGAAGAACATATCCGAGATATCTTCCGTCACTCTACGCTTATGATGTTAGAAGAAGCAAATGTAACCAGAACCCATGTTGATAACTACCTGAATGAACATTCATTCCACTGTAACCAGCTTCTTGAAATCAATAACATGGATCTCCTGCTTGACTTCGCAGCGATCGGTATGGGAATCGCCAGTGTTGTCCGGGAATTCTCTGAAAGCTACCTGAAAGATGGTCGCATCGTAGAAATTCCCCTTCCAACACCTATCCCAAAAAGAAGTGTCGGCTTCGCCTATTTGCAAAACCGACACCAGTCAAAAGCATTATGCACTTTTTTAGATTATTGTAAAATATCTTAATCTATTCTCTTACTTGAAGTAATCTACACCACTTTCAAAGATCTTCTGGTTCTGGTCACCATAGATATTGACTGCAACCGCACGACCGGTACGCTCTGAATGTCCCATCTTACCAAGTACACGACCATCCGGGCTTGTGATACCTTCGATCGCATAGTAAGAACCATTGACATTGTAGTACTCATCCATTGTCGGGTTACCATTCATATCAACATACTGTGTTGCAACCTGACCATTTGCAAACAGCTTCTCACACCATTCCTTGCTTGCAACAAATCTGCCCTCGCCATGTGAGATTGGAATTGTATATACGCCGCCAAGCTCAGCTTCCTTTAACCATGGGGACTTGTTTGTTACCACCTTGGTATAAACCATCTTGGACTGATGACGGCCGATGCTGTTGATCGTCAATGTAGGTGAATCATCTGTCTGTGGACGGATCTCACCGTAAGGGACCAGTCCGAGCTTGATCAGTGCCTGGAATCCGTTACAGATACCAAGTGCAAGACCATCTCTCTGCTGTAACAGCTTCATAACCTCATCTGCGATCTTCGCATTACGGAATGCTGTTGCGATGAACTTACCGGAACCATCCGGTTCATCACCTGCGGAGAATCCACCCGGGAACATGATGATCTGTGACTGGCTGATTGCCTTTGTAAATGCATCTACTGAATCACGGATGCCCTGTGCAGTCATGTTACGGAATACGATCGTCTCAACCTCTGCACCTGCACGTTCAAATGCCTTTGCAGAATCATATTCACAGTTTGTACCCGGGAATACAGGAATGAATACCTTTGGCTTTGCAACCTTATTCTTTGCTGTATATACGGTCTTTGCATCAAAGAGACCTGTCTCGATCTTCTTCTGTTCTACACCTGACTCTGTCGGGAATACCTTCTCCAGTGTCTTTGTCCATGCAGCAAGTGCTTCATCCATTGTAACTGTTACATCACCATAGGTAAATGCTGCACTGTCATTTACAGTACCGATCTTCTTAACCGGAATACCAAGTGTATTTACATTCTCCGGCTTCACTTCAAGGATGATTGAACCATAATCCTTGGAAACCAGTTCTCTCTTTGTAATACAGGTATCAATATCTACACCCAGTTTATTACCAAATGCCATCTTGCTGACAGCTTCGATCATACCACCAAATCCTACAGCGTAAGCAGATTCTACCTTGTCTGCAAGGATTGCCTGATGTAACAGATCGTACATGGCAAGTACATTCCGGTATACAGGGATATCATTTTCATCTTTTTCTATATCAAGCTTAACAAGCACATTGCCTGCTTTCTTAAGCTCCGGTGTAACCACGTCCATGTAGCTTGCAACATCAACTGCGAATGAAACAAGTGTCGGAGGAACATCGATATCATTGAAGGTTCCTGACATACTGTCTTTACCACCGATAGACGGAAGTCCAAGTCCGACCTGAACATCATATGCACCAAGCAGAGCTGCAAGTGGCTGACCCCATCTGTATGGATCTGTTCCGAGTCTCTTGAAATACTCCTGGAAAGTCAGACGGATCTTTGATACATCACCACCGGCTGCTGCGATCTTTGCTGCAGATGTAACAACTGCATATACGGAACCATGATATGGGCTCCAGCTTGACAGATATGGATCAAATCCATAACTCATCATTGTGATCGTATCGGTCTTACCCTTCATAACAGGAAGCTTTGCGATCATTGTCTGTGTCGGTGTAAGCTGATACTTTCCACCATATGGCATCGTTACTGTGCCTGCTCCGATCGAACTGTCGAACATCTCAACAAGCCCCTTCTGTGAGCAAACATTCAGATCTGACAATGTAGCGATCCATGCTTTCTTTACATCTTCCGGTTCTTTTACAGAATCGAAATAATTATCTGTCTTTGCAGGGATCTCTACCTTAACATCTGTTTCCTGATGTGCACCGTTTGTATCAAGGAATGCACGGGAGATATTTACGATCTCTTTTCCTCTCCATGTCAGAACCAGTCTTGGTTCTTCTGTTACTTCTGCTACAACAACGGCTTCCAGATTCTCTTCATCCGCATACTTAAGCATCGTATCTACATCCTTTGGATCTACTACGATAGCCATACGCTCCTGAGATTCTGAAATAGCAAGCTCTGTTCCATCCAGGCCTGCATATTTCTTTGGAACCTTGTCCAGATCTACAACCAGACCGGGAGCAAGTTCTCCGATCGCTACGGATACACCGCCGGCACCAAAGTCATTACATTTCTTTATGATAGAAGCAACTTCTTCTCTTCTGAACAGTCGCTGGATCTTTCTCTCTGTTGGAGGATTACCCTTCTGTACTTCTGCACCACAGGTCTCAAGAGACTGACTGTTATGTGCCTTGGATGATCCGGTTGCTCCACCACAACCGTCACGACCGGTACGTCCGCCGAGAAGGATGATCTTATCTCCCGGATCAGAATTCAGACGTTTTACCGCACGTCTTGGAGCTGCACCCATAACTGCTCCGATCTCCATTCTCTTTGCTACATAATCCGGATGATATATTTCATTTACAAGTCCTGTTGCAAGGCCGATCTGGTTACCATATGAGCTGTAACCTGCTGCTGCGGTCGTAACGATCTTTCTCTGTGGAAGCTTTCCAGGAAGAGTATCCTTTAAAGACTTTGTAGGATCTGCTGCTCCGGTTACTCGCATAGCCTGATATACATATCCTCTACCTGACAACGGATCACGGATCGCACCGCCAAGACAGGTAGCAGCACCACCAAACGGTTCGATCTCAGTTGGGTGGTTATGTGTCTCATTCTTGAAGAATACGAGCCATTCCTCTGTCTCACCGTCTACTTCTACAGGAACGATGATACTGCAGGCATTGATCTCATCGGATACTTCCATATCGTCTAATTTGCCTGCTGCCTTTAACTGCTTCATACCCATAAGGGCTATATCCATCAGACAGATGAACTTATCATCTCTGTCCTTGTACATTTCTTTCATCTCTGCCCGGTAAGCATCAAATGTCTTCTCAAGCATCTCCTTATAATCACCATCATCAAATTCAACATTTGTAAGCTCTGTTGAGAATGTGGTATGACGGCAATGATCAGACCAGTATGTATCCAGCACACGGATCTCTGTCATAGATGGATCACGCTTCTCTTCACCCTTGAAATACTTCTGGATATGAAGGAAATCCTTAAATGTCATCGCAAGTCCGAGGGAATCATATAACTCCTTTAACTTGTCCTCTGCCATATCCTTAAAGCCATCAAAGACAATAACATCGGCCGGTTCTTCATACTCGGTAACAAGTGTCTCAGGGATCTCCATACCACAGGCTCTGGAATCTACCGGGTTGATACAGTATTCCATAACTGCTTTTAACTGCTCATCCGTTACATTACCGGATAAAATATATGTTGTGGCTGTCTTTATGATAGGATCTTCATCTTCATTTAAAAGCTTAACACACTGTTCTGCTGAATCTGCTCTCTGATCGAACTGTCCCGGAAGGAACTCAACAGAAAATACCTTATCTGTATCTGCCATTGGAAGATTATCTCCCTCGTAGATCATATCGATCGGTGGCTCTGAAAATACTGTAACCAGTGCTTTTTTGTATGTTTCTTCAGACAGATTCTCAATATCGTAACGAACCAGTACTCTTACATACTCGGCATCGATATTCAGATAGTTCTTGATCTCGTCATGAAGTTCCTTTGCCTTAACTGCATAGTCAGGCTTCTTTTCAACATAAACTCTCTTAACTGTGCTCATAAAAACCTCCATTTTTATCATATGTTTTTTCCCATATTCCGGGAATTCATATTATTACAAGCGTTTTACAACGCCTATGATACCACTTTTGAAATTCATTGAATAGCTTTTTTCAGCTTTTCTTTTTAAATTGTTGCTGTTTACCGAATAAACCTCAAAACAGCCATCTTTAATTGTGCAGTCTGCGGATAAGCTTGAATACCACTGAATTCTGATAGATCATCGGTGCATTCTGCGCGTAGAAAATAATTCCATCTGTCGGTGCGTAAATATCGGCTGCGATCTCTCCGGTCATCGGATTTATAACATTTGCAATAACATTTCCCCGAACCACTTCATCTCCCGGACTTACAAACCGCTTTAAAAAACCACCGGATTTATCTGACTTTACAGACAGCAGCTCCTCCTCATCAAGAACAGTCGATATATAACCCGCATGACAGTTGTACCGGATGATTCCCATTCTGGTCAGGAATCGGAGTACCGCTGAAACCGCATGTGACGCACTCTCACTGTCAATCTTCTCCGTCACACCGGAATATACAGAAAACGCCTCTGTTCCTCCGATCTGCCAGTTATAATTTAAAGTTGCCTTATCATATGCCCTCGGTTCTGCTGTCAGAACATAGGGAAGACCGAACAGATTGGCCAGACTGGTACTCTGCTTTCCCGTCTCCATCATTCTGACATGCGGGATAAATTCTCCATCCATATAAAAGCTTGCAAACTGTATTCCATACGCATAATCTTTTACTTGATCCATAACCGCTGCCGCTATTCTGCTGGTCGCCTGTCCCTCCGGATTTCCCGGGAAAGCACGGTTCACATCAGAATTATCAGAGATCCAGTATTTTTTACCGACATTAAAGGAACTGTAATTTAAGGATGGGATCAACAGTATCTGTTTTCCCGATACGATTGCTCCTCTTGTCTCAAGTTCGCTTAATTTTTTCGACAGCAGGGAACAGATATATAACTGCTGGAATTCATTTCCGCGCATAGCTCCCATGATACATGCTGCCTTTTCTCCTGTTCCGAAGCTGAAGCCTTTAATGGAATATTCTCCACGATAGGCGGTGTTCATCGTATATATGATCTCTTTACGCATTATTTGTCACACCTCCAAATATTCTGGCAACCAGCGAGCCTTCCTCGATCACCGGATAAGCGCGAAGTGAGAATACCACGCCTCTTCTTGGTGACAGGATCGTCTCTTCGACAGAACCGGTCAGTACATTTACGATCTGTCCGATCACATCTCCCTTTTCGACTACGCCTGAGTGCTTTACCTTTGGTATAAAGATACCACTGCTCTCCGCATTCACAAAAGAAACATCCGTATCTCGGGCAATCTTCGGCATATGTGTATTATATGCGCAGCCGTCCCAGATCCCCATATATTCCATCAATGAAAATAATCCTTCAACGATCTGATCCGCATAGTCATAATCGATCATAAGTGCAACACCTGATTCTACGACCATACTCTTTACTCCGATCTCATTTAACGAGTATGCAAGGCTTCCTTCCATAACGGTAGAGGATGGATGCACCCATACAACATCCGTATTCATTCTGGCAGCATACGGAAGAATATCATCGGCAATATCCGAATTCACCCGTACCTGGGGCAATTCTTTCAAATATACGCTGCTGGAATGCAGATCGACACAGATATCCGATCCTTTAATATCCTGCAGCACAAGTGCCGCCGTATATTCTCCGACCGTTCCTTCCGTCGAACCCGGAAATAATGTATTCATATCAATATCAAACACCGGTACATCCCTTACCTGTGCTTCCAATCCCATAGGATTGATAAACGGATACACATCCACAATTCCTTTTAATTTGTCAAAATCCTTTTTGATCCGGCGGATCACCTCATAACAGATATACTGTCCTGCTACTTCATCTCCATGAACACCGGAAACAATACTTAATCTTTTTTCTTTTCCTGTGGCAAAATCAGGTGCAAGATGATTCTTTTTTACCCGCATTACCTCATCGATCAGCATATCTGCTGATGCTACTGTTTCTATCATACCTTCATCCTTGTCCTTCTATTTTAAATACTCCTTCTGCAAATCGGAGCATTCTTTTCCTACGCAGTAAAAGACAGGGCACCCAAGTGCCCTGTCTGCATATTGCTATTATGTTCAGCACCTTATCTATTATACACATTTCTTACTTCATACGTCAATAAACAAGAGGCTGATTTTGGGTTAATTAAGCTCTTTTCCGATACTCGATCCGGAGCTTATCCGCGATCAAAGCGATAAATTCCGAATTGGTAGGTTTGCCCTTTCCCGCATTTACCGTATATCCGAAAATATCGTTGATCACATCAATCTGTCCACGATTCCATGCAACCTCGATGGCATGTCTGATCGCACGTTCTACGCTGGATGATGTGGTCTTATACTTCTTTGCAATACTCGGATACAACAGTTTCGTAATGTAATTCAACATATTCACATCATTTACTGCCATTATGATTCCTTCCCGGATATACTGATACCCTTTGATGTTGGCGGGAATCCCGATATCTCTTATGATATCTGTTACATCACTCTCGATGTTATTCGCCACATTATCGGTCATACTTTTATTCGGGATGCAGATCAGATCATTGGACATCTCAGCAAGTATCTCCTGTTTTCTTTCATGCATCTGTTTTAACCTGGCAACAAGCTGATCTGAATTATAAGGCTTCAGAACATAGAATGAAGCACCCAGATCAAATGCACAACGGATCAGTCTCTGTGAGCCCACGGAAGTAATTACCACAAACAACGTTTCAGGACAATCCCCCGAATCCCGAATCGTTTCCATTACTCCGAGTCCATCCATTACCGGCAGGCAGATGTCTAGCAGCACCACATCCGGCTGATACTTCCTGATCGACTCAATTGCACTTTCTCCATCTGTTACTTTGTCGACAATTTTAATGTCAACTCTTGATGTATTTGCGAGCAGCTGTTTTGCAACCAACTCACAATCTCCATCTGCGATGATTATACTTATATCCTGATTGTTCATCTTCAATCCCCCTTAATTCTATTTTTTTTTGAAAAATCGACTGTTTTCTAAGTATATTTGTCAAAATCCAATTTGTAAAGAACTTCTCAGGTTTACCTCATGTACCCCTGAGAAGTGAAATTTGCGCCATTTTTCGACATTTGTCGACATATAGTAACGCAACCGGATATTTTAGGAAATACTTTTTAAGGTATACTCCGGTTTTCGAATCAACTGACGATTATCCAGACGAATCTTATCCGCAATCAGTGCAATAAATTCCGAATTTGTAGGCTTCCCTTTGCCTGCATTGATCGTATATCCGAACAGGTCGTTGATCGTATCCATGCTGCCTCTGCCCCATGCAACTTCGATCGCATGGCGGATAGCTCTCTCTACCCGCGATGAGGTTGTCCCATACTCCTCTGCAATCGATGGGTATAACTGTTTTGTAATGGAATTCAATATATCCATATCTTGAACAGCCATCAATATAGCACTCCGAAGATACTGATACCCTTTTATATGCGCAGGAACACCGATCTCATGAATAATATCTGTTACGACTGCTTCTAAAACCGTGCTGTCATTCTCCGGCTCTACCATATTCTGATAATTGTCATTCCGTTTTGCTTTCATAACATCGTCAATTACTCCCCTGACTTTTCTGTCATCATATGGCAGATCGAGAAGCCTTAATATCAGGCGATCAGAGATCTTATAGTAAATAAAATCCAGATATTGTTTATGTGTCTTTGAGCCGCATAAAATAAATTTTACATTTTTCAGATTTTTATTATGTATTACTGATTCTGCTATCTCAAGTACATCTTTTCCCGGTAAGACTTCATCTAAAATGACAATATCCGGATTCTTTTCGGCAATTCCCCTGACAGCATCTTGTCCGTTGTCACATATCCCCACCAATTCATACGCTGCAACTGACTGTATAATATCCCTTAACTGTTCGATTTCTCTTTTGTCGCGCTTTACCATCATTATTTTTACATAATTCATAATGTCCCTCCTGATCTTCTGCCTTGGACAACATTATAGTACCTTGGTTCTGCCTTTGGAATATCCTACTCTCCGCAAGTTGCGACAGCTTTTCGCCTCTACGGAGTAATTCTGTATGATCTCGACATAATCTAAGATGAAACGCGGGGAATTATGTCTAAATCCGAACAAAAATAAACCAACCCTGCAGCCTGTATATATTTACTACGCAAAACGCTTGTGCTCGATTCTCACGCAACGGTACTAAGTTCGACGTAAATACGTCTCACTAAGAACCGGCGATCGAATAGGTTTGCTTCGTAAAATATACAGGCTGCAGGGTTGGTTTATTTTTGTTCGGATCAATAAAGTTCTTTGTATATCTTATAGACCCTGTCACGATCAAGCTCTACGAAATTATTCGCCATCAGACGCCCCTGATTCGTCATTACAGAATCTGTGAATTCGGCAAGATCCTCTTCTGTTACTCCATACTCATGTAAAGCCTTCTTCGGAATCAGGATATTTAACAAATTCTCCAGAGACTCATAGACATTTTCAACATCACAGCCAAGAATATCTGCTATAAAAGAATTAAGCTTCGCGATCTCCCCATCCTGTTTGATCTCCATATAGTTCTTCATAACTCCTGTAAACATGGCATAATTAGATTCTCCGTGTGCCACATGATAGGTTGCTCCAAGCGGATAGCTTAAGGCATGTACTGCTGCGCATCCCGCATTTCCAAATGCAATACCGGCGTAGTTAGAAGCTACAAGAAAACGATCCAATAACGGAATTCTTGCATCCGGACCCTTATCACGAATCTCCATATAACCATGAAGGATCATATCAATAGCCTTATAACCGAACATTCTGGTATATTCATTGCCCTTTGGTGATAAGCTTGATTCAACCGCATGTACCAAGGCATCGATCGAGCTGGTTGCAAAGAAACGGAACGGCAGTCCTGTCAACAGCTCCGGTATCAAAACAGCCGAATCTCCATACATTTCATCAACCGCAAGACCTTTTTTAGTTCCACGACTGTTTAATGCCAGAATGGCTATATTCGTCACTTCAGACCCGGTTCCACAGGTAGTTGGAACCAGCACCAGCTCTTTGTCCTTTTCTATCGGAAGTTTACCATCATAAAGGTCTAAGATCGGTGACACATACTTTAATGCAAACAGCTTGGAGATATCAATAACTGTTCCTCCGCCGATCGCGATAATACGCTTATGCTCCCCCTTAATATCCTTATAGATTGCTTCTGCCATATCGTCAGACGGTTCACCGGCTCCGTATTTTTCCTGATAAATAACATCACATTCCAGATTTAACTTCCCGAAGAATGGCTCATAGATATATTCGTTTGTGATAACAAGATCACCTTTTTCGATATGAAATTCTTCTGCAAATTTCTTACATGTATCATACTTGTAAATCGTTGGTTTAATCATTAGCTGTTTCATGCGTATCCTCCATTCGTCTTCTTATTATTTTTGTATCACAATTTAGTGCTCACATTGTACCACTTTAGAATGAAATTACAATTACCCAAAAAGAGCATCTTTTTCAGATTTATGTCAACCTGAAAAAGATGCTCTGTCATATTTTTATTGCTGTTAACCCGGATAAACGCATTAATTCTCGTCATCATCAAATGCCTGAATATATCCTAATGTCTCATTATTTCGATCCATGGAATACGAAGGATCAATAACTGCCTGAATGAAATCCGCACCGCCTGATTCGATCGGAACCACATGCAGTCCCAGCCGTTCTTCTACCTGATCCACCGTCATATCATCTAAAAATACCTTTTCTCCCATACGAAGCATATTCGACGGAATAAGCAAGGCTTCTCCAAGATCAACACCTGCGTCCTGTATCTCCTTTAACTGTGTTGTCAGATCGATACCGGTGATCAGTCCTGAAACAGTGATCGTTTCTCCAAAAAAATCATTTCTGATACAATACACCCGGATCGTAAGTCCCGGGAACGCCTCCATCAGACGATTTGCAAAATTATCGATCGTACTGTAGGTCAATTTACCGGTTGCCATACAGACCGTTCGATGAAAAGTCTCCCTCCTGACCTGATAATCAGGTGCATCCAGCATCTCCCGATATGCTTCATCAAATTCTTCTAAGAATAAGCGCATCATTCCGACACCGTTTTCCAGCTGGATATACCCATCATATCGTTCCGCCTCCGGGAAATCCCTCCCGGCCGTTATATACCATTCGTCACTTGCATGGATAAAATGAAGCGAATATTGCTCATAAAATTTTTTCTGATAACTCTCGATCAGATCAATGACCTGTCCCGCTTCTTCTTTCGTAAATAATTCTAACGGATACAGCCCCTGTCTGTATTTCGTAAGTCCTGCCGGAACAACAGATACACTGCGCATGAAAGGCAGATATTTCCCCAGATCCCTGATACTCCGTTCAAGCTCCGTTCCATCATTTACATGCTTACAGAGAACGATCTGGCCATTCATCTCTACATGTCCTTCAAACAGACGATCCAGATATTTTAACCGGTCGCCTGCAAAACGATTATGCAGCATCTTACACCGCAGATCAGGATTGGTCGTCTGAATAGATATGTTGATCGGTGCAAGCTGCATCTTTATAATACGGTCAACATCCTCATCTGTCATATTTGTCAGTGTGATATAATTTCCCTGTAAAAAGGACAGACGGGAATCATCGTCTTTAAAATAAAGTGTCTCCCTCATTCCCGGAGGCATCTGATCAATAAAACAAAACATGCATTTATTGGTGCAGGATCGATAATCGCTCATAAGACCATTTTCAAATTCCACACCCAGATCATCATCATAATCCTTTTCAATCTCAAGCAGCCATTCTTCTCCATAGGATTTACGAATCAGAACCTCTATATATTCATCTTTTATCATGTATCGATAATCGAATACATCTTTTATCTCTTTATCATTTATTGCAAGCAGATAATCTCCCGTTTCAATCTCCATTTCTTCCGCTATGGAGCCGGGATAGACTACAGTAATTAAATGCTCATTTTTTTTCAACGTAGTTCCTCACTCATATTCTGCTTATTCTACGCTCTCAACAGCCGCTTCCGTAGGTGCTTCCGTCGGTGCCTCCGTTGGCTTCTCTGTAGGGGCTTCCGTCGGTGCCTCTGTAGGTGCTTCCGTCGGTGCCTCCGTTGGTTTCTCAGTAGGGGCTTCCGTCGGTGCCTCTGTAGGTGCCTCCGTTGGCTTCTCTGTAGGTGCTTCCGTCGGCTTCTCTGTAGGTTTCTCAGTTGTTACTTCTTCTGTTGTTGATGCTGTCGTAGGAGCCTCAGTCGGATTCTCTGTTCTCTGGCTCTCTGTTGAGGTGGTCGAAGGCTCATATGTTCTATTCTCTGTCGTTGCCTCAGCTGTCGTGCTTGTCCGGTCATCATTTACATTTGTAGTAGGAAGCGGGGCTTCCGTTACTACATTCTCTTCCGTATCTTCTTCTGCCTCTGCTTCCGTGACCGAAGCTGCTTTCTGCGCCTTTTCATACTTTTTCTTATTATTATGGAAGAACACTCCGAAAAAAGTATATTCACAAACGATCAATACACCAAGTACAACGACCGCAATATGAATAGCACGAATTCTTTTCGCTTTTTTATCATTCAAATCAGAATCGTCTTCTTCGGCTTCTTCGTTTTCTTCGTATTCTTCTGTTTCGTCTTCCTCTGAAGCTTCCGGATCATCTTCGGAATCATATATCTCATCCTCCGAATCATCCAATACTTCAGAAATATCCAAATCATCCTGAAATGGATCCAGTAATTCCTGATCTTTATCCATAAAATCCTCCGAAATCATTACAATTTTTCATAAGTTTTTTAATTTTTTTATACATTTCTTTTACAAACATGTATAGTATAATACACCTCTCAAATTCTGTAAAACCATTTTGTTAAAAATTATAAATCTTTTACAATTTTCACATTTTAGATACAATTTTCATGATATAACCGGTCAGGTACGAAGTCTGTCAAATGTATTATAGATATTCAATATTCCATATCCCCATTCACGATTTGGATATTCTCTCGCATAGACATACCCGCTTCCCTCATGTACGATATTCTCGATCGGAGCCTGATCCGTTCCCGGTCGTATCGTTCCACGTATAAAATAATTCCTGATCTGGTTTCCATTAATAAAACGTGTAATATCACGATCTCTTACCCATTGCAGGATCAATGCTGCACAACCGGCACAATGGGCTGCTGCAACCGAAGTCCCGGATCTTCGTACAAATGTGCGTGCTTTTCCCGGTCCATAGACATCCACTCCCGGTGCGACAAAATCAGGCTTGATATCATCTGCTGCCGTATATCCCCTGCTGCCATTCAAATAAAGACTGTTTGAATAATGATCATAGGCACATACGCACATAGGAATAACTGCCGTCGCAGGATTCGTAAGTGTAGTTTCCGGTGATGGACTTACAAATCTGGTATTCTCCGATAAAAATCGTGTGATCGGCAACCATGCATGAAAAGATTTATCGGTATCTCCCACACCATAGACACGTATTCTCCACAGACCGTTCGGCGGATCAAAGAAGCGCATCATGATCAGATCTTCTCCCGACTGATCCTCGACCAGAAAATAATCAACATAGATGATACCTCCACCAAAGATCGGACGTATTGTCTCACTTTTATCAAATCGGGGTGGAATCTGGCTCACATATTCCCCACCCGGAATCTCAAAAGCAACTGAATATATATTAGGAACCGCTCCCCATATCTCAAGGGTAAAGCTGTCATTCCCGGTTACATTGATCTCCATCTCCGTATATAACCGATCTCTCGGTATCATACCATGAAAATGATGCCCTGCGATGCCCTCATTTCCTCCCGCAACAGACACTGCAATTCCGGTCATAATACCAACATTTGCAATCAGGGATTCCAATGCCGATGCTCCTGTATGACTTCCACTGTTCGAACCGACTCCAACCAGTATCGACAGATATTTCTGTTCTATGCTTGCCTGTCTGCATAAAAAAGAGATGCCCATCATAATATCATTTTCCTGATAGGCATCTACATCTTCCGGTACACCATAGAGCCCTCTGAGATTCTGTTTTGCCTGTTTTAATTTGACAATTACAAAATCTGCCTCCGGTGCGACTCCTGTAAAATCATCGGTCTTTCCTCCGGCCGCTATTCCGGCAAGAAAAGTTCCATGTCCGTTCTCATCCTGCAGAACAGAAGTACCATTTCGGATCGCTTCATTTATCTCATCTCCGGTATACACGGTTCCATATCCGGGAAACTCTCCGGTCTGTTCTCCTCCCGGCACGGACTGATCCCATGCAGCAAGAATCCTCGTCTGACCTACCGCATTCTGAAACAACGGGTTCTGTATATCAATTCCGGTATCTATGATTCCGATAATGATATTCTTACCTGTCAATCCCAAAATATTCTCCTGCTGTACATTCACTGCTCCAACAGCCTCTACGCTGCTGGTATCCATCAATCCGTATAACTTGGGAAACAATGTATATTCCAGTCTGGAAAAACTCTCCATATAATCATCCGGTTTCGGACGGTATAACACGGCAAACCGCTCATCTATAAAATTAACACATCCTGTATCTTTATAAATATCCAGAACCGTTTCGGTTTCTCCATTGTATTCAATCAGATAGTCCACATAATCTTCCCGGTAAGCAACATCATCGCATATCATATTTTAGATCCTTTTTCCCTTTATAATAAACATATTCCGAAAAAGGCAAAAATATATTTCCTAGATCACATTTCCCTGTAATTTCTTATCGATCTGCTTCTTTAATATGTCATACTGACATGGTCCGGTCTCTAAAATGATCGTATTGAACTCTTTTACATCAAATGCATCACCGAGCTTCTCCTCAGCATAATCCCGCAGTTCCTTCAACTCATAATATCCGGTTGAATAGCTCTGGTATACCGCAGGATCCCCCACTAATGTATAGTAAAGCTCATCTGCACTACCGGCATCCATGCCCTGTTCCGTCAGGTACTGCTTCGTCTCATCCAATGACCATCCCTCGTAATTAACTCCGAGGTCAATTCTTCCCATGATCAGATAACTCATCTCATCATTCAATTTATACAGATCTGCAATGGCATCTCCATATGACTCTTCTTCATACTGATAATAGTACAGGGAATCATAACATGCATACATCGCCCAGCCCTCTTTATAACCAAGAAAACTCATAAGGGTTCTTACCGGTTCCGGATCTGTAGACATATAATATGCATTCTGAAGCATATGTCCCGGATACCCTTCATGTGCCAGAGTTGTCCACATACCATCTGTATGCATGCCATTGTAACGGATCAGATTGTTATCCGGATCATCAATAGCAGGTGCCATATAATAAGCTAATACATCGTCCATGATTGTTTCCAGACTCTTATCAAGCGGCTCTGCCTGATAATGTATGGTTCCGATATCCGGATAGTTCTCCGATGCGTCCTCCATCATCCGATCGATCATATCAGAAGCAGACATCTCATTTGTAGCTGCAAAGATATCATCATAATTGGATGCAAAATATTCATAAGCATCTTTATTCATGAAATACACCTGATAAATATCTGTCATCAGGTTCTTAAGCTCATTATCTAACATATCGATCACTTCATCCGCACTCTTTGAAGTCCCTGCATATGTCTTCAGCAGATATTCATAATACTCTTTACCCCCTTCATAGTTACAGATCCCCATCCGGTTCTTTCCTGTTCCCTTCAGGTCTGTAAATACAGTTATGATATTCTCAAAAGCAGGAATAAGAGAATTCTGAACAGCCTCTTTGTTCTGCTCTTTGAATTCCGTCTTTTCCTCATCAGACAGAAAATCAAGTCGATCCATATTATCGTTAAATACGGTCACCATAAAATGATCATCTTTATTCTCTATAAAAGTCTGACATTGATTGATTACCTTCTGACAGACTTCATCACTCATAAAATATCCTTTCTCAGATTTTTCTTTTTCAAAATCCAGATATTCCTGAAAATACTCCGGGATCTGCCCCAGTAATTCTATATATCGTTCAACATCACCCTTATCATCAAACCGATAGTCGGTAAACATCGAAGCAATATTCGCCTGAAGTCCTCTCATCGGAGAAAACGGTTCATACAGATATACATTATCATATACACCTGCTGCAACGTCAAAATACTCATCAAGCACATCGTATGTCAGCTTCTGGTCTTCTGTCAGACATGCTCTGTCAATTTTCTCCAGTTCATCTACCCACTTATCAAATTCCGCCTTATCTTCCTTGATTCCTTCTTCGGTCATGCCCGGGTCACCGAGTGTCACCTCCGGCTCCTCGATTCCATAATCTGCACCATTTTTTATAGAATAGTTATAGGTCATTGTATCTTCTGTAACAGCATCTTTAAAATAATCATCCAGATACTGTTCAAATTCCTTCTGCACCTTCTCTGCATTCTCTGAGAAAACTTCCTGTTCCTCCTCAGTTGTTACAGTCTCGGTTGTTCTATCTGTTCCCTGACCGTCCGAGAGATGCTTACGCTCTCCGCTGTCTTCTCCACAAGCAGAAAGTGCCAACGTCATTGATACACATAAAGCAGCTGCCAGAATCTGCCTGCGGCATCTGAGCATTTTTTTCTTAAACATACCTTTCTCCTTTTCAAACCTTTCCCTTTATCTTACCCAAAGATACGCCATTCTATTTATTTTCTGTTGCACAGGCTTCGATCTGCAACGGTTCTACACCACGCAGCTCAATGATCGGGCTGCCTTTACCATTTACATAATCACCTGTTATGATCACACGCCCGATGCTGTCATCTCTCGGGATCTGATACATGATATCTAACATAAATTCTTCAATGATCGCCCGGAGTGCTCTTGCTCCTGTATTCTTCTTCATTGCCTTTTCCGCAATTGCTTCATATGCCGAATCATCAAACTGAAGATCAACTTCATCGAGAGCCAGCAGCTTCTTATACTGCTTTAAGATCGCATTTTTCGGTTCTTTTAAGATTTTAATATACATGTCCTTATCCAATGCATCCAAGGTGAACAGAACCGGAAGTCGTCCGAGGAACTCAGGTATCATACCAAATTCACGGAGATCCTCATTTGTCACCTGTTTTAAGATATTAGGATCCTTATCATACTTGTCCTTTAAGTCTGCACGAAAACCGATCGAGGACTGCTTATTCAATCTTGCTTTAATAATATCTTCGATCGCCGGGAACGCACCTCCACAGATAAATAAAATATTCTTTGTATTCATCGTCGTCATCGGAACCATTGCGTTCTTACTTCCCGAACCTACCGGAACCTCAATCTCTGCTCCTTCTAAGATCTTCAGCAAGCCCTGCTGAACGGATTCTCCGCTTACATCACGGCTGTTACTGTTCTGCTTCTTTGCAATCTTATCAATCTCATCGATGAACACAATTCCCTTTTCAGCCTTTTCTACATCATTATCTGCTGCCGCAAGGAGCTTGGACAGTACACTTTCTACATCATCACCGATATAACCTGCCTCTGTAAGCGTCGTTGCATCCGTAATCGCAAGTGGTACATTTAACAGCTTCGCGATCGTTTTTACGATATAGGTCTTTCCACAACCGGTAGGTCCCACCATCAGCATATTGGACTTTTCAATCTCGATGTCGTCCATAGAATCTGTAAGCACCCGTTTGTAATGGTTATATACCGCAACAGACATTACCTTCTTGGCATATTCCTGACCGATTACATATTCATCTAACATTGCCTTGATCTTATGCGGTGCAGGTATGGTCGCAAGTGACAATTCTACCTCTTTTTTCTTTGGCTTTTCTGTTTTTTTCTTAACCTTCTGCTTTTGCGGAATATCCGTTTGTCCCATAAATCTGGAAAGATCAATATTCCCAAAATTCGGCATATTCGAAAGATCCAGGAACTGCATTCCCCCGAATCCGTTATTATTCATTGTATCCATGGTTTTCTGCATACAATCTGCACAGATATGTATATTACCCGGCATATCGATCATCTTACCGGCCACGCTCTCCGGTCTCCTGCACAGATAACAGTATTTCTCGTATTCATCCTCATGCTTGTCTTCTGTTTTATGATCATCAGACATGGTCTGACCGGTCAGTTCTTTATTCTCATCATCATTTCTATAATCAGACATTTTTATCCTCCACACTTTCGTTTTCTGCCTAAAAAAGCTATCTATATTACATCATATAACTTTGCTACATGATACCACAGATTCCACCTATATGAAAACAGTATTATTTCCGGTAAAGCAGTTAAATTTTTCTAAATAAATTTCATGTCATCCGCATCTGTTAATTTAATTAAGTACAATTGCTCTTATATCTCTTTGTGCCTCTGCTTCTTCTTCAGATAATATACAAAATCTTTCATTATGCCCTACCTGTAGAAATGAAAAAAAGAATATGGTATCATATTCTCAGTTACAAGTATAGAATGGAGGGTTATATATATGAAGAAATTATCAATTATTGTCCGTTCTGAAAAACTGGATGATGTAAAAGCCATTCTGGACGAATGCGGGTCAACCGGTGCTACAGTATCAAATATTATGGGATATGGAAATCAGAAGGGTTATAAAACAACATACCGCGGAAGTGAATATGTGGTCAATCTGATCCCGAAGATCAAGATTGAAACCATCGTCAAGGATGATGTTGCGGACAACATCATCTTTAAGGTATGTGAAAAGATCTCAACCGGAAAAGTAGGCGATGGCAAGATCTTCGTCTATGACGTTGCCGACGTCATCCGTATCCGTACCGGGGAACACGGTGACACCGCCTTATAAAATCTATCCGGCATACAAACAAATCCGCTGTACTATGCCACACTGTTATGAAGCAAACCTTGTCCGAGGCCGGTACTTAAGTTGCGTCTTTTGCAACTTTATGTACCGCTGCACGAGGACTAGAACGGAAGTGTTTTGCGGAATAACAGATGTGGTATAGCACAGCGGATTTGTTTGTAGTCAATTATTATAACCCGCGGGCTTTGCGAACACAGGCTTTCATTGCTTCGATCACGGAGGAACGGAAGCCTTTTTCTTCTAATACGCGGACAGCTTCCATTGTCGTTCCACCCGGGGAGCAGACCTGATCCTTTAATTCACCGGGATGCTTTCCTGTCTCAAGTACCATCTTTGCGCTTCCAAGAACAGACTGTGCCGCGAACTTATATGCCTGCGCTCTTGGCATTCCATCTGCTACTGCCCCGTCTGCCATTGCTTCTATAAGAATATAGATATATGCAGGAGAGCTTCCGCTGACGGATACACAGACATCCATAAGGTTCTCCGGTATCGTCTCTACTTCACCAAAGCTGCCAAGGATCTGAAGAACTGTTGCATAATCTTCATCGGTAACATATTCATTCCGACATGCACCTGTCATGCCCTCGCCTACCAACGCCGGTGTATTCGGCATCGTCCGTACCAGCTTCACATTCTTACCAAAACAATCCTGTAACCATGCAAGAGTCTTGCCGGGTGCGATACTGATAATAATCTGGTTATCGCTTACTGTATCTTTGATCTGTTCGATCACTTCCTGATAATACTGTGGTTTTACCGCCAAAACAACGATATCACTGTTCTTAACGACTTCCGAATTATCCATCGATACCTTAATGCCCAGTTCTCGCTGAACTCGTTCCAATGTTGTCTTTGTCTTTGCCGAAGCCATGATATTCTCTTCTTCAATAATCTGCTTCTTAATAATTCCTTTTATGATAGCTGTCGCCATATTGCCACATCCGACAAAACCGATCTTCATATGCACATTCTTCCTTTCCTTTTATACAGAAAAAGCAGCATCCTTATGTTAAGAACGCTGCCCTTCAAACTATTTATAGATTAAAGACTGTAAGAACCTGATTCTCCATCAGCTGTATAGTATACCATACCTGTTTCTGGCTGGTAATATACGTTCAATTCCTTAACTGCCTTATTGCCAAGTGCTTCTTTTGCTTTTGCTACAATGTCAGAAACATTGATCTGACCATTGTTATATTCAATGAAAACTGTCTCAGTTGTCTTAACTGCTGCCGGTTTCTTTGCTGCAGGCTTTTTAGCTGCAGGCTTCTTTTCTTCGGCTTTAACTTCTGTTTTTGCCGGTTCAGCTTTAGTTGCTACTGTCTTAGCTGCCGGTGCTTTCTTTGTTGCCGGCTTCTTTTCTTCTTTCACTTCTGCCTTAACCGGCTCAGCCTTTACTGCTGCCTTTGCTTCCTTAGCAGCTTCTGCCTTCTTTGCTGCCTCAGCCTTTGCCATAACGCCTGCTACGGTTGCCTTTGCTGTTACAACTTTCTTTGCATCTTCAGTCTTCTTTGTAGCCATAATTAAAACCCTCCGTTTTAAATCTTATTCTATCATTTTACGTACGCCTAATTTTATTTATGTATATCTTACTCAAGCTAGATTTGATATTACTCCATTTTCCGTGTTTTTTCAATATAGTTGCCTGTTTTTCTACGTTTTGTCTCACATCATGTGTTTTTTTCAAAAATACAAAGTCATATTAAACAATAAAAGCTACCGAATTTTATGAACTTTGGTAGCTTTTATGGTCGTTTTATACAATTTGTATAATTAATTAGTGAGAATTTTGACTATTTCGTTTAATTTCATACTATTGGAGCCTTTTAATAATACAATATCCTCCGGCTTCATGATCGCCATGAGATACAACGCAACCTCTTCATTATCCATAAAGGAGAAGGTCTTTGCATATTTTGTATCACATTCATCTAAAGCTTTCTTGATATCAAGTGCTTTTTCTCCAACCACGATCACTTCATCAATCTTCTTATCTCTAAGATATTCCCCGATCTGTCTGTGATAAGATACACTGTCATCTCCGAGTTCATTCATGTCGGCAAGGACTGCATATTTTTTCCCTTTACAGTCCAGATCACAGAGTACATCAATGCTTGCCTTCATCGAATCCGGGCTTGCATTATAAGTATCATCAAGGATCGTATATCGATTCTCCATACGAATGATCCGCTGTCTCTGTCCTTCAAAATGTTCGAAAGCCTTTGCCGCTGTTGCCATCGGAATCCCGAGCTGATATGCAACTGCGATTCCCGCCAGTGCATTCCTTACATTATGTTTTCCCAGTACATCCATAACAACATGAACTGTCTCGCCATTATGCGTACAGTCGAACTCCATACCCTGCTCTCCGCATTGTACATCGGATCCCTGAAAATCACAGACCTCATCGATACCGAAAGTAAGTGTCTGACATGACATATCATCTTTTATCTCCCGCAGTAACGGATCATCACCGTTTAACAGCAATAAGCCATTCTCCTTCATATGATTCACAATAGAAAGCTTCTCGTCTCTGATGTTCTCCTGCGTCTTCATAAATTCTATATGTGCAACACCGATCATTGTCACTACACAGATTGATGGTCTTACGATATCAGATAATATCTCCATCTGTCCCGGTTCACTGATACCCATCTCGATCACCGCTGCATCATATCCGTCTGTCATTCTGGAAAGCGTCATTGGTACACCGATCTGAGAATTCTCATTTCCATTTGTCTGAAAACAATGTCTGCCTGTGCCGACAGCCGCTGCGATCATCTCTCTGGTCGTTGTCTTTCCCACACTTCCGGTCACTCCGATATATGGAATATCATATCGACCGCGGATATCTTTTCCAATCGCCTGAAGCGCTTTCATCGTGTCATCAACACGGATAAACGGCTTCTCCGAAATAACGACATTATCATGCTCTGATGTCAGAGTTGCCGAAGCTCTCTCCATCGCCGGCTCAATAAAACGATGTCCGTCAACTTTATTACCCAACAGAGGAATAAATAAATCTCCCGCCTGTGCTTTTCTTGAATCAATACACAGACCTGTAATCGGTGTATCTTCATCGCCACAGAGCAGGAACCCTCCTGTTGCATTCACAATATCTTTTACTGTAATATTTTTCATTTCCCCTATCTGCCTTTCCAGAACAGTTTCATATTTCATATAAAAGCATGCACTGCATGCAGGCCAGTAGAAAAAGCCTGCGTCCATTTTATCACATATATATGCGAATTTCCAGTATTCTTGTGTACATATTCCCATTTTGAAGAAAGATTAAGGTTCTTCCTCTCTTTTCCAGAAATTCTCCACCTTCTGAGCAAGCCGGTCAAAATTTCCAAATACCGCATCCTGCCATTCCACCGGAAATAACGAGTTATATTCCCCGGTGCCAAATCGTTCGTCCAATAACAGGATCACTCCGGTATCATCTTCTGTCCGGATCACCCGCCCGGCTGACTGGAATACCTTATTAATACCCGGATACAGATACGCATATTTAAAACCGTCAACAGACGAATCCGCATTTGTATCCGTCCTCTTTCCGGTATTGAAATAATCCATCATGATCTTTCTCTCATTGCACACCTGCGGAAGTCCCGGTCCTACTACAACCGATCCGATCAATCTGTCCCCGGTCAGATCGATTCCCTCAGAGAATATACCACCCATGATACAAAAGGCGACTACATTCTTTTGTGATGAGAAATGCTCCAGGAATGCTTCTCTGTCTGCCTCTTTCATATTCTGTTCCTGACACAGCAGTTCCATAACAGAACAATCTTCAGCCGTCATCTGCTCATAGACCTCCCGAAGCATCTTATAGGATGGCAGAAATACCATATAATTGCCGGGATGTACTTTAAACAGATGTCTGATATACTCTGCCACACGTTTATACTCCTTTACCGAACGTCTGGTATATTTCGTAGATACATCCACGCCGACCATGATCTGTCGTTTCTTCTGATCAAACGGAGAAGGAATATAGATAGCCTGATCGGTATCCGTATCGGACAGCATCTCCATGTAATACTTTACCGGCAGGATCGTTGCCGAAAAGAAAACAGTCGATACCCCCTTATCCAGGCAAAGCTTCAGATTATTCGCCGGATGGACGCAATATAACCGCACCATAAATCTGCCATCCGAAGTAAGCTCATCATAGATCACATAGCTTTCATCGATCAGATCCGCAATATTTAAAAATGTCGTAAGTGCAAAATAAAACTCCAGTATCTCCTTACGTTCCGGGATCTGTTTGTAATCTTCTAAAAATGTCTCCATCGTCGTATGAAGCTGCAGCAGCTTCAGATACAGAACCCCGATATCATTTAGAATCTGATATCCATGCTCCGGGCATCGCTTCTTCAATTCCAGAAGCTCCCGGTTGCAGGATTCCAGACCTCGAACAAGCTTCTTACTATATGGCTTTACAAGTTTTTTCACTGCAAGGAAATCTTCTTTATACAAAGTCGCACTGTACATGGATGATGCACGATCCACCAGATTGTGTGCTTCATCCACCAGAAATACATACCGTCCTGTATCATATGCTGTCTGAGAAAAAAACCGTTTCAGATTCACCCTCGGATCAAATACATAATTATAATCTCCAATGATAGTATCTGCGAACAGACTCGCATCCAGACCCAGTTCAAACGGACAGACCCGATACCTTTCCGCATAAGAACGGATAACCTCCCGATCCATTCTTTCCTCCTGCGTGATCATTTCAAATAATGCAGCATTGACACGATCAAAATGTCCCTTTGCATAAGGACAATGCTCCGCGTCACATTCCATTGTCTCATTCAGACATATCTTCTCTTTGGCAGTCAGCATAACGGAAGAAAACTTCAATCCATGTTCCCGCAGCAATGTAAGTGCCTGATCCGGTACGGTTCCGGCGATCGTCTTGGCCGTCAGATAAAAAATCTTCGATACCAGCCCGGTTGCAAATGCCTTAACGGAAGGAAACATTGCCGCCATCGTTTTACCGATTCCGGTCGGAGCCTGTACAAACAATCTGCGCTCCCCTTCGATCGCCTTATACACACAGGCAGCCATCTGCTTCTGTCCTTTTCTGTATTCATATGGGAATTCCAGTTCTGTAATCGAAGCATCTCTGATTCTTGCATGTGATATGGCATGATCGATCCATTTCATCATCTCATCCACCGTATCATGAAACCATTCCTCAAGAAATGAAAAAGAAAATACATAAAAAAAATGTTTTACCTCTTCACTTTCCAGATTCACATATGTGATCTGTACATTGATCCGATCCAAAGACTGTTCTTTTGCATAAATATAGGCATAGCACATTGCCTGGGCTACATGAACTGTTTCCGGTACTTCGATATCGGCAAGTTTTCTGTACACGCCTTTGATCTCGTCGATCGTAACATCCGCAGGTTCATCCGCTTCCGGCATCTGACCGGTCACGTCGGCAGCATTTGGTTCCATGAGGCTCTCAACTGCTTCCGGATCCGGGCTCTCCGTTTTTTTGAGCAGCAGCCGGTCCCAATATCTGTCCTCTACCCGGATCACCTGCCGCTCGATTTCCTTCTTCTTCCTGCTTCGGTTCTTTTCACCTCTCAGATCTATGATCCCATCTGCTCTGCCCTCTATCGTGACATCCAGATCATGAATTCCCTTCTTCATCGTGATCTTTAAAGGAACTTCCGCATCATAATAAGACCCTGCCATTTTCTGAAGCTTTCGATGCATCTTACTTCCCGCATTCATCGCTTCCTTTGACAGAGTCCCATTACTGCTGCTTGTAATATCGCCGCATCTGTATATAAATTCTACCATATGCCTGACCGATACTTTAAATTCCATAATTCTTATTTGTAAACAATGGCTGCTGCCAGCTTCTCTGCTGTCTCCCGATCTGTCAGGATCTCAACCAGTTTCAAACCAAAATCAATAGCTGTTCCCATACCGCGGCTTGTGATCACCTTACCGTCTGTTACTACATTTTCATATGATACTTTCGCACAATGAAGTCCCGCTTCCATTCCCGGATAGCAGGTAGCCTCCTTATCCTTTAAGATGCCAAAGACTCCAAAGGCAGTCGGTGCCGCACAGATCGCTGCAACATATCTTCCTGCTTCATACTGTCCGCATACGAGATTCTTTACCTTCTCATTTGCGATCAGATTTGTCACACCGGGCATACCACCCGGAAGTACGATCATATCTGCATCATCGGTAAGTGCACTGATCTTCTCATCCATCTTTACTGTGATCCCATGTGAACCTGTAACCGTATCCTGATCGTCTGCCGCCACCATAAGGCAGTCAACCTTTGCACGTCTTAACAGATCTACAACGGTTAATGCTTCTACTTCTTCATATCCTGTTTCAAATAACATTCTGACTTTCATCATTCTTCCTCCATTTCTATCTATACTATTCGCCGAGTTTCGACACACCTGTCATAAATGCAAGTCGCTGTTCCTCATTCATACTGCTTAATGCACTGTTATGATACGCTCCATCCATCGATACATCTCTGGTAAACCATGCCGGTGCTGCGAAATTATCTGCATCTTCCTTCGTCTCAAATTCGACTTCTGCATAGATCAGTCCCTGATACAGCCCCTCAAAGACATCCAGTTCGATCTTAAGTCCTGCATCCTTTTGCTTATCACCTGTTGTACCCTCTGTATCCGTTAGCGGGATGATATATCTGCGTTTCGTCACCAGATTCCCATCAACCTTGCCAAGCAGTCGTTTATAATCTGCTTCATTCATCGGAAGCTCGAATTCCTGTCGTTCCAGTAATCCGCTCGACTTTACTGTAAGAATATATTGTTCATCTGCCTTTCGGATACGGATCACCGGGCTGGTCGAGATATACCCCTGCTCCAGTTCCTTATATGGATACGCTTCCAGTGAAAACGGTATCTCTTTTATCAGATATTTTCTTTCAATCTCCATAAAAGCCTCCTTTTATATCAGCACTTTATAACCAGTCCTCCGGTGGTGCCGTTGTTCCCACATGGCTTGCGATTCCCCTGTTTATCATAGAAAATGCCAGGATCAAGGTGATCACAAACATAATAGATGACGGTATCAGAAAATCCAGACAGGTATTTACCGATGTCAGCAGCATCGGCAAGGTCAGTCCGTAAAGACATACACGGAATACATTCCCATAAGATAAACCTGTGTGAAGTCCTTTCGCAAGCGTCCGTGCAACGATCGAAAATACAAGTGCAAGGAAGATCATCCTGATCACACTTCCGAACATCATAGCAATATACATAATGATAATCGCAACATAGAACGCCGGTACTGCGGATGCAAGCTGTTCATTGTTAAATCCATCATAGAATAATTTGTCGAGATCCATCGTCGAGTATTCATACGTCTGTCCGCCGTTTATCATTCCCATGACTACGTTCTCTTTGCCAAATGCGATATACACGCCATTTGTCTTGATATCATCGAGTGTGATCCTGTCATAATCCGTATTCATATAGATTGTTGCATTTCCGATATCGAGTGACATCTCCGACTCTGCCGTAAGCTTACCATCCTCGATCACAAACTGCGGAACCTTATTCGTAATCAGGTTATTTAACCCTCCCACATGCATGATAAAGGTAATGACACCGATTCCAAACTCGATAAAGGTCAGGATAAAAGCGATCAATATCATAAATCCTACCGTCTTGCTCGCTTTTAACTTCGTCAGATGCTTATAATTTTTCGGGCTGGATACCGCGATAGCTAACTGATCGACCATCGTTACTTTTGAATATTCTTCGTCCATTAGATAATCTCCATTTTTTTCATAGCTTTATAGATTCCGTCTTCTCTGACATCATCCGTTACGAAACGGACTTTCTTCTTCAGATACTCCGGACCTTTTTTCATTATAATACTATTTGGCACATATGCCAACATCGGTTCATCATTACTTCCGTCTCCAAATGCATATGCATTTTCCAATGGCAGGTCAAAATAATCAAGCAGATACCGGATACCGGTTGCCTTCGTATATCCCTTTGGTACGACCTCACAAAAATTTCCCTCTCTCTGGATATACATATAATCTTTTTCCAGATATGTCTTAAACACTTCCAGATACGGAGTGTCAGCATCATACCATGCACAAAATTTATCAAAGATATGATCGTTTGCAGGATCGTCATATTCCATATAGGTGCTGGTTGCCTTAAAATAACTGGTCAGTTCTTTTAAATGCTCATTATCGGAAAAAACATCGCTTGTAAACACTTTGTCCGCATGTTCATATACGGCATCCATTTTATATTCACGACATTTCCGAATCACACCTGCGCAGACATCATATGGCGTAACGTGATGAAACAATGTCTCACCATTATACACAATATGAGTTCCGCAGCCACAGACAAAACCATCAAAGCCTGCGCTTCTGATTTCTTCCGTTACATTACAAAATACTCTTCCCGTATTGATAAATGCCAGATGTCCGTTCTCTCTTGCCTTTTGTATTGCCTCTTTTGCACTGTCCGGAAAATATCGTTTTCCATCATCCGTGATCAGAGTTCCGTCGATATCAAAAAAAAGAATCTTTCTTGTCTTATTCATGTCTATTTCCTCCGGTTATTACCGCATAAGAACAAAAGCGCTCCACGCAGTATGAATGCATTCAGGGTTCTATGACCTTTTTTGCATCATAAAACCCTGAACATTATTTTATGCTATGCAATTTTTATAACTGCTTCATAAGGTCGATCATCTCAAGTGCGCCCATTGCACAATCATAACCCTTGTTACCTGCCTTTGTTCCGGCACGCTCAATTGCCTGCTCAATGTTCTCCGTTGTTACTACACCGAACATAACAGGGATACCGGATTCAAGCGAAACAGATGCAATTCCCTTGGACACTTCATTGCATACATAATCATAATGGCTGGTTGCTCCGCGGATAACTGCGCCAAGGCAGATCACTGCATCATATTTTCCTGACATAGCCATCTTCTTAGCTACAACCGGAATCTCAAATGCTCCCGGAACCCATGCAACAGATATGTCATCCGGATTTACGCTGTGACGTAATAATGCATCCTCTGCACCGCTTACCAGTTTTGATACGATAAATTCATTAAATCTTGCTGCTACAATACCGATCTTGGCACCATTTGCTACGATCATTCCTTCAATCTTCTTCATTTTATTATCCTCCTGTTATTACGTTCATTATATCGTCTTACAGATCAAGTATATGTCCCATCTTTTCTTTCTTTGTCTTCAGATAAAACGCATCGAACTTGCCCGGCTGCATCTGGATCGGTACTCGTTCCACGATCTCAAGATTGTATCCTGACAAACCATATACCTTTAATGGATTGTTCGTAAGCAGTCTCATCTTTCTGACACCAAGGTCAACCAAGATCTGTGTTCCGATCGTATAATCTCTTGCATCCTCAGGGAAGCCAAGCTTCAGATTTGCCTCTACGGTATCTAAGCCCTGATCCTGTAACTGATATGCTTTGATCTTATTGATCAGACCGATTCCACGTCCTTCCTGTCTCATGTACAGAAGCACGCCTCTGCCTTCCTTTGCGATCATCTTCATCGCTGCATCATACTGCTGGCCACAGTCACAACGGGCTGAACCAAGTGCATCTCCGGTCAGACATTCAGAATGAACTCTGCATAATACCGGCTCTCCATCGGTGATATCGCCCTTTACCAGTGCTACATGATGCTCACCATTTAATTTATTGATATATCCATAGATCGTGAACTCACCATATCTGGTCGGCATCTTTGCCTTTGCTACACATTCTACAAATACTTCATGTTCCTTACGGTACTGAACCAGCTTTTCGATCGTGGAGATTTTCAGGTTGTGCTCCTCAGCAAATGCAAGCAGATCGTCCTTTCTTGCCATTGTACCGTCATCCTTCATGATCTCACAGCACAGACCACATGGCTTCAAGCCTGCAAGTCTGCACAGATCGACCGTTGCCTCTGTATGTCCGCCTCTCTCGATCACGCCGCCCGGAACTGCACGTAATGGGAACATATGACCCGGTCTGCGGAAATCCTCCGGCTTTGCATCTTCTTCTACGAACTTTCTGGCTGTAATGCCACGCTCATACGCTGAGATTCCGGTTGTAGTGCTTACATGGTCAACCGACACTGTAAATGCAGTACAATGATTATCTGTATTTGTGATGCACATCTGCGGAAGATTTAACTTCTCCACATAAGAATCATCCATCGGCATACAGATCAGGCCTCTGGCATATTTTGCCATAAAGTTCACATTCTCCGTGGTTGCGAATTCAGATGCGCAAATGACATCTCCTTCGTTCTCTCTGTCTTCATTATCGAGCATAACGACAACCTTACCGGCTGCCAGATCAGCTAATACTTCTTCTATGCTGTTTAATTCCATCTGTCTTTACCTCCATAGGAATATTTATTTTATAAGAATCCATTCTCTGCCAGGAAATTCATATCTACTTTTTTTCCTGTATCCGATTCTTCTTTGTCTTTAAAATGAAGCAGCTTATCTACATATTTGCCGATCACATCATTTTCCAGATTGACCACTGCTCCGGTCTGCCTGCGGATCAGCGTTGTCTCCTCTGCCGTATGTGGAATGATCGAAACCTTAAAGCAGCGGTCATCGACATAAGCAACCGTCAGGCTGATTCCATCGATCGCGATCGATCCCTTCTCGATGATATACTTTAACAGCTTTTTATCACATGTTACTGTCACCCAGATCGCATTTTCTTCTCCGGTGTAATCTGTGATCACCCCGGTTCCGTCGATATGCCCAGATACGATATGTCCGCCAAATCTTCCATCTGCCGCCATCGCACGCTCCAGATTCACCTTGCTGCCGGAGCTTAAGGTACCCAGATTGCTTCTTCTTATCGTCTCTGCCATCACATCTGCCGTAAACAAATGCCCCGACATTCCTGTGATCGTCAGGCATACCCCATTGACAGCTATGCTGTCACCGATCTTACTTCCTTGCAGAACCTTGTCAGCCTCTATGGTCAGGCGACCGGAGGATGTGCCTTTTTCTATCTTCTTTATCGTGCCTGTCTCTTCCACAATGCCTGTGAACATGACTGCCTCCTTTTCGGGGACGTTTTTTTGCAAACAGTCATTTCGTCACCCCATTGACTCTTGTTCCGCAAAACGCTTGCGCTCTATTTTCATGTAACGGTACTAAACTCACTGCCCTTTGCAGTTCGTTAAGAACCGACATGAAAAAAGGTTTACTGCACAAGATCAATGGAGTAACGAACTGATTGTTTAAAAAAACATCAACCTGATTAATTAACAACTTACTTGCTGAATTTCTTCTTTTAACATATTAAGTTTCCATATAACTTAACATAAAAAAGCCGGAGACTATGTCTCCGGCGGGTTGTTTGTTATGAAATGTTGGTGCAGATTCTACGCATGCTGATACCTGTTATCTGCATTCTTCTTTCATCCAGACTTTACTGTCGGCTTTGGATTCTCACCAAATCATGCCTTACGGCTCGCGGGCTCACATAAATTACTATGTACACCGCCGGTGGGGAAACGAACCCCGCCCTGAAGACTTCAACATGGTTATATTGGCACAGTTTGTTATGTTTGTCAAGCTGTTATCTGAAAATACTGAAGCATGATGTCTGCTCCAAACCTCTGAACGGAACCAAGCTCAAACGGATAGGCTTCTTCCGGTGATTCTACTCCCATACCACCGACCGGTGTATAACCTGCACTTCCCCCAAAGATCTTCGGTGCTATATAGACATCGACCTCTTTTACGATACCTGCTTTTAATGCACTTTCATTTAAGGTTCCGCCACCTTCAAGCAGAATTCCGTCTATGTTTCTTGCGCCGAGCTGTCTCATCAGTTCCTGCAGATCCACATGACCATCCACATTCTCCGTCTCGATGATCTCAACGCCTGCCCCGATCAGCTTCTGCTTCTTATCTGTCTGATCCTCTGACTGTATGGTTGCAAGAATCGTCGGTACTTCAGACGCTGTTCTTACGATCTGTGAATCCATAGGAATCCGAAGTCTGCTGTCGCAAATAATACGGACCGGATTTCTGCCTCCTGCTCTCCTACAGGTAAGTGCCGGATCATCTTTTATCACAGTCTCGCTTCCAACCATGATACCTGTAAGTGCATTTCTCTGCTCCATCACATGGGCTCTTGCTTCTTCGCCGGTGATCCATTTACTCTTTCCACTGTAGGTTGCGATCTTACCATCCATAGTCATTGCATATTTCATTACGACATATGGTGTCTTATTTACAATATAATGGAAAAATACCGGATTCAGGCTGTCACATTCTTCTTTTAATACATGCGTGATAACTTCAATCCCTGCATCCCGTAGTATCTGATATCCCTTTCCCGATACAAGCGCATTCGGATCATCCGATCCGACATAGACTCTGCTGATCTTATGCTCGATGATCGCATTCACGCACGGAGGCTGTTTGCCATAGTGGCAGCAGGGCTCCAGTGTCACATACATTTCCGCCCCCGCTGCGTCCTCTGTCAGATGTGCAAACGCATCCCGCTCCGCATGAAGTTCTCCGTATCTTCTGTGATATCCCTCACCAATAATCCGCCCATCCTTTACGATCACTGCTCCGACCAGCGGATTTGGATTTACCGCTCCGATTCCTTTTTTTGCCAATTCAATGGCTCTCCTCATATATGTTTCCTGCATATTGTCTAACCTCGTATTCCTTATCTGATCATTATCTGCTTCTTATTTACTTCCTGTATACTTCTTGACAAATCTGTTTTACACTATTTATAATTTCACTATCTTATACTATTGGAGTTTAACATGTTTCAGAAATTTTATCCATCAGAATATTATACATCAACCTATGTCATTGACTTTGCCGAATATTATAAAAAAGGCTATCGTGGCATCTTATTTGACATTGACAATACCCTTGTTCCCCATAATGCTCCGGCAACAGAGGAAGCAATCAGACTTATCCACCGGTTAAAAGAGATTGGATTTGGTATCTGTCTGGTATCCAACAACAAAGAGCCAAGAGTTGCGGAATTCAACAAGCCTTTGGATGTAAAGTACATCTATAAAGCCGGGAAGCCAAAACGCTCCGGCTACCAGAAAGCCATGCAGCTTCTCGGCACCGATACTACAAATACTCTCTTTGTCGGAGACCAGTTGTTTACAGATCTCTGGGGCGCAAATAACACCGGTATCACTTCACTGTTAGTGCAGCCAATCGATAAAAAAGAGGAGATCCAGATTATCCTGAAGCGGATTCCTGAAAAGTGGATCTTACATTCCTACCTGAAAAAGCATCAGATTGTACGGTAAATCAGGCAGGCTTCCTTCTAAATATGTATCTATATAAAATGAGAGCTGATACTACTTATTATTACACAAGTCGCTTTCGCTCTACCTTCGACGTAACGGTACATAAGGTTGCAAAATACGCAACCTAAGTACCGACGCTCAGGTAGGCTTGTTCCATAATAATAGTATCAGCTCTCATTTTTATTTACACAATTAATTTGTAGCATAATAAATATTATACTAACATATCCATGTTCAGACGTTTGATTACCTGGAAGGATTTTGCACGAAGCTCTTCTGCATCAAACTGTGACAGCATGGTATCTTTGTCCCACTTTGTCTTCATCAGTGCATTTAACAGATCTTCGATATACGCCTTTACATATTTTACGTTTTCTTCTGACTTGTCTTTCAGAAGAACTACGATGTTATCGATTGCTTCAATCACACCGGACTCCTGCTGCTTTACAGGTGACTGACCTGATTCATCAGATAACTCGATAACCTTACCTGTCTTGGTAATGATTACCTTCTTATTCGGAGAGCTTGCAGCCTTCGAAGTTCCCTTCTTGTCAAGCATTCTGTGAATTACTTTTACAAGACATGCAACGGCATAAGTAGCTTCTTCTGCAGTCGGCTTCTCAAGTCCCTTATCATTATGCTGATTCCATAACCATTCGGACTTGCATAACATCTCTTCCACGGAAGCATCACGTAATAATCTTGCAAGGTCAGCATCTGCAGCTGAGCCTTTGTTCTTTCCAAAGAATCCGCCACCGGAAGTCTGAGTCTCCTGACCATATTTTGCAGGTAAAACAATCTTATTATAAGTTTCCTGTAAATATCTCTTTGCAGTATTCAAATCATATCCCGAACTGATGATCTGTATCTTACCACCACCAAGTCCGTTTACAACCATGTCCTCGGCAGCCATGAATAACAGATGCTTCTGTCTGTCATCGATCATCTTCTTGATCTCATAATTAGTCTTGCTCTTTTCAAGGATTGAATTCTTACGAACCTTGAATGCTTTAATCTTTTCCTTTACACTGAAGAACTGCTTCAGAAGGTTAGGATTTGCATTCACATAATTGTTGATCCATGTTAATTCTATGTACTGATGCTCTATCTTATTTGAAATCTCATATACATTGTAACCATCAAATACTACGTTTAATGTTGTATAGAGAAGTTCAAGCATCTCATACTTCTCTTCCCATGAACGAGATGACATATCCTGATTTACAATAGCCTTGATACCGCATTCATAGAAAACGAGGTTATATTCATATAATCCTTCAAAGATATTGGTCTTACCATTTAACTGAGAACCGGTTCCGAGAGTCTGAAGATTCTTCTTCATCTCAGGTTCGTCTTCGATATACTTGTATACCTTCTTGATAAAGCCTGCGACTTCTGTAAGAAGGGTGTCAATTCTCTTATTGTAGATCTCCTGCTTGGAGATAGCTGATACAACGCTTCTGGACAACACGCTTGTACTCTGTGCACTGTTACAGTTACGGATCAGTTCCTTGAAGTTCTCGTATACCGCAAGATTATCAATAGGGATATATTCTGCATTCAAGCCATAGAACTCAAATGCTTTTGCATAATTCTTATCATTGATATATGCATTAAATAAGCCAATGCTGAACTGGATCTTGTAATCATTCCCAACATGTGGGTCTTCTACTACATAATCAAAAAGTACTTCCAGATTATTGATATATGCATCTGACTTTGCTGTTGAAAGCGGAAGTCCCATCTCCATAACAACATTGATCAGATCCAGATATCCCATAACCGCCTTATCAAAATTCTTAGGTCTGTCATCGTCCTCTAAGATCTGATAGCTTACATTGATAAGTAATGGGGCGATACGCTCCCCGATCAGGCGCATAGCCTCCGAGAACTTCTCTGTCTGATATAAGTAGATCAACCAGATACTGTATCTGTAAATGCCGGTTGCACTGATAGGTGCATCAATATCAGCCGGATCAATATCACCATATATGAATTTGAACAATGGCTCTATCCATTCTTCGATCTCATAACGACCGGTCGCTTTAATGTTAAAATCAACAAACTCAGCCAGCTCGTATAACTTTGTACACTGAGCCTTTACCTCGTCATCAACCATCATGGATGATAAATCAAAATTACTGTCTTTCAGATAATCGATAACAAGTGCATAAAATCCGTCCTCAACCTGTTCATTCAAAAATCTGATCAATAATCCTTTATTATTGGATGCTGCTATGGATAGAACATTATTATCATTGTCCGATGCAATGTTAGCTGGTAGCATATTCTATTCCTCCTTTTTTGTCTATTCTTTGTATGCTTTCGATAAAATCACTTTCATATTTATAACTATATCACAAAACATTTTACTGTTCAATGAATTTTTGGTAATTTCTACAAATCAGCATTGTGCATAATTGCTGAAAATTCAAATCACATGAATCAAAAAACGTTTTGTCAGTATTTACTAATCAAGTCCTGCCATATGAAGGATCGCCATTGCATTTGTCGTCGTACATCTGCCATCCTTCTTCTTATAATCAAATCGCAGCTGATCACCTTCGTAGTATTCTTCAAAATGATAATTTACCGCCGGCACACCGGCTTCATTTTTCAGGTCACATAATTCAAAATCATGGGTAGACACGATTGTCATAGAATTATCATCCGATAACTTTTTAATAACCTGAGACGCTCCCACGATACGATCTGCCGAATTGGTTCCTTTGAATATCTCATCGATCAGGCATAACATCGGCATATCATTTTTCTTATACTCTACCATGGATTTGATCCGAAGGATCTCTGCATAGAACGTGGATATACCATTACTGACATCATCTGTTACTCTCATCGATGTAAAAATCTTCATGTAATCCGCGTGCATATTCTCCGCACATACAGGTGCGCCTGCATATGCAAGGATCAGATTGATTCCAAGAGTACGCAGGAATGTCGTCTTACCTGACATATTCGATCCTGTGATGATAGTCGTTCCGCCCTTAAATGCTGCACCATTTGGAACTACCTTTGACGGATCGATCAGCGGATGACGCATATTCTCTGCCGTTACCTCTACTTTATCGTGTCTTGTCACCTCAGGATATGATACATCTCTGGTCCGTGCGAGTGCCGCAAATGATAACAGTTCTTCCATTCTTGAGATTGCATGGATCCAGTCTTTCACCTGACTTCCATACCGATCTCTCCACTTATCCATCATAAAGCCCAGATGAAAATCCCATAAAAGCAGACCGCAGAGAACCTGATGGATGATCGGATTATAGCGGATATTAAATGCCGAACTGATCCGCTCCAGCTTCTTTACAGCGTTTAAAGCACCTGTATCCTCTGAGATCGTATTCTTTATATCCTTTAACAGCTCTGAATCAAAATTCTCATCCGATATCTGTTCAAACATTTTAATATAATCATCGATCACATAACCGAATGAGATCATCGGCATAACAGCCTGCCCTGCCACTCCCGAAGTGATCCATGCAAATAACAAAACAACAAAAAATGAGATCAGGGAATATCCGAGATTTACTTTTCCCATGATGCCAAGGATCAGTAAAACGATCGTCACAAGAGGAAGCAGGAAACGAAGTATATTAAATATTCCTGATATATGTTCATCGCTGGTACAATAAGCAACAAATTCATCAGATGAATATTTTTTTTTCTTACCCATTCCGGACTTCACACATAAGGTTTCAAATCCCATTGAAAAATCATGCTTCTCTGTCAGTTCTCTTACAGCATCCTGTCGTTTCTTTCTGTCTTCTGATGCAAATTCCGGCTGTCTGAGCGTCTCCGCAAGCAGCTGTCTGCCATCCTCCGTTCCTGCTACGCAGATAAACTGATAGAGCGAATTTTTACCCATAATATCCAGATCCTTTGCGACCAGATCTTCATCGGTCAGATACTCTGATCCGTCTTCTTCAAATTCTTTCCAGCTGTCATCGTAACGTTTCAGATAACGTTCATATACTATTACCTTTGCCCTGTTATATTCCAGCTGTTCATTTAATTTGCCATGCTTAAATACTAAGAATACAAAGGCCACCACCGCAAGAATTCCTGCTATAAGAAATGGTATATTGGAATCATATAAACCAACGATCAATCCGCCTGCCATCACCAAAAACATCAGAAAACGAATCGTACCGATGCCGGAATAACGGCTTTCCAATTCTTTCTGTTTCTTTTTTAATTCTTCCAATTCTGTATTAAAACGTTCCATACTGCGTCCCCCTTTGCTCTCTGTCATTTCTATCTCTCCTTGATCCTGTCTTCTTAATTTCTTTTGATCAGCTTTAATCCGATCATCACATTTATCTTTCATATACGTTGTATATCTTTGAAAACTATAGCATACTTCATCCTATCAGGCAAATGTTAAAAGTTCGTAAAATCTGCCTGTTATCCCTTTTGTTTATCAATGTTTTCTTGCTTTTTAAGTGTATACATATTAAAATTATGGAAACGTTATTTATAACGACTTTTACATCATATATAGAAGGAGATTATGCATTATGGGAAAAGGTAAATTATTCAAAGCCGCTGCTACGATCGCTGCGATCGGCGGTGTTTGCTATGTATTCAGGGACAAGATCAAGAATTCTACCGTATACCAGTCTTTAGATATGGATGATAAGGTAGAAAAGGTTAAGCATACGATCAAGGAAAAGATGCCTGCAAAAGAAGAAACCGCAGACCGCGATTATTTCTCTCTGGATGATGCTGTCGATAATACCGATACAAACGCTGAAGCTGCTACTGTAGCTGAAAGTGTATCAGATGTTACCGCCAAAGTAGACGATCTTCTCTCCGATATACCTTCCACATCGGAAGACGCTGCACCGGAAGAAGAAAGCCCTATCCTCTATGAAAACGAGGGATTATCCGATGTATCCGAGGATCTCGATGTTATCGAAGAACAGGATAAGTTGGATCTTTAATATCAATTAAAAACAAATACACCCGTCCGATCCGAATCGTTGTCACACTGTACAACAGCACATCCGGATCAACGGGTGTTTTTCTTCTGTATCAATGGAATTATCTCATCCACGATGCTCTCAGATTTAAAATTATGCTCATATATCATTCCGGCAGCATTTGATATGATCAGCTTATAAATATTATGTCCTGTCCTGCCCTTACGCTCTGTATGTTTTGAAATTACTTCTATATTCCTTAACAGTACAATGTCTGTTCGAAATAACGTACTGATGATCAGATATTTCTTTGTCACATAACAATTATGACTCTCATATACGACCGCATCATGCAGCTGGCGGTTTATATCACGTACAACCAGCTTCCTGTCAAACACTCCCTGTAAGTGTCTGATCCGGGGATGATACCACGGACAAAAGATACAGCAGACGATCTCAACAAGCGATAATGCCATCATAGCAAGTGCAAGATAAAATGCCAGCTTCACAATTCCGTAAAATGTCTTCGGATAATCAATCTCGCTGATCATATAATCATATGTTATCTTTTCAAGCTGCTCCTTGCTTATTCCCGCACTTTCCGCACACTGGGATAAAATATAGCTACAGGTAGCCGGATCTTTCTTCAACTGTCCCTGCACCGTATAATCTCTTATAACAGTCTCCGTATCATCGATCAACACGATCATGAATTTATCATTTATCCATGCACAGTAATATCCCCCGACACGTTTACCATCCATACAGTAATCATACCCCATATACTGAAGCTTATCAAAAGCCATCTCTACATTCGATATTCCGGAATTATACAATCCCGGAATATCTGATAGCTGCTTTATGGTATGAAATGTAAAATTTCCAAGCAGATGAAACTGTACCATCAAGCCTGTGAGAACTGCCATTATAACTGCACTTCCGAGCAGCGACATGACTGTATTTTTTAATAAAAACAGATTTAATCGTTTATTCTGCATCATACGCCTTAGAAATGGCTGCCGCCACCGCCATGGCTGCCGCCTCCACCGCCACCGCTGCTGCCACCGCTGCTTGACGACTCAATTTTTACGCTTGTGACATCTTTACGGATGAAGATATCACGATGATCCAGAAGCTCTACATTTCCATTTACATATGTATTTAATGTAGTTGTATCCTTGCCCGCCTTCTTTGACATATTGGTGATAAAGAAGACTACCGCACATATTATAACCGCTACAAATATAAACAACGGTGATACATGAATTCCTCCGCCATTTGCACTCTTCATGCAAATAGCAGCTTTCTCGATCATGACCGTAAATCCTTTCTCTGCATCCGAACGCAGATATTTACCACCGGCCTCGGTTAATGATGATGCCTTTGAATCACTGATCCGGGCACGCACTCTGGTTCCCGATGTACTCATCCATACATCTCCGGCCTCATAGTTAGCTGCAATTACAATACTATCACTCGGAACATAGCCATCACTTGTGCTCCGATTGCTTGAAGGATCATATTCCCAGTTCTCCCAACCGAAACGGTTCTGATCACACATTGCCGTTGCAACTGCTTTAATTGCTTCAAACTCGGCATAATATGTATCAGACCAATATGTATCAAACATATCCTGTGCCTGTTCATTGTTGATCGTTACAACTACGATATCCGCACCTATCTTATCTTCATATTCTGCAATGACATCTTCCAAGCTCTTCTCTTCAGAAGATGTAAGTTTGTCTGCATAATCAAATACTCTCTGATCCGTCAGACATTCTGTGTTGCTTCTCTTATCATGCTTCAGATTCTGTTTGCTGATCAGCGCACTTCCAATCATCAGAACAAATCCGATAACAAATAATACTAAAACGGTGATCTTATATTTCTTCATATTAAATCACCTCCAGGATCATAGCTATGCCGGAAGCACACGCAGCTACCGATGCAGCAAATGCTGCTGTAAGTCCGATCGCACGGCTGACGCTTCTCGGTGGTGTACCCACACACTTACCTGTCTGACCATTTACATAGAACATATAATTCTGTCCCTGATACCGATATTCATAGATCCATACAGGCATCAATGCAAATCGGTTCGCCAGCAGTTTATTATTTGCGTTCATATTCTCAGATGTCAGGCTGGTATAACCGGAAGCTTTCTGCTCTGCCCATTTCTTTGATGTATCATTTACCTTGGTTACTGCTCTTCCCGATAACTGATCCGGCGTATAATTATATATCTCCGCCTCAAAGCCTGACAGATATTTGTTATCATGCTGAGTCAGCTGATCATAACCATATGGCTCCATCTGATCCATAATACCATCCGGCATCTCGATCGAAGCATCAACAGGGATACCGTTATACTTGATATGCAGTTTGCGGTAGACATCAAAATAGGATGTCTCTGTGTATTTTCTGTCGCCGGAGGTCCATGTACGAACCTTTGTACCAACGGCTTTATAATCTACGTTTGTATCAAAATCATACAGCCAGAACGGAACATAGACTCCTCGAAGCCGCTCCAGTGTCTTTGTAGACAGGAAATCAGATGGCAGAAACAGCTTCTTTCCAAATTCCTGTTTTAACTTTTCTTCTGCATCTCGTTTTGACACCTTAAATGGCAGAATTACATCCGGTCCATATGGATATACGATAAAATCATCCCTGATGATTGGTACCCCACAAGCCGGACATTTACCGGCAGATCCGTACTCGTTCCGGTATGTAATCTGTGTTCCGCACGCAGGACATATCATCGGTGTCTCGGATGGAATACTCTGTTCGCAGTCACTTCCACCACAGCTCATACATTTCATATGTCCGCTTTGTGGATCATACACAACATTTCCACCACAATTCATGCACTTATAAATCATGTATTCTCTCCTCCCGGGTTAACCCCTTTTTAACATTAATTTTTGATAATTATTGCATCCTTGCAGGCAAGTGATTTTGCACTCATTATATCATATGCTTCGCACATTCTATGCATTTCGCAAAATCAGCATTCTTGCGAGCAAATAATTTTGCGTTCATTATATCATATCCTTTTTTTTTCGTATATTGTTTTTCTGTTTTTGTAACATTTGAATCAATACCGAATAGTCTATAGCATAAAGAAAATTGGAGGTATTTACCATGAGTGATTTATCAGCAACACAGTGCGGTTGTGGAAAAAACGGAATGTTTGGTTTCGGCGGAGGCAGCTGCTCCTGCATCATCATCCTTCTTCTTCTCTTCTCATGCTGCGGAAATGGTTTTGGAAATGACTGTGGCTGTGGCGGCGGAAGTAATGGATGCGACTGCATCTGGATCATCCTGATCCTCCTTTGCTGCTGTGGTGGATGCGGCAACGGAAATGACTGCGGTTGTGGATGTGGATGCTAATCCTGAAATTCTGACCCCCGACTGTCATAAGCTATATCAGTTCTATATCCTTAACAGCTATAAAGCCTCTGTACGGATATAAAACTGTAAAAAAAGAACTATATGCCGGAATTATCACCGAAATCGCCTGATAATTCCGGTTGTTCCTTTATAACAGACAGGGAACAACTCATTCTGTTGTTATTTCTTTTTCATATTTTTATGCATTATATATCCATTTCTTTCATAAATAATAATTGTAAGCACTACATTACATACCTGAAAAATCCATCCGGATAAACCGTCTCTTACTTTTGAAGAAATGAAGGGAGCCTTGCATTGTATGGCACAGATACCACATTCTCATCCTCTTGACAAATTAATATCCGATGATCGTCTGTTTCTTCTGGAAGCAATTCTCCCCTTTGTTGACGGACCTATGCGTATGCCGCTCATTATCTATCTGAAAATGATGGAACTCCAACAGATCATGCGTGTGATCAACAACCAGTCCTATGTTCGTCAGTGTGATTTCAACCGCGATTTCCATAATCAGAATGATATTCTGGCATCGTTAGCTCAATGTGGTTTTCCGGATATCGCCGATCAAATGAAAAATATGCAGCAGGCAATGAATATGATGCAGGTTATGAATGATATGAGCCGGACCGATTCTGCGTTTTCGGATTTTCAAAGCATTTTCCAGGCTTATGACCAAACCGTTCAAGCTGCACCGGATAATACATCTATATCCACAGATACAGAATATACAAATAATAATCCATCCATACAGGGGAACAGAACAGATGAGAAAATTCACGATTCCTCCACACATGAAAACACGGAAAATACTGATACAACTGATCAGTCATCATCCCAACATAGCGACAATTCCATGGATCACATCATGCAGTTGTTACAGGAATACGACACGAACACCCGGTCTGCAATCTAACCGGTCATTATAGATTATCCATACATATAACCGGAATCAAAATAAATCCTATAAAACAGAAAGGACGATCCATTGCCATGAATCAATTTGAAAACGACCCCCGCCTGAAAAATCTTATGCCCCTGAAACGTCAGATTATTCTGGAGCTTGCAAACGGTTCCCACAATGCTACTATGGAACAGATGCTCCCTCAGATCATGCAGTTAAACCGGGAGCTTCAAAAACGTAATCTGTCTTTCTCAAAAGAGGAATCCAATCTTATCATGGATATTATGATGGAACAGGCTTCCCCTGCCGAACGCCAGAAGATCGCTATGTTCCGCCATTTCCTGTAAAATATAAATAAGCAGCTTTGCCTGCCCTGCAGGCACACTGCTTATTTGCTTGACAGATTTATTTCATCACAATGTTTACGATTCTTCCCGGTACATAAATTTCTTTTACGATGTTACCGGTCAGCTTGTCTGCGATAGCTTCTTTTGCCTTTGCAATAACATCATCCTTTGGATCATCTTTATTGATAGCAAGAGTCGCCTTCATCTTACCATTGATCTGAACTGCGATCTCTACTGTCGACTCAACTGTCTTTGCCTCATCGAATGTCGGCCAGGATGCCTGATAAAGATATCCTTCGTAACCAAGAATGCTCCACATTTCCTCTGTGATATGCGGTGCAACCGGGTTCAATAATGTAAGAAGCGTCTTCATTTCGCCCTTTGTTACTGCATTCTTCTTATAGAAATCATTTACAAGTGCCATCATAGCAGCAATAGCTGTATTATACTTCAGATTCTCAAAGTCAGTTGAAACCTTCTTGATCGTCTGATGCATCTTTGTCTCCATATCCTTAGAGTAAGCATCACCATCTACTACGATATCCTGCAGCTTCCATACTCTCTCAAGGAAACGGCGACATCCCTTTACACCATCATCTGACCATGATGCAGCAAGATCAAAGGCTCCGATGAACATCTCGTATGTTCTTAATGTATCTGCACCATATGCATTTACAATATCATCCGGATTTACAACATTTCCTCTGGACTTACTCATCTTCTCGCCATTCTCACCAAGAATCATACCATGGGAAGTACGCTTCTGATATGGTTCCGGTGTAGGAACAACACCCTGATCATACAGGAACTTGTGCCAGAATCTGGAATAAAGCAGATGAAGTGTTGTATGCTCCATACCACCATTGTACCAGTCAACCGGCAGCCAGTATTTTAATGCTTCCTTACTTGCCAGTGCTTCTGTATTCTTTGGATCCGTGTATCTCAAGAAATACCATGATGAACCGGCCCACTGAGGCATGGTATCTGTCTCACGCTTTGCAGGTCCTCCACAGCATGGACACTTCACATTTACCCAGTCTGTCATAGCTGCAAGCGGTGATTCTCCGTTATCAGTCGGCATATAACTCTCTACCTCTGGAAGCATCAACGGAAGTTCGCTTTCGTTAAGAGGAACATAACCACATTTATCACAGTGAATGATTGGAATCGGCTCACCCCAGTATCTCTGACGGGAGAATACCCAGTCACGGAGCTTATAATTAACCTTTGCCTTACCGATTCCCTTTTCTTCCAGGAACTCGATCATCTTCTCTTTTGCATCTTTTACCTGTAAGCCATTTAAGAAGCCGGAATTGATCAGAACACCTGTTGCAACATCTGTAAATGCTGCTTCATTGATATCTACTTCTTCTCCGTCCTTTGCTACTACCTGAATAAGCGGCAGGTCGAATTTCTTTGCAAATTCCCAGTCTCTTTCGTCATGTGCAGGAACCGCCATGATCGCACCTGTACCATATGACATCAGTACATAATCGGATACCCAGATTGGGATCTCCTTCTCATTTACAGGATTGATCGCTACCAGACCATCGATAGCTACACCGGTCTTATCCTTTGCAAGCTCGGAACGCTCAAAATCGGACTTTCTGGCAGCCTGCTCTCTGTAGCTTTCGATCTCAGACCAGTTCTTGATCTCATCTTTATATTTATCAAGCAATGGATGCTCCGGTGATACAACCATATAAGTTGCTCCAAATAATGTATCACATCTGGTTGTGTAGATACGAAGCTTATCTTCTTTTCCTTTGATCCGGAAATCTACTTCCGCACCTGTAGAACGTCCGATCCAGTTCTTCTGTGATACTTTTACTCGCTCAATATAATCAACAGTATCGAGCCCTTCGATCAGCTTATCTGCATATTCTGTGATCTTTAACATCCATTCGGATTTGACCTTACGGACAACCGGCGCACCGCAACGCTCGCAGACACCATTTACAACTTCTTCATTTGCAAGACCAACCTTACAGGATGTACACCAATTGATCGGCATTTCTTTCTTATATGCCAGACCTGCCTTGAATAACTTCAGGAAGATCCACTGTGTCCATTTGTAATATTCCGGATCTGTTGTATTGATCTCACGATCCCAGTCAAATGAATATCCAAGGGAATGAAGCTGTGCCTTAAATCTTGCTACGTTATTCTTTGTTACTTCCTTTGGATGGATCTTGTTCTTGATCGCATAATTCTCGGTCGGAAGTCCAAATGCATCCCAACCCATTGGATAAAGAACATTATAGCCCTGCATTCTTCTCTTTCTGGCTACAATATCGAGTGCTGTATATGGTCTTGGATGACCAACATGAAGTCCCTGTCCGGATGGATAAGGGAACTCAACTAATGCGTAATACTTTGGTTTACTGTAATCATCTGTTGCAGCAAAAGCCTTGTTATCATCCCAGACCTTCTGCCACTTCTTCTCAACAACTTTATGATTATATGCTGTTGCCATGTCATTTCCTCCTGAAAAATGTTTGTAAAGTGTAATAGGAGCCTAATCATATATGACCAGCTCCTACTATCTCTCTTATATTCTGATCGGATTAAACTCTTGAAAGATACTCGCCTGTACGTGTATCGATCTTGATCGTATCTCCTTCATTTACAAATAAAGGAACATAGAGTGTTGCTCCTGTCTCAACTACACAAGGCTTTGTAGCACCTGTAGCTGTATCACCCTTTACACCAGGCTCGCACTCTGTGATCAGTAATTCTACAAATAAAGGTGGCTCTACACCAAATACAGAACCATTGTGAGAAACAAGCTTACAGATCTCGTTCTCCTTAACGAACTTTAATGCATCTCCGATCGCTGCTTTATTCAATGGAATCTGATCGTATGTCTCCGGATCCATGAAGTAGTAAAGATCACCGTCATTGTACAGATACTGCATATCTTTTCTCTCGATATGAGCCTTCTCGCACTTCTCTGTTGGACGGAATGTCTTTTCTACCACACCACCACTCTTGATATTCTTAAGCTTTGTTCTTACAAATGCAGCACCTTTACCAGGCTTTACATGCTGGAACTCTATAATCTGATAAATATTTCCTTCAAATTCAATCGTAACACCATTTCTGAAATCACCTGCTGAGATCATCTCTGCCATAATTTTCTTTTCCTCCTTAAGATATGAACTTCTTGTGACATTTTATAATATTCTACAGAATATTTCAACTACTTTTTACCAATTCCTTAGGCGTTTCCTGACCTCCCGGACGATTAGCGGCTTGATATGTCTCTTTCATAAGGCTCTTGCGCTCTATTTCAACGTAACGGCACTAAGCTCGCCGAAAAATCCGGCTCACTAAGGGCCGACGTTGAAAAAGGCTTATTACAGAGACATATCACAACCCCCAATCTGGGAATGGGGATATAAAAGTTCTACACCCTCTATCATTCTTGATTCAAAATTTTTTAATTGTTTCATACAACTATTGCGTATAATCCTAACAGTTTCTGAAATACATTATAGTTTTTGTTTTTAATTAAACACATAGTTTATCTTACATTCTGCTAATTATTTCTTCTGCAATATACTCAGGGGATTGTCCGGTGGCAGGAATTGTCAAATCTGCCACGCGTTCATATAACGGGGTGCGGTAGGTTAAGAGATCGCGTACCTTCTGTTCCGGATCGTCGCCTGATAAGAGAGGTCGGGTATTGTCCCCCGATAATCGAGATATGACCTCTTCCGGGGTAATCTGTAAATAAATAACTGTTCCGAGGGTTGCAAGCTCTGCTGCATTCTCCTCCCGGAGCGGAAGGCCACCGCCGGTCGAAAGTACCGCATGCGTTAACGATGCGTTCAGTTCTTTTAGTATATCTGTCTCTAACTGTCTGAAATATGCTTCGCCCTTTTTACTGAATAATTCAGCGATCGTACAACCACATTTTTCTTCTATATACTGATCTGTATCTATGAAGGTATATCCGTATCTTTCAGATAACAGCTTTCCGACTGTTGTCTTTCCGGATCCCATAAAACCTGTCAGGATGATATTATCCCGTGTCTTTTTAAGCAACTTCCGATAAATCTCATCTGCTGTTTCTTCATCTATCGTTATATCATTCCACAATTCATATGCAATTATGCCTTGGTACAGAAGCATCTTCAGCCCATTATAGCTCTTTGCTCCCGCGTATCTGCACAGAGACATGAATCCGGTAGAGAATGGTTTATAGATCAGATCGATTCCGACTGATACAAGCTTATAAAATGCCGGATCTTCAATCACTACTTCATCACTATGCGGATACAAGCCTTTTGAAGTCGATTGAAATACAATATATTTTTTCTCCGGAAGCTTGTGATAGTCCTGAATGCTCATAGCCGTCATACTCTGATTCCCAAAGAAATCATTCATATGATCCGCGATCGCCTGTGCTTTGGCTACAGTACGATTTAAGATATATACATGTCCTGCTCCGTTTGACACACACATATAAGCTACGGCTTTCGCCGCTCCGCCTGCTCCTAATATAATAACGTCCTGTCCGTCAAGCTCTACTCCATAAGATCTCACCTCACGAAGAAGTCCCATCATATCCGTATTATAACCTTTATATCCATTTTCTGTCCGTACCAGTGTATTAACAGCACCGATCGCCTGTCCGCCTTCATCTAACTCTGACAGATATTGCATAACCTCATTCTTATGCGGAACTGTCACATTTAACCCCAGAATGTTTAACGCATACGCACCTTTTACTGCAGCTTCTAGATTTTCTGCTTTTGTATGAAACGGAACATATACATTATTTAATCCGAGCTTCTCGCTTAATGTATTATGTATAAGCGGTGACATTGTATGCTCCACCGGATCTCCCAGAAGTCCCAGCGTTCTTGTTTTTCCATCTATCATCATATTGTCTCTTCTCCTGCTGTTCTGTTAATTTCATATAATGATCGTAAAATTCCCATAGGTTTTTTCATATGGCAGCATTTCGTAATCATCTAGTTGTTATAGTAGCATTTTCTTTCAGGTCTTACAAGCAAAAAGGCGGGCATTGCTGCCCGCCTCTGGAATTATAATATGTGTTTTTAATAGCTCATATTAAGCTAATGTATATTTTTCTGCTTCAATACCATCTACAGTTACAATACTGTTTGTATTGTTCTGTGTCAGGTTGAAGAGTGGATCAGCAGCTTTAATCTTGATGATCTTCTGTACTGGTGTAGCTTCACCGCCATAATAAACTTCAACAACAATATAAGTATAATTACCACCATACGGTGCAAAACACTCTTCTGAAGGTTTCAGCTTATTATTTGAATACTGATCTCTAACCTTAATCTTTTCTGTCGCATCATCAAACTGTACAAATCCATCAAAAGTAGCTAACCAAGTCATCTTTGCCTGCTTCTCTTCTTCTGTCAATGCAATGTAACCATGCTGTGATAACTCGTTTTTCTCTGCTTCTGTCAGATGAGATTTAATAGCATCATACGCTTTCCACTTCCAGATTTTTTCATCCGTTCTGTCTTTCAACTCTGCATCTGTAAACTTTACAAACTGTTTTTCGATATCCGAACGTTTCCAGCTCCAAACCAGTTTATCCTTTGTAGCAGAATATACCGGACTTAACTTCTTAGGATCCTGATCATTCAGATCCAGATCATAATACACATTGATCCGATCTACGGTGATACCGTCCGGAATATCAATTTTTGCATCAAAGTTTGGCGATGTTGTCTTATCTGCTATTTCAATCAGATAAATATTATTGCCTGCTGACTCATCCTTACCAAGCTCATTCACAAAGTTTGTATCCGGCTGGAACAATGTTACATCCGGCTTAGGCACTGATGCTAAAGCACTGTTAATAATAACATTGATGAACAATTTTCTCTCATCATTATTCTTTGTTCCATTACCTGTTACAGATGTATGACCGGCTCCACAATATGTGATAGCTCCGTTACCATACGCTGTTGTATAAATGAAGTAACTCTCCATTCCATCATAAGGTGATGCAGCATAATAAGATGACATTGTCTTTGCATTACCATTGTTATTACATCCTGCAAGTGTATACCAGACTGTTGTCTTCGTAGCCTCAAGATCCAGTGAATATGCCTGCTGATGTGTACCCGATATATTCAGGGATGAACCTATCGCAAACGGATACAGGGTAACCAGACCTTCATTTAATCTGGAAGCCTTTGCTGTCTGCGCAAATGCAGACTCATCTCTGTTACCATCATTGGTTGTGGTACGAAGTGCACCGTTTACATCCATCTTTGAATAAATATATGGTGTATTATTCTCTGCATGTATACTCTTATTCACTGCAAAATACAGATATGACATTGATAATGCACTTATATTCCAGCTAGACTTATCACTCGGAATCTGTGTTACATTATAATTTGAATTATAATTCTTTAATGTCTTAATCGTGCTGTCATAGATTCCCGATGTCTGATTCAGCTTTCCTGATATTCCGGCTGTTGTATTGAATCCGTATGGTGTCAGATAATATGTATCTGACTTATCCTTATATGACTTATACTCATAGCCATCATTTGTCTGAGCATATGAACTCTTCTGGTTTGTAAGATCCACATGGAATCGGTTCAGTCCAACCATATCAAGCAAGTTTGTAGTAAGTGTATAAGCACCACCCGCCTTCTTTGAATATGGTGACATTGTATCATGGAAGAAGAACAAATCTCCTCCGGCTTTTACATAATCCTTAATGTACTGACATGTCGTTGCATTCATATCAACATAAGCACTTGTGCTGTCTCCATATGGTGAGAATGCTGCAGAAGGACCAAGTACCAGGATAGAATACATCTTCTTAAGGAAGTCCTTACCATAAGATCTTCTTAAGTATTTATAATACTCATCCTTTGCATTCAGCTCTGCATCCTTTGCATCACGATATGCCGTAAATAATGTTCCATATGTTCCAAACTCATTGAAATTAGTTCCCTTGTCTCCATAATATTTCATGAAGATCATAGAATAATCTCCGGTCTTTATACAGTAGTTAAACAGCTGCACAATCTCACTTTCCGGTACCCATCTGTTCAATGCACCAAGCAGAGACTGTGAACCCTGTCTGTATTTACCATACTTTGCTGTATCTATCTTAGTTGCATCATTTCCAAACTGGTCGATTGCACCCTCCAGATACTTATCAATATTTTCCTTTGGAGTTTCAACAGCAGCCTTTGCATTCTGATATGCAGTCCATTTCTCCTGCAAGCCATCTGCATAATCCTGCCGAGTCATTCCATCAACTTTACCGCCTGCTTTGGACAGTGTCTCTGCATCTGCAACCCACTGCTCCAGGCAGTTATAAGTTCCGCTTGCATTATCTGCTGTTGTAAAACTTGCTTTATTCTTATTGATAACCGCCATATCAAGATTGATATTATAATCATCCGTAATCGTATCTGCAAGGTTTGAATACCAGTTATCATCTCCGGCACTCAGGTCATACTGTACAATTCCAAAACGGTTCTCATGACGTCCAAGTGATTTGTACTGTGATAATGCTACTTCTGATCCCAGTTTCGGTTCTGATGTAAGGCCATTGTAATACATGATCTTATGTGCCCACTGAGACTGAATATCAAAGTATAAAGTATCCTTAAAATTATGGAAGTCTGTTGTCTGGCCATCATACATTGTCTGGATCTGAAGGACATTGATATTGTTCTTATCAGCTGTCTCATTCACAACCTTACTAAGCCCTGAACTGGTTGCTATAAGCTCAGTTCCCTCATAGATCTCCAGATACCAGCTGGCTGATCCGAAAAAGTCTTCATCCAATTCCAATGTGGTTGATGCAGTATATGATGTCATTCCTGCAGAAGCAGCTCCTTTTGTAAGAGTTCCCTCTGTATGATAATCACTTGAATCAAATGTCATGTTACGATCTTTATCACAATATAACTTATATGTATATGTGGCATCCGACTTACTGCTTCTGACCTCGAACTCAAATGGAAGACTGGTCGTTCTCAGATAAGAACTCGTAATTCCTTCCTTATAGGTAGCAGGTTTATTTGTAAATACTACTCTCACTCTGCTTGCTGAACTCTTGATCAGACTGTTCAGTGAGGTCTTCATCGTATCAGATGGTACGACTGCATAAGACTTAATCACTGAAGGATCGTCATTCTGGAACCAGCTCTCATTCTCTACATCCGTAGTCAGATGAATCTTGTAAGATCCGCCTGTACCGATCTCTTTCGCCGTATATAAGGTCTGACCATACGTTCCATTCTGATTATCTATCATCTGCGTATCATCATGATCATATCCCCATAATACATTTTTCACACTTGTAGAAGCTGCTTTTTTATCATATGCATACTTCACAAGCTTATACACTCTGGAAGATGGATCCAGGTAATAATTTCCCTTTTCGATCGTTCCATCATCTTTAAACCAGTAACCTGAAAGAAGCTGAACCTGAGTCAATGCATTCACGCCGTTCTTAACATTGTAACCCTGCATCTTCTCATATACAGATGTCAGTTCATCACCGAAGATAACCGGTTTTCCGGCATCTATATATTCTACAAGTTCATCATACTTTGTCTTTGTAAGATCATTACCGTTTTCAGGCATGTATACTGCCTTACCTACCAGATCTGCCGGCATATAATTATCTGTAATATACTCTAACATACCTGTATGTGTGTACATAATGAATGTCGGTAAACCATAACCTAATGCTTTGATCGCATCACCATTCAGATTACCACTATGTGCAGAATAAACTTCCTCAACGCTTCTATCAAGTGCTGTATAATCACCACCGATATAAACCAGATCATAACTTGTTGCGATATCATCTTTCATACCGATCAATGCTTCCGTAGAAACCTGAGTAAGTTCGATATCACCATAGTTTAATCCATCTATTGCATATGCAAGTTTGGCCTTTGTCAGATCAAAGTCATAATACTCAACATTCTTCTGAAGTTCTTCTTTGGCCTTACCCTCAATCACATCTGACGGAACAGTATAATAATCACCCTTTATCTCTGAACCATCCATATGTTTTGAATAGGAAGAATTTTTATTCTTGGTTTCTGCTAACTCGCGATCAATCGGATAATCCGGTTGAATTTCAAGAACCTTGAACTTATTATCAGAGCCATCACGATACTGACCTGCATTAATGATATCTGCAATTGCTTTTGCTGACGGACTGATAATGGTCTTATTTCCGCCATTATTGTCATCATCACCATCTCCAGAGCCAACACCATCTCCGGCTTTATCACTGGCAATTACATATACACCACCTTCAACAGCGTCGCATAATGATTTATATGCATCTTTTCCAATCTCATCTTTATAAGCACCCGACTCGATAAAGATAAAATCAAACTGTGTAAAGTCAATCACCTGTTTTGTAGAATTCTTGGTAAGTGCTTCCGCTTTGTGATCTAGATATAACTTATTGACATAATTAAATGCCTTATCTCTACCTTCTGTAGAATCTTCTGAATAATCCAAAACAGTATATTCATAAGATAAGTTTGATGAATAATTTGCATCATAAGCAGGATCTGATTCTGTTGTCTTCTTTGTAAACTCTGCATATGTATCTGCAACGTTTGTATAATCATAATCTGCTGATTTCTGCTCACCATTCTTTGTAACAATGAAATTACATCCATTGCTGCCAACTTCATAAGCACCCGTCACTATAGTATCATCTGTTCCAGTTCCGGTTCCAGTTCCGGTTCCTGTTCCGGTTCCACTTCCTGCAGCTGCAACAAGCTCATCAATTGCTGTTCCGGCAGGCTCAATGATCACTCCATACTGGAATTCAGAACCGGCATTCAGATATGAGAAATTATAATTGTACACATAAGTATTTGTCGCACTGTCAAAAGAACCGTTTCCACCTTCTAAAGATGAAAGCATAACTGAATACTTCTCTGTCTCATTCTTACCAACCAGATAAGTCTTTCCGTCTATTGTAACAGTAAGATATACATTTGATCCGGTAAGATCTACAGATGAACGAACCTCTCCGGATAATTCCTTAGTTGCAACATCCTGAAAACCGGTATTTGAAAGATCGGTCGTTGAATAGACAGCACCTTCACCTGAGGTCAAAGCATTCTTGATATCACGGCTCTGAAGAACATAGATATTCGCACCACTTGGCACATATCTGTATCCACGGCTTGCATAAGCGGCTCCTGTGAATACACTGTTCTCTGCTGTTTCTTCTGCTTCCCAGGTATTAGTCTTCTTATTGAAAGTATAGGCACTTGCATCCATATGTGTGGAATCATTGTTTGCTGCTAATTCATCAAACATCCTCGATGACTCACCATTTGAAATAACAAGTACTTCTGCATTATCAAAATCCCATTTTGTTCTGGAAGCTGTAATACCACCAATAGAACTTGATACCTTAATATATGCAGAATCACTGTGATTCGTCTGGAAATTCAGGAAGTCTGTCAATGAATTATCTTCATACCATTTATAATATCTGTTTTTGTTGATATAGTCATTTCCACCCTCTGTCGCAGAACGTTCCGCTGTAAGGATGAAATCTGAAATTGTCTTTGTTGTCTTTTGGGTTGGATCCGGTACATCATTATCACTTGCTTCTTTATAAAGCACATTGAAATATCCCGGCTCTACTGCTAATACATTATCTATACGGGCTGTCAGATTCTTTGTAATCAACTTGAATGCTAATGTTCCCATACGATATGTATCATTATTTCCCTTTATCGAACTTGCATCTTTTACACAAAGTGTATATTTATCAAGAACGATCGGATGGCGGTCATCCATTGTATAGCTTACAAGCCAATTATATAATGCTTCGCTTATATCTTTGTCTTTTGATGCATATGCATTCTCATCCGGTGCAACGATATATATGAAATCCGCTGCAGATAAAATTGCTTTTGCATTTGTATCCATACTGTTCAGATTGTCAACAGTAACCGTTGTTAATGTCACTGCTCCGGCTGCCATCTTCTGGGATGCAATCGTCTTATAACCATCAAATACCGCATATCTGAAATACTCACCATCATACACATACTTCCATAATGGTGTTGTATTTGTATAATCAGACTCATTTTTGATATTACCTTTATAGTTTGATGCAGTAACTTTAGCAGTCATATCTGTATCTGCTTTCGCAATATCGTCATTTGATTTAGACTTTGGAAGGATCTGAACAATACGATATTTGTCATCACCTGTTGCCTTTAAACTGGCGCTGTTCGAATTGATAACCGCAAGGTCAATATTCGAATAGCCTACAAGTCCTGTTGCAGCACTCAGTTCTGCGTTATTTTCATTTACAGGAGTTCCAGAATTAGCTAATGTGAAATTGACGAATACCGCACTAACAATCAGTGTAAAGATGATTGCTACGGAAGATAAAACAACTTTTTTATTCTTAAACACTATTCTTTCCTCCTTTTAGTTTGAATGCGCTTTTAACACATTTGAATTTCTAAGGCTGACAACTCCATCCACTGTATAAGATGCTGCTGTCTGTGCATCCTGAAGTTTCATGGTGATTGCAAAACTATCCTCATCCGGATTCACCTTCACATCAAACTGCTCAACATTCTTTGCAAGCAGACAGGCCTCATCATTACTTGAATCAATAAATGATCCGCCTCCGGAATTAGACGCCTTCATTCTGTAAGCATATAACTTCTTGTTTGTCTTATCATATAATAGAGTACAACTTGTTATCTCGCTATCACCTGTTGTTGAATCCAGACCGGATGCATAATTAAGCTTAATATAAAGCTTATCCGCCGTCTTTGAACCTACCGTTGTCGATACCGTACTGAGTGCTACATCTTTATCCAACTCACCGATGTTGTAGCAAGGTCTTTTATTCGATCCGCTTGCAGGATTTGAAGAAGGGGCTACCTGCACTGTTTTGTTTCCGCCTCCTTCTTTATAAGAACCATCATCCTGTCTTAAATCCGACGCATCAGGAACCAGATATACGCCTTCTTTCGATGATGTTTCACCTACTCGCTTTGCTTTTGCATAAATCTTAACATCTGTTGCTGCCATCAGCATATCAGACATAGTATCATAGGCTTCTTCAGCCTGTGTCTGTATCTTCTTTCTGGATGTCATCTTCCGATTGGAAGCAACCACTGATCCAATCAGGGTTGTAACTGCTACCATAAATACACTTAAGATACCTATGTAAAGTACCAGTTCAATGAAAGTGAAACCCTTATTCTCTGTTTTTTTCACTATTCATCCCTCCTTATGATCCTGTATAATGACTACCAGTCGTTTTGTTTAATGTTACTTTACCTACTGATGCATTCGACCGCTCCTTATTGAAAGTATAAATACCATCTCCCGACCAAACCGAACCATCTGCTTTATTAAACATAACGATCATAAAACCCGCTGTGCCATTTACTTCAGTAACCTCTTTTGCGGTATCTGAAGATTTTGCCGCGTACATAATCTTTACGCGATCCAGCGTTATAGTATCTATTGATGTGTCTGCAGTAAAGTTAGCTCTGTCTTTAAAATCATCTGAAGGGTCTCCATTCGCTTTACGCGTAACATCACCCGTAAAGGTTCCGTATGTAATCTGATATTTATCGTCAACCTTTTCAATCAACATAGCAGCTTTTTTATTTTGAGATTTTGTCAATTTTACTAATGTAGACAATTCCTCATTGAATGACTCTTTAGCCGAGGTAGCCCGGGCAGTTGATATCGCTGATATCGTAACAGCTGCCAGTCCGGATAACACCGCTATTATTCCAAGAACAATAATCAGTTCTACCAGAGAATATCCAGCATTGTTTCTTTTCTTCATCTTCACCCCTCCTAATCTACATTCTTCTTCCAGTTCTGGAATTCAAGAATATCACTATAAGAGATGTCAGATAAAGTAGAACTCTTCACCTCTGCACTACTGTCTTTTTCTTCTTTTACATAGTTCTTTAAGATTTCTCTTGTAACTACGCTTACATCTGTATCTGTGCTGTCTGCGCACTTCTTCAGTACACTCGCCGTATATGATACATCTGCTGAAAGGCTGATACTGCTGTTACAGATCACCTTACCGCCTGCAATGATCAATCCACGGAAAGATTTTACTTTATTGCTGAACTTCACATCACCGCCACAGATAACAACTCCCTGTAAAGAATTACCAGTAGCTGTATCAAGCGTTACATCTCCATCATTGATAACAAGAATCGAATCTGCTGATCCATCATCAGACGAAATCGTTTTACTGATATTCTTATGCGCTGTATGGTTAGTGCCGTCAGGCAGTGTATGCGTTCCAAAAATCTTTGTAAAGTCAACATAGTTATTTAATGGTGTCAGACTGTAATTATAAGAGTACGAATCACTTCTTACATAATCTCCCTTATACTTTCCATCTGCATCCTTGCCAACATATGTGTACTGATACTCGCCTGATGCTAACTGAGTTCTTGTATAATCACCTTTATTAGCACCTACATTTTTGAATTGTGCATGCTCGTATCTGTACTTCTGAGACTGCTTTCCATTACTGGTCTCTGTATAATCTGTATATTTTACTAATGCCCATGCAGATTGCTCTTCATCGGTCTCCTTACCTTCAGCATCCAACACCTTATTGTTTAATACAGACAGATGATCTTTCATGTTGATATACATGTAATTAAGGAAATTACTCACCTTATGTGCCTCTGTTTCAGAATCTGATCCAGTTAACTGTCCTGCACTTGTTTTAAGGTTTTCATAAGCAAGATTATTTGCTGTCGTGTCTCCATTTCCAAGCAACATGGTGAATGTCTTAGATGTAGCTGCTGCTTTTAAAGCCGTTTCAACACTCATCGTACTCTTTGTTGATGCCTGAATATATAAAGATCCGTCATTCTTATTCTGTGCCGTTACTGCCGCGCCTGAACCAACCTTAGAAGAATCTACCTTGCCATCTGCACCAACAGGAAGTAACAATGTCACATCGAAGCTGTCATAATTAGATACGTTATATATCTTCTTATTTGTTTCTTCCAGATTCTCTGCCAGAAGATCATAATACTTCTTTACAAAAGCTTCTGCTTCTTCTACATTACTCTGCTTATTATCTCCCGCTTTAATATAAAGATAATAATAATCATGACCAGACACCGTCTGTTTGATCGCATTAACTACCAATTCATTATTACTCAGTTTTTCAGTAAACTCTTTGTATAATTCCTTTAATTTAACATCATTGTTAAAACTATTTGGGAACTTCAGCTTAACATGTGTATAACCATTTGAATCTACTGTCTCGCTGCCTGCAACCGGCTCCCACTGTGTCAGGAAAATCAACTGATTGGATTTCACATCAAGCGACTGACCAGTTGAATAATCCTTCAATGTTGTAAATGCATAGTCCAGATTCTTTTCATTTCCATCTGCATCAACAAGACCGAGTTCTTTTCTCTCATTAGCATCTGTGATAGAAGAAGCTGCCACTTTTGAGAACTCAATATATGATTTACCCGCAATATAAAGAGATTGTAAGCTCTTCAGATCCAATGTGGACTTCTTACCATTTACAATAATCGCACTATCACTAAAATGAGATTTTAAACTGTAATTTGTAGGGAGTTTGCCCGCATTCCCGAGAAGCTTAATGCTCCGAATATCATCTGTAGAATAGCTATATCCAAAGTATGTACCCTTAAAGAATGTCAAATTAGATTCTTCTGCATTTAACTCTGTATCATCATATACATAAGCGTTTGCTGCCGCTGTAATAGAACCGCCTTTATCTCCATCAATGATAATATTATCGGTCCAGAGCTCTGAAAGGTTCGAACTTCTACCTGAAAGAGTAATATCTGCACCATTATATGCTGTCAATGCACCAGAATTTACAATAACATCTGAATTCATTGTCAATGATGCTTTGTCAACAAAAATACCAGAATTAGTGCTTTCATCTGTAGCGCCCCAGTTTCTTACAACACTATCATTATATTTGTTTGTAACTTTTGTTGCAGTCACAGCATTATAATCTTTATTATAATAATCAGATGCTGTGTATACATTTCCTTTAACATTTACAACTGTTGCACTTGCATCGTTATAATTCGTAGTTGTTCCGGATACCTGCAGTCCCATATCTGCCAGAAATGCATAACTATACAAACTATTGCTGTTTATACCTGTCATATCAAACGAAACATTATATTCTGGTTTTTTAAGTACCAAGTCCGTCATAATTGACTGCTCATACGTTCCTGGAGCCATCGTCTCCCTATCTGTTGCAGCAGTCAATGTAATTGTTCTCTTAACACCTACGTTCTTAAATGCAATCGTCTCTACAGTTCCTGAATTAAATCCCGGTTCCGTATTTGTCTGTCCGGAAATATCTCCCGTCAGGGAATTCTTAACATATTTGATATAACTGTGTTTTCCCGCATTATCTGTATATACAATTCGAAGATTATCACAATCAAGTGTAACATTCGGATCTGTAATATAACCCTGCAATGTAGCTACTAATGTAGGGATTTTATTCAGATTATCATCATCCATAATTCCCTGCATAAAAAACTTTTTGAACAGATTATTTGCCTCTGTCTCAGAAAGATTCGTATACTTTCCATCTTTATAATATACAACTAACTCTGCAGTCGTTGTATATGCGGAATATAAGTGTTCATTTGTCGTTGCACCAATTCCTGCATAAATCTCATCCATTGCCTTCTCTACACTGTAGAAGTTATTCAATGAATTAATCTTGTAATATCTGAGTTTGTATGCTAATAACATACCCATTAACAGGGCGGATACCAGAATACTCAAAAACGTTGCAGATACAATTACAAGGACAAAACTGGAACCACGATTACTCATGTGCTTCAGTCTGCTCTTTAATTTTTTAAGCATCTTCTAATTCCCCCTTGTTCCTGATATAGTCGTCTTGTCAGTCGTCTTATCATTACTGTCTTTTTCTTCCATAAGAACAGTCAGATCGTACATATAGACATCGTCCGCCGTATCATCCTTTGTTCCCATAACACTTACAGTTGAATTTGGTTTATCTACTGTAAAGTTCGCATATACTTTAGTCTTTCCGGCTAATGTATTAATCTTTGCTTCATCTGCCGGTTTCTTAAGTGTTCCGGTTGAATCTGCAAAATTCACACGCACCTTTACAGATGATGGAGATACCTTATGCTGATTATTTACATAAATCAGATCATCAAGTGTCTTGCTGCTATCACCGCCCTGCAAAGCTTCATTGATAATTTCTGCATACTTATCATCAATATCTGCTACAGTCTGGAAAATATAAATCTTTGCCTTTTCATCCGCATCTAATGCATTTGTATCTATATTCACATAATCACGATTTACATAGATACCATTACTGGTTGCAGGAACATATAACAGATAGATTGGTGGCAGTTTATCATAATCATTCTGATATACTACACCTTCTCCATTTGCACTGGCTGGTTTATATACGTTATTTGTATTGTTCTCATATTCAGACTTAATAACGCCGATTGTTGTCTTATCTACATACTTTACGATACACTGCACACGATATTTGTTATTTGCAGTCTTTGACACTTTAATCGTCGTTGTCTTTGAGAACTCATCATTCTTCCAGAATTCATCACCATCACTGGAAAGCATCTGATTATACTGCACTGTATGACTCTTTAACAGTTCTGTCTTCTGATCCTTAAAATATGCACTTGCCTGATTATCCAGATTATTTCCATCTGCGGTTCCGGTATCACCTGTGTAAGTTGCCCCGGCAATGATCGCTGCCTGTTTATTATCCAGTGTACGAACAGTACCTACTGAAGATGTGATCTTAACATAATCACCATTTTCATCAACTTTTGCATTTTCTGTTGCCGGATCCCAGATATACCCCATCGCAGCAACCTGCTGTGCAAGATCACTGACCGTGACTGTACAGCCATACTTCGCGTAATTTCCTCCTATAGATATGTCATTACATGTGTATGTCTTCTCCGTATAATTCACCTTCTTCACTCCGGCAATCTTATTATCCGTTGTTTTCGGAGTTGTAGTTGTGCAGGTGAAATTATAGCTACCTGTAGAATTGCCATCAGGTATACTGATGGCACTACTACTCATATCTGCAGTTTTAAAGCTTTCCATGATCTGTTCTGCTTTATCAATGGCATACTGTTTCTTGGTTGATTTCTTATTGATATTAACAGCGGAAATCAACTGGGAGGTAAGAGGAACGATCAATATGGCAAATACGGCTACAGCAATGATTACTTCTATCAAACTAAAGCCTTTATTGTTTTTCTTTGTCATTTTCTACTTCTCACTCCGTTTAAAAACTGTTTACGGGTTTCAGGTTTATAACTACCTACTGAGCATTATCGCTTGATGTAGTTGTTGTAGCTGTTGACTTCTTTGTCGGGTTACCGAAGATATTATCCTTTCCGTTCTGAACATTAACATCTACCTGATCTGTGGTTCTGTCTCCACCGTTTACTGCGTATGATGTGAACGACATATCACCTATATATTTTCCTGTCTCCTCATCAAAAGCGATACTGATAGAATCAACAGTCATACGGAAGTCTCCACTCTGAATATAATCAATGACATCCTTAAGATCCTTGTATGAACCTGAATAGGTAACAGGGAAGTTCGCTGAATAGCAGTTATAATTATCTCCTGAAGCTGCAGCACTATCAGCTACGGTTGTGTCAGCCGCAGTCGTATCGGTTGCTGCTGCTCCATCTCCGAGTGTAGCATCACCTACCGCACCGGTTCCGAGTGTGTAGAATAACTGTTCTTCTCCCATCGTTACAGAAGGGAAGTCAAACTTATATTCATCCTTGATACCCTGTAAATACATAATTGTATTCTCCTGATAGAGCTCTGATGGGAATTCATCAAGGATTGCCTGATACTCTTTCTTATAGTTCTCTGTATCTTTAATATACTGGTCACGATTTACATCCTTTGACTTCAGATCATTATAGTAAACCTGCTGTTTGTCCTTTTCGGATATGATACTCTTCCGGTCTTCAAAATTATTCATAGCCACATAACGAATCGGCACGAATAATATTACAACACCCAATAAAAATAATAATAAATTTCTTTGTCCTTTTGTCATTGCATCCATGTTCGTACCCTCCTTACTGAGCTAATGTTGCATCTGTCTCTGTAGTATCTTCTGTTGATGCATTCGCATCCACATAGATACAGGTTACAGTGAAATCATATGTAGTCTTGCCTGATTCCTCATCTACATTCTCTGTAATGCTTCCGATGAATGAATTATCGATACAGTCAATTTCTTTTAAGCTGATCGCAAGACCCGCAACATCGTCATACTTTTCTGCAGTACCGGATATGGATACACCGCTCGCATCTGAATTGAACGCTGTTACTTCTGTTCCCTTTGGCATCTTCTCTTCTAAAGCATTGATAAAGGTTACTACATTCTCATTCAGATTCTTAGTGTAGCTGTACATGCTCATAGCATCCACATAGATGCTCTCTGCATCCTCATAGTCCTGTACAATGGTTTCAATATCTTTAATTGATTCAATCTTTCGGTTTACATCATCCAGCTCACTCTGTGCCTTATTCTTCATGATAAATGAAGCCGCAGTCACACCACCGGCAACGAGCACTGCCAGAATCAGAAATGCAACTACAAAAGGCGTAGAATCAACAGCTCCTTCTTTCTTAGATGCTGCTGCCCCTTCTGATATTACAAATCCCATAGGTGCAAAAGCCGCACCGATAGGAACCATAAGGTATACAGGATTATAAATCTTCAAATCAATCTTCGGGTCAAACTTGATATTGAATAAACTATCCATAACTCTGGTTGATACATTAAGCTGTACCTTGAATAAACCATCGATTCCTTTGATCAGTGCTCCATCGCCTGTCAGGAATACATCATCAATCGGCTTATCCGGATTTTTTGATGCAAAGAAATCCATCACACGTCCAATGTTATTGATCAGGTAACGGAATGAACCGGTAATCGCATTATCATCGAAATCAACTGTGATCAGACGTTCATTCTGAAGTAAGGTCATAGCTGTCGTTGCATCTACGCCCTTTGCATCCATTACTTCATTTACTACAACATTGGTACCATATGGTACAGTTCTCTGGAGTAAAAGGATATCTCCTTTTACAATATTTAATACGGTAGATTCACTACCTAACTGGATTACCATCGTTGTCATGTTCTCACTGGTCTGTGTCTTGATCAGCTGTAACATGGCATTTCCAATGTAATCGAGCGCCACTACTTTCAGTCCCGCAAGTGCTGCCACTTCATAGTAGGAACGAACCATACTGGTCGGTGCTGCTACAGCAAGGACTCTTAACTGTTTGTTATTTTCTTCATCAGTGACTGTCTCTAATACAGAATGGGATACGGTGTAATCCTCTATATTAACAGGGAAATACTCTGATGAGTTCGCATTAATAATTCCTTTGATTTTGTTCTCCTTAACGAAAGGCACAAGGACCTCTCTGTTAACGATCTTTGTAGAGGTAAGGACGAAAATCGCGTCCTTGTTAGTGATTCCGTTTGCAGCAAGCTGTGATCTGATTGCTTCTGCAATTCTTTCTTTGTCTCTGATAAAACCATCTTCGTATGAGTCTTCCGGAGTCTCAAAGATGATGGCATTATGTACGGTTGAAGTCTTCTTCTCAGAAGCGGTTACTTCTGTGATAGTAATACTTTCATTTGTAATGTCGATTGTTAAGACTTTTTTATTACTCGCCATTTTAAATAGCCTCCCTCGCTAATCAGTAGTTTTGTCGGGAATTCTCCCTTAATTGCCTGAGTACCAGCTTACATGCTGTTCACCCCATATAAATAAAAATAGAATACGCCTGTATCTTACAGGCTATAAGGTGAACAACCTGTCACCCTCAAAATGGTCTCTATGTTTGACCCTCCATATGCGACCATTCACTTGTTTTCCAGCTTATATGCAAGCCGGTTGCCGTCATTAGTTTAATCACTCACTAAACTACTGACTGCTTCCAAGACATCATATATCTTTTCTGCATTGCATTATGATATAGTGATGTCTATAAATCCACAAACATCTTACTCATGTTATCGAAAGGCAACAACTAGCTATAATATGTCATACGAGGAATTTCAAACAGCTTAATTTTGTTGCCTTTCAATACTATTAAAATAAAATATTTGTTTTCAGTTAAAGCCTAGTTCTGTGGGGAAAGTAATTTATTTGTATTTCCACCTGAATAAACTTCAACTTTATTGTTTGCTACATCAATTAAAACTTTGAATTCAGAATTCTTGTCGTAATATTTACCCTTTAATGATGCGCTACCAAGAATCTCGCTAAGTTCCTGTCCAAAACTTCCTGATGCTTTCCATGAAGTTACAGTAGCTGTTTTTGCAGTACTTCCAAGTGAAGCCATAGCCTCTTCATTTGACATTGCGGTCTGACATGCAGAACGAATAGTGTCAGCATTTGAAATATCTGTTGATGCTCTTGACTTGTTAATGTACTTGATAAGTGCTGGTGCAAGTGCGCCTGCAAGGATTGCCATGATAGCAATAACGATAATTAATTCTACTAATGAGAAACCTTTGTTGTTCTTCTTCATAATTATTCTCTCCTTTTTTCTTTCTTAAATTATTTTATGTTGTTGATGTGTCATATGACACTATATCAATACCGGCATCCTCGTTCTACCGGAATCAATCAATGTAAAACTGTGTAAGTAAATTATGTATTATGTATTGTATTAATACTGATCCATCGCATCGTACATGCTCATGATAGGACCATATACAGCTGCTACAATCATACCTACGATACAGGCAAGTACAACCATGATCAACGGTTCCATTGCTGCCGTTAATTTATTAGTAGCTGCTTCCACCTCTTCGTCGTAGTAGTCGGCAACCTTACTGAGCATCTCCTCGATATCACCGGTCTCTTCACCGATCTTTGTCATCGCTGATAACATCGGCGGAAGAACCTCCATATCCTTTAATGGTTTTGAGAGCGGGATACCCTTTGCAACCTGTGTCTTTGCATCCATCAGGCCATCACGTATGATCTTATTATCCATCATCTTCGCTACCTGTTCTACAGCATCGATCATAGAGATACCGGATGCCATCAAAGTGCTCATGGTTCTTGCGAATCTGGAGCAAGCTGATTTGATCGTCAGGTTTCCGAATACCGGAGCCTTGATCGCGATATTCGAGAAGAACTGTTCACCAACCGAACTCTTCTTGAACGCCTTACAGGCAAACACGATCGCTGCTACAACAATGATCAATATGTACCATTTATGAATAATGAAGTTACTTGCCGCAACCATCATTCTTGTTGCAAGAGGAAGCTTTGTTCCCATGTCTTCAAACATACTGGTGAAGTTCGGGATAACCGCGATCATAACTACGATTACCACGATGATCATTACGATAAATACTACGATAGGATAAACCATCGCGCCCTTGATCTTACTGGATAATGCATTATCCTTCTCAAAGTGTTCTACCAGACGATCCAGGCACACCTCTAAGTTACCGGACAACTCACCGGCAGCTACCATGTTGATCATGATTGGAGGGAATACATCCGAGTTTACTCGAAGGGCATCTGCAAGAGTACCACCTTTTTCAACATATGTTTTCGCATCCATAACCGCACGCTTCAGTGTTGGATTCTCGATCTGGTCGCCCATCAGTTCCAATGCGGAAATGATCGTAACACCGGCTTTTATAACAGCTGAAAACTGTTTACAAAAGACACCCAGGTCTCGTGATTTTACTTTCTTCTTAATTAAACCCCCTGAAAATGGATTGTTCTGCTCTGTCAGGCTCATGATCGAATAGCCATCCGACTTCAGCTTTTTCTCCGCTCCATCTCTGTTTGGGGCCTCGATGGTACCTTTTTTATTCTTACCATCTTTGTCAACAACCTTGTAGTTAAATACTGCCATTGTTTCTCCTCCGACCCTGTCATATTTCTTCCGTGATCATATCTGACCACACCCTTTATGCGTCTTTAAGCGCATAAAATCTCATTCATATAGATTATATAATACTATAATTTGCTACCATAATCAATATTTTCTTATGTCCGCCAGTTTTTTTGTGAGATTTGCACAAAACTGTTATACATTTTACTGTCCGTTAATCTTCTTTCTGAGGTACTGCTGATCCTGTGCATATGTCATTGCCATCTCTCTGGTTATAGTTCCCGCAGAGAACAGATCGTACAGTGCATCATCCATCGTAATCATTCCAAGCTGTCTGCTTGTCTGAATCGTCGACTGGATCTGATGCGTCTTTGCTTCACGGATCAGACTCCGTATAGCAGGAGAAGCAAGCATAACTTCAAAGGCCGCTACTCGTCCCTGACCATTTGCCGTAGGCAGAAGTGACTGTGATATAACGCCTTCAAGAACCATCGCAAGCTGTACACGTACCTGCTGCTGCTGGTTTGTAGGGAAGATATCAATGATACGGTCGATCGTACTTGCCGCGCCGATCGTATGCAGAGTCGAGAAAACCAAATGTCCTGTCTCGGCTGCAGTGATCGCTGTTGAAATGGTCTCAAGATCTCGCATCTCTCCTACCAGAATGATGTCAGGATCTTCACGAAGGGCTGCACGAAGTGCATTCGCATAGCTGAGTGTATCCATACCAACCTCTCGCTGATTTACGATCGCCTTGTTGTGATGATGGATATACTCGATAGGGTCCTCCAGTGTGATGATATGATCTGTCAGGTTTTCATTTGCTTTATTTATAATAGAAGCAAGTGTTGTTGATTTTCCCGAACCGGTAGGTCCCGTTACAAGTACAAGTCCTCTCTTTCTCTTATAGAGATCAACAACCTCTCTCGGAATACCAAGCTGATCAGGTCTTGGGATCTGTGTCTCAACTCGTCTGTAAGCCGCCGCCATATTACCGCGATCCATATATACGTTCACACGGAAACGTCCGGTCTCCGGTGAGTCAAACGAGAAATCGACCTCCCCTCTGTCCTTTAAGATTGCTACATGTCTTTCTTTCATGGTTGCTCCGATCGCTTCTGCCGCATCAGCAGGTGTAAGCGGAGGAACTTCAACTTCTGTCAATCGTCCATTAATTCTGAGCTTTGGTGGTATTCCGACTGCAATATGTACATCAGATGCCTTCGCCTCAACCGAGAATGCCAGGAGTTCCTTCATATCCAGCATATTGTTTCCTTCCTTTCCTTGTTGCATTTCATAATTTCAATTTATTTTTACAGAGTTATGTATGTAAGTTCTTCTCTGTTAAAAATCCGTTTGGATTATTTCTTTGTTAAAAACATCCCATTTTCAAATGAACACTCTAATATGAATGTTTTTATACCTTTGCATGTTTTAATGTCTTTATATCATTTAATATTCGTCACCGGTTGTATAAACGATCTTCTTCATCTCCGAAAGTGATGTGATACCGTTTAATACATGCTTTGCTGCACCCATCTTCAGTGTAAGCATTCCTTCTGATAATGCCTGCTCCTCAATCTTATCCGCCGTCGCTCCGGTCGAGATAACTGCCTGTAATGCCTTTGAAACCGGCATCATCTCATATACACCGATTCGTCCTGCATAGCCGGTATCATTACAAAGCGGGCATCCTGCAGGCTCATAGATGATTACGTCTTCTTCATCAGCCGGTACGCCAAGTACCTGTCTCTCATCATCTTCTATAAGTCGTGGCTGTTTACAGGTTGGGCACAGACGTCTTACCAGTCGCTGTGCGATAACACCTACAACCGCATCACCTACAACGTAAGGCTCGATACCCATATCTTCCAGACGAGTGATCGTAGATGCTGCCGAGTTTGTATGGAGTGTTGATACAACCAAATGTCCGGTGATAGCCGCCTGAACCGCGATCTGGGCAGTCTCACCATCTCGAATTTCTCCGATCATTATGATATCCGGATCCTGACGAAGAATAGATCTAAGCGCTGCCGCGAATGTCATATCTGCTTTATTATTTACCTGTACCTGGTTGATACCGTTGATATTCGCCTCGACAGGGTCTTCTACCGTGATAATATTAACATCTTCTTTGTTCAACTCACTTAATGATGTGTACAGTGTAGTTGATTTACCGGAACCGGTAGGCCCTGTAACAAGGATGATTCCGTGTGGGTTACTCAGGATTCCATCAAATACTTTGATCTCATCCTCATCAAGTCCAAGACCGCTCTTCGGCTTGGTCAGTCCGTCTTTAGAAGTAAGTCGCATAACCGTCTTCTCACCGTATACTGTCGGAAGGATAGATACACGGACATCGAACTCTCGTCTGTCTACGAAAATGGTAATACGACCATCCTGTGGTTTTCTCTTCTCTGCGATATCCATTCCGCCTATGATCTTGATACGGGCTGTAATACCTGCCAGAATACTGAGGTCATATGACATTACCTGCTTCAACGCACCATCAATTCTGTATCTGACACGAACGCTGTTCTCCAGTGCTTCGATATGGATATCGGATGCTCTCTGTCTTACACCGCCCTCAATGATCTGCTTAACCAGAAGAACGATAGGTGAATTATCAATATCTTCGTTTGTTTCTTCTTCATCTCCGCCACCAAGTGCATCCGCCTGTTCCTGACGATACATCTCAGCCGCTTCCATCGCTTTTGAGCTTCCATAATACTTGCCGATCGCATCATTGATCTGTTCCTCCGTTGCGAGCATCGGCTCTACCTGCATATTTGTTACAAGTCCGATATCATCAATCGCATTGATATCCATCGGATCAGACATAGCAAGTTTTAATATATTCGGGTTTTCCGGATCGATCTCGATAGGAATAACCTTATATTTTGTAACCATATTCTCAGGTACCATATGAATAACTTTATCTTCGATCTTGGCACCTTTCAATTCTATGTAATCAATACCTAACTGCTGTGTTAGAAGAGTAATAAGGATCTCGTTACTGATCATTCCCAGATCTACGAGAACATTTCCGAGCTTCCCGCCGTTCTCTTTCTGATATGCCAGAGCCTCCTGTAACTGCTCCTCTGTAATTGCTCCTGCTGCTACAAGGATATCTCCAATTCTAATCTTTTTTCGGCCCATTCCTAATCGCATACTGGTCTGTCCTCCTACACTTTTTAAATATACGAACACTCATTTAGAGATTATAGCACACCCTGGTAAAAAATTAAACATTTTGAACAGATTTTGGTCAATTTTTTTTGATTTTTTTCACATTTTAACAAGTTTTCTTTTTGGGATATGCACGTTCTTTACAGTTTCATCATAAAATATATACAAATCGCTGGAGCAGAAATTGATGTGCAGACATTTAAAAAGCCTCTCTCACCAAAAGAGGAAGCATATTTTCTGAAATTATGCAAAGAAGGCGATCCCCGGGCCAGAAAAACTCTGATTGAATATAATATGCGGCTGGTTGCCCATATTGCAAAAAAATACAATGGGAGCCACGAAAATGATGATCTGATATCCGCAGGCACGATCGGACTGATCAAAGCCATCGACACCTACGACTCAAAAAAAGGAAAACGACTGGTCACCTATGCATCCCGATGTATTGAAAACGAACTTCTGATGCTTCTCCGTCAGAACCGAAAGCACGCCCGTGAAGTATCCTTGTTTGAACCCATCGGCACAGACAAGGAAGGAAACGAGATCAGTCTGATGGATATCATCAGTCCCGATACTCCATCCATTCTTGATTCCATGGTACATGATTATAATCTGAAACAGCTTCCGGATTGTATGCTGCACCACCTTACAAAACAGGAAATGGTGCTCCTGTCCAGACGTTACGGTCTGTCCGGTGAAGCACCATGTACTCAAAAAGAAATTGCCTCCGCAATGGGCATTTCCAGATCATATGTTTCCAGGATCGAGAAACGTGCATTGCTCAAGCTTCGCAAAGCTCTCGAAACCTGACCTCCCTATTCCTGCCGTCTGAGTATCATCCCCGCTGATACCGGGCGGTCAAGTCTTACATAGAGCTGCATCTTCGGATGCGGTGCAGACTCCATTTTCTCCATCTTGTCATTGTAGATTTCTTCTACCCGGCACGAGATATTTGTGCCGTCAAAGTCCATTGCCTCTATCATCTCTCCAACAGAAAACTTATTCTTCTGTTCAAATACCGCAAGTCCGTCTTCTGTCACCAGCTGCACATTTCCGATATAAGTATAATTCTTGATATAAGTATTGTTATCATAGATCTGAGAGTCACTATCTGTCTTTCCGAAATAAAATCCAGTTGTGAACTGTCTGTATGTGCATTTTGCTATCTCTGATTTATAATATTCCATATTCGACCTGTAAAGCTCCGGCGACTCCATATAATCATCGATTGCCTTTCTATATGTTCTGGCAACCGTTGCAACATATAGCGCAGTCTTCATTCTGCCCTCTATCTTAAAGCTATCGATACCCGCATCGATCATCTCGGGAATGTGTTCTACCATGCAGAGATCCTTTGAGTTAAAGATGTAGGTTCCCCTGTCATCCTCATTAACCGGCATATACTCACCCGGTCTTGTCTCTTCTACGATGTGGTACTTCCATCTGCAAGGATGTGTGCACGCACCACGATTCGCATCTCTGCCTGTAAAGTAACTACTGAGCAGGCATCTTCCCGAATAAGAAATGCACATAGCTCCATGCATGAACGATTCAATCTCCATATCATCCGGAATATGATCCCTGATCTGTCTGATCTCAGCAAGCGACAGTTCTCTGGCTGTAACCACGCGTTTTGCCCCAAGCTTATACCAGAAGTTATATGTCAGATAATTGGTGTTATTTGCCTGCGTACTGATATGAAGCTCCATATCCGGCATAGTTTCCTTTGCGAGTGTAAAGATACCGGGATCAGACACCAGAACAGCATCCACGCCGGTATCCTTTAACTGTTCAAAATATGTTTTCATTCCATCGATATCATAATTATGTGCAAATATATTCGCTGTCACATACACTTTTGCGTTTTTTGCATGTGCATATGCTGCTGCTTCTTTCATCTCATCAATCGAGAAATTATCTGCTTTCGCACGAAGCCCATATGCCTGTCCGCCGATATAAACCGCATCGGCACCATAATCTACCGCAACCTTTAAAACTTCAAGACTGCCTGCCGGAACAAGCAGTTCCACTTTACGATCTGTCATTTATCCAATCCTCTTTTCAATTCTTATTTATCTTCTTTCATTCTGTAATATCATACACCAACCGCGCATATTCATATGTCGATTATTTACAGCATTCGTCTTTTCGTACAGACAGGCTCATTCCGTCCCCAATATTTAAAATAGCTGTTTCAAGCCGTTCATCATGTTTTAATTCATACAGATATTCTCGCATTCTTGCATGAATCGTCCGATTTCTTCTCGTTACCGCGAACCTGGATTCAAGCACGTCTCCATCCTGTAATACATTATCACACAGCAGGATTCCTTCCGGAGCAAGTAATGGGATCGTTTTTTGAAAAAAGCTTCCATACTGTCCTTTTGCCGCATCCATAAACACCAGATCAAATGATCCCTGTAATGTCGGAAGGATCTCGTTTGCATCCCCCTCCAATAAGGTAATCCGATCTTCAGCCTGTGCAAGTCTTATATTGGCCTTTGCCTTTTCTATTCTCGGTCGATAGTTCTCTATCGTTGTAATATGTCCTTCTTCTCGCAAAAACCTGCTCATAAAAATAGCAGAAAAGCCGACCGCCGTTCCTATCTCCAGTATATTTACCGGTTTCTTTATCATCATCAGAAGCTTGATGAACTCGCCTGCTTCTCTACGGATGATAGGAACCTCCTGCTCTTCTGCTTCTTTTCTGATAGCAGTTATCACATCGTCATAATCACTGTTAAATGAATTAATGAAGGACGCAATTCTTTCATCTGTTATCATTCACTTTTCTCCGTTGTATCATTTTCCGACTTGGCATCAGTCGTGCTGTCCGACGTCTTATCTTTTGCCTTTTCTTCCTTTTTGCTTTCGGCTTTTTTCTCCTTCTCGTCCAGCTTGCCACCCGTTATCACGGTTATGATCTCGTCATTTGTATAGTTCGGAGCAATCTCATACGTTCCCGGCTGGATCTTTGCTGCATAAGAACCGATTCTGATACGAATCATCAGTGCATATGCATTCTTTACAACTCCGGCATCATCTAATGTCTCACAGACATCTTTGATCGATGAATCCGGAAGTATCGTAACTGCTACTACCTTTGTATCCGCCTTATCTTTGCAACTGTTACTTGCAAACACATCATAAGCAAAGCCGAATCCGAACGCAAACACCTTAACCAATATAAACAGGATAAATACATTCACAAGTAAACCGACCGAGAATCGCAGTACTCGTTTCATTGTCAGTGCTCCATCTATAGCCATATCTTAATCTCCTTATCCATTCGTGCCTTCAGACACTACGTAACTGTTGTAACATATCCTACTGCTTTATGTCAACATCCAGCCCATCAGCTATCTCATCATACATTGTTTTCAGCATCCTGCAAAGCTTTCGTTCTGCCCGAAGGAAATCATTTACAATAGTGTCATGAACGATCGGATCATATTCCTCGAATAATGCAACTACCTCATCATAAGGATTATCATTCGAAGCATTGTTCTGAATATCCGAGTTCTTCTTTTTGAACTCATTCAGCCCCCGAAGCAGATCCGGATGTTCGTATAATCTTTCGCGGCACACCAGATAGTGCCTGTAGAATTCCGATTCCTTTATCGTTTCATTCAGTTTTTTACTGAGTTCAACAACATCGCTCATTGTTCATTCCTCTTTTCTTCTTAGCCTATACCCATGCATGAGGTAATTATCAAAGCGTCTTATACTTCTGTAATGATCGGAAGGATCATCGGGCTTCTCTTCGTCCGTTTCCACAGGAATTCACTCAAGGAATCCTTGATCGTCGTCTTGATCTTGCCCCAGTCTGTAACATTCTTACGCAAGCATTTCTCCAATGCTTCCTCCACTACTGCACGACAGTCCTCCATCAACGTCTCCGATTCTCTTACATATACAAATCCTCTGGAAACAATATCCGGACCCGCTATCAGGTTATTGCTGTATTTATCAAGTGTCACCACAATGATCAGCAGACCGTTCTGTGACAGAAGCTGTCTGTCTCTTAAAACAATGTTACCGACATCTCCGACTCCAAGTCCGTCGACAAAGACTCCCTGTGCCGGAACTTTTCCGGTCACCTCAAGCTTATCTTCGCTTACTTCCAGAACATCTCCTGTTGTCAGAATCTTGATATTCTCTTTCGGAATACCCATCTCCTGTGCCAGCTCTGCGTGGCGTTTCAGATGCCTGTACTCACCATGTACCGGTATCGCATATTTCGGTTTTGTGAGCGCATAGATCAGCTTCAATTCCTCTCTGCAGGCATGTCCCGATACATGTGTGTCTTCAAAGATTACATGGGCGCCCTTCATTTCCAGCTCATTGATCACCTTGAATACTGCTTTTTCATTACCCGGGATCGGGTGTGAACTGAATATGACCACATCTCCCGGCATGATCGAGATCTTGTTATGGATTGACGCTGCGATTCTTGACAGAGCCGCCATGTTCTCACCCTGACTTCCTGTCGTGATCAGAACAAGCTTCTCATCCGGATAATTCTTGATCTGACTGATATCTATCAATGTGTTATCCGGTATATCGATATAACCGAGCTCGGAAGCCGTACTGATGATATTCACCATACTTCTTCCTTCGATGATTACTTTTCTTCCATACTTATATGCTGAATTGATGATCTGCTGCACACGGTCTACATTCGATGCAAATGTAGCTATGATGATTCGATGATTCTGATTATCATTGAACAGATTATCAAACGTTCTTCCTACTGTCTTTTCTGACTTTGTGAAGCCCTCACGTTCTGCATTTGTGGAATCTGCCATCAATGCCAGAACACCTTTTTTGCCAAGCTCTGCAAACCGCTGAAGATCGATCATATCTCCAAATACCGGTGTATAATCAATCTTGAAATCTCCGGTGTGGACAAGCAGTCCTGCCGGCGTATAGATCGCCAGTGCTGCGGAATCAGCAATCGAATGGTTTGTCTTAATAAATTCTATGCGAAATTTTCCAAGAATGATATTCTGTCCATATTTTACAACCTTACGTCTGGTGTTGTTCATCAGATTATGTTCTTTCAGTTTATTCTCGATCAGTCCCATCGTAAGCTTTGTTGCATAAATCGGCATATTGAGTTCTTTCTCAATGTAAGGAATGGCTCCGATATGATCTTCATGACCATGGGTAACCACAAGCCCTTTGACTTTGTCCGCGTTTTCCTTAAGGTAAGTGACATCCGGTATTACAAGATCGATTCCTAACATATCGTCCTCAGGGAATGCCAGACCGCAGTCAATGACTATAATAGAGTCCTCATACTCTATTGCGGTAATGTTCATTCCAATCTGTTCCAATCCGCCCAATGGAATAATCTTTACCGCATCGCTATTCAATTTTTTCAATGTTCTATACCTCCAAATCTACGTCCTCTAGCAGCTCTTCAAATATCTTCATAACTGCTTCTAATTCTTTGTCATCTTCAACGATGTCAAATGCTGCCATCTCACCTTCACTGTCTGAAGCATTCTCCTTCAGTATCAGGAAAGAACCATCATCTTCATCGTCTCCGTCTTCCGTAACAAGCAGATAATTCACTCCGCCAAGAGTCGTCTGCTCCATAACAGAAAAAGCAACTTCATTGCCATCTTCATCTGTAAATACTATGCTGTCGTTTTCCATTTCTGTTCTAATCCTTTCGACTATTCGGTCTGCCCTTCATGAGCCTGACTGTCAAGATAATTCTGCAAAATAACCGCAGCGGCCATCTTGTCTACATACTGTTTCCGATTTTCTCTTCTGACTCCGGTATCCATCAAAATCCGTTCTGCTTCTACCGTAGAAAGTCTTTCATCCCACAGGATAACCTCAAGGCCTGTTCTACGTTCCAGATCTTCCTTAAACTGTTCGGTCGCTTCTGCACGTTCTCCAATCGTATTATTCATATTCTTCGGATATCCGAGAACGATCCGTTCTGCCTGATATTCCTCAATAATACTCTCTATTCTCGCAAGTGTCTGTCGAAGTTTGTTTGCTGATTTTCTTTCTATTGTTTCAAGTGGCTGTGCCGTGATCATCAGCGCATCACTGACCGCAACTCCTACTGTCTTTGTTCCGTAGTCCAATCCAATTATCCGCATATTCTTATCCTGTTCTTCTCTCCATGTAATCCGAGCTTTTTTCGATGGGATTTTTTTCATCCGACCCCATCATTTTCGACACGATCCCGATCTACTTGATCAGATTATTCTTAATGTAATCTTCAAACAGAACTTCTATGATCTCATCCCGCTCTGCTTTCATGATCAGACTTCTTGCATTCTTATAGCTGGTGATATATGTAGGATCACCGCTCATAATATAACCGACAAGCTGACTGACCGGATTATAGCCTTTTTCTGTCAGTGCTTCATATACCTGTCCTATGATCTGTGTTACATCTATCGTGTTATCCTTCAGCTGTGCAATATGTTGTGTATTCTCTTTGTTATTCATATACTCACATCCTTACTTTTATCAAGTGCCATCAGCATCTTTGCATAAAAACCTTACCCTATAATAATATAAACCCATGCAAAATTCAACCTAAAGCCGCATATTTGTATATGTTGTAACGCATTTTGCGCATAATCCGGCTGTGCAATCTGCTCATTCCACGCCCACACCGTATGGAATCTTCACCACATGATTAATGATATCTGTCTGCCGGTCACAGATCCTGTGCATGCATTCTTCCTCCACAAAAATATCCATATATCGTTCCGTATGTCCACGATATCCGTCTTTTCCCTCTCTCCGGACTTTTTCTTCAACAAGAACATCGAGATTTTCTCCCCGGAAGGACGCTTCATATGCCTGTTTGTTCCTTTCGGATAAAGCCAATAGAACATCGCTTCTTTGATTTTTAATCTCAGGCGCAACCTGATCCTTCATTCCGGCAGCAACCGTTCCCTGTCTTGGCGAGAACTTAAATATGTGCATCTCGTACAAATTAAGCTTCGTCAGATAATCCACCGTCTCCCGAAACTCTTCTTCCGTCTCCCCCGGGAATCCTACGATTACATCCGTAGTCAGTGCCGGGCGGTCAAATGCCTTACGAAGCATCTCACATTTTTCAAAGTATTCTTCGCAGGTATACTTCCTGTTCATCCTTTTTAATACTGTATTACAGCCACTTTGCAGACTTAAATGGAAATGCGGACACACCTTTTCATTATCCACAATGCGGTCTATAAATTCATCTGTAATAATACTAGGTTCCAGCGAACCAAGACGGATTCTTTTAATTGATTCGATTTTTGAGATTGCATCAATTACATCTGCGAGTCCTACCTCATTTTCCTTATCCTTACCATAAGAGGAGATATGGATACCTGTCAGAACAATTTCTTTTACTCCGGTCAACGCCAGTCGTTCAACTTCTTCTATAATGGATGCGATGTCCCGGCTCCGAATCCTTCCTCTGACGTAAGGAATAATGCAATAAGAGCAGAACTGGTTACAACCGTCCTGAATCTTCACATATGCCCGTGTATGCTCTAAAGTACTGTTAATGGTCAAAGGCTCATATTCTTTTTCCGCTGATATATCGAGCATACCTTCATCTGTCACGCCTGCCTGCAGATAATCCTCCAGAATCCGAACAATATCTTTCTTTTTATTGTTTCCTATAATAATAGATATACGATCATCTTCCATCAGCTTATCCTTTGCAGCCTGAACATAACAGCCCGCCGCTATTACGACTGCATCCGGATTCAGTTTCTTCGCTCTGTGTATCATCTGTCTGGATTTTTTATCTGCCATATTTGTAACAGAGCATGTATTTATCAGATATACATCTGCTTTTTCTTCGAAGGAAACAGCCGTCATTCCGGCCTCTTTTAAGAGTTCGATCATGCCATCTGTCTCGTATTGATTTACCTTGCAGCCCAGTGTCAGAGGGGCTACTGTTTTTCCCTTCAGCATTCCTTATTTTTCCTTTCTTATTATTGACTTTTCCCTCTCCAAAAGATATTATAAATATATAAACATCCGCGGTCGTTATGGCTCCGGATAATCTAACTTTTAGGAGGGTAATCATGAAAGCATTAATGGTTTCTTTAAATTCAATCGATAAGGTAAAAGCATTCTGTAACGAAATTGCAAAATTTGACGCAGAATTCGATCTCATCTCAGGACGTTATGTTATTGATGCAAAATCAATTATGGGTATATTCAGTCTTGATATTTCAAAACCAATTGAATTGAACATTCACGCTGATGAAAAGGATCTTGCTGATATTCTTGCAGCAATCAAGCCTTACGTTGTTGAATAATCATAATCGACTATTTGCATACATACAGAATGCCTGTTTTGACAGTCATTCTGCATAAAAAAGCTTGCCGCCTTTATAGTGGCAAGCTTTTTTCATGTTATTCTGTCATGAGTACAGTTCACTCCTTGCATTCCGCAAAATCAACATCCTGGCGAGCAAATAATTTTGCATGTGTTGCATAATGTCTCTGCTTCACCTTATCTCTGTGCTCTGCACATTACAGTCTCAACAGACTCTAACGCTTTTTCATATAACGGCTCGATAATGCCGGCAAGCTTTGCTTCTGATTTCTCGATCGCAGATAATATCGGTTTTGTTACCGGGTGCTTTGCTACAAATGTTGTACAGCAGTCCTCATAAGGAAGGATCGATGTCTCATATGTTCCGATTTTTTCCGATATATCAACAATCTCCTGCTTGTCCAGTCCGATACACGGACGGAACACCGGCAATGTACTGACATCATTGATAACAGCAAGACTGAATACCGTCTGGCTGGATACCTGCCCGATACTCTCACCTGTCACCGTACACTGACAGTCATTTCTCTTTGCCAGTTCTTCTGCAATCTTGATCATATAGCGTTTCATAATGATCGTAAGCTCCTCGTGCGGGCAATTATCATAGATCGCCATCTGAACATCCGCGAAATTTACAACATGCAACTTGATCGCACCTGCATAATCCGCAACCAGACATGCCAGATCAATTACTTTTTCTTTGGCACGCTCACTGGTAAATGGCGGTGCATGGAAATATACAGCCTCCATCTGGACACCGCGTTTTGCGATCATATAGGTTGCAACCGGGCTGTCAATTCCACCGGATAATAATGCCATTCCCTTTCCGTTTGTGCCGACAGGAAGTCCTCCCGGACCCGGAATCGTGATCGAATAAATATATACCGTCTTCCGGATCTCTACATTAATGATCTCATCCGGTTCATGAACATCAACGGAAGTATCCGGGAATGCCTCTAACAGATAATGTCCGAGCTCTGCATTGACCTCCATCGAAGTCATAGGAAAGCTCTTATCATTTCTTCTTGTATTTACTTTAAAGGTAAAGTTCTTCTTACGATATGCCTTATCCACATATTCGATCACCTTTTCTTTGATGGCTTCAAATGATGTATCTTCCTCTACCACGATCGGACAGATTCCCACGATACCGAATACCTTGGTCAATGCACCCACTACATCTTCATAATCATAGTCTGATTTTGCTTCGATAAAGATTCTTCCCTGTTCCTTACGGATATAAAAATCACCGTAATTTTTAATCTTACGATTAATGTTTTTTACAAGGATATCTTCAAATATATACCGGTTTTTACCTTTTGTACCGATCTCGGCATATTTGATCATAAATGCCTTATACTGCATATGCTTCTCTCAACCTCCGATTTTCATTCTATTTATTTGTTCTTCGCCTGTTTTATACTATTATAATCAAACCTTCCATTCGTTTGACGCTACTTTTTTCTGACATATTTTCTATATACCGGCAGGATCTCTTCTATCACATCTGCCGCATAGTCTGCCTGTTCCACTGTGTTCTCTGCCGAAAAACTGAAACGGATCGTGGATTCCAACCGATCCTTCGGTAACCCGATCGAAGCTAATACATGGCTGACTGCCGGTTTATTCGACGAACATGCCGATCCGGAAGAAACATAGATTTCCCGTTCTTCTAATGCATGCAGCATCACTTCGCTTCGAACACCAACAAATGATACACTTAGGATATGTGATGCTTCCCCTTCATTGATATATACATCCGGAAGTGTCTTTAGCCGTTCGGTCAGACGGTCTTTCACCGCCCTCATACGAACAGTTCTGGCTTCCAGATCTTCATAAACCATCTTTGTTGCCAGTCCCAATCCTGCAAATCCCGGAACATTCTCTGTGCCGGATCGCATTCCGCCCTGCTGTCCGCCGCCGTATATGATCGGCTTCACCTTCGTACGGTTCTTGATAAACAACGCTCCGGTTCCCTTTGGTCCATGTATCTTATGCCCGCTTACGGACATCAAATCGATCCCCATCCGTTTCGGGTAAATGTGATATTTGCCAAATGCCTGAATCGCATCCACATGAAAGAGCGTCTTTGGATTCTTCTCTTTGATAATCTCTGCAATCTCCTGAATCGGTTCTACTGTCCCGATCTCGTTATTTACATACATAACAGACACAAGAATCGTATCCTCATTCACTTCCTGTTCCAGCTGTTCCAAATCCACAATTCCGTGGTGATCTACATTCAGATATATGATTTCAAATCCAAGGCTCTCCAAAAATGCCATCGTACTTGATACCGATGCATGTTCCACCTTTGTTGTTATGATCCGGTTTCCGCTTCTTTTATTTGCAAGCGCAGTCCCGATCAACGCAAGATTATTGGATTCCGTTCCGCCGGAAGTCAGTACGATCTCTTTGCTGTCTACCTTCCATTCTTTTGCAAGAATCTCTTTCGTCTCCTTGATATAGTGTCCTGCATCCAAACCTTTCTGATGCAGGGAGGAAGGATTACCATAATCTTCTTCCATTAATTTTACCACCAGATCTTTTACTTCCGGAAATACCTTTGTTGTTGCTGCATTATCAAAATATGCTTCCATCTCTATCTATCCTCTTCCAGTTCAAACATTATGATCGACATAACCGCCATTCCCGCTGTCTCGGTACGCAGAATCCTGTGTCCAAGCGTAACCATCTTCGCGCCCATGTCTGTCGCTGCCTCGACTTCTTCTCCGGCAAATCCACCTTCCGGACCTATAAATATACCAAGACTTTTCTTTCCCTTGATCGATGCAAAGACCTCTTTCGAATATGCAACTCCTTCTGCTTCTTCATACGGGATCATATTCATATCAAGCTCCTTTGCCATAGCAAGAGCCTCTTTCCATGTTACAGGAGCAGTTACCTCCGGGATCACACCTCTGCCCGACTGCTTCGCCGCCGCAAGTGCGATCGCCTGATAACGTTCCGTCTTCTTTCCTGCTTTCTTTGCATCCAGCTTGACAACCGTCCGTTTCGTCATGACCGGTACGATCCTTGTAACGCCAAGCTCTACCGTTTTCTGGATGATCCACTCCATCTTATCCGCTTTCGGAAATCCCTGAAACAACGTAATCTCTGTTTCAAGTTCTGCAAAATTATCACATACATCCAGAATATCTGCAACTACTTTTTCATGATCCATAACTGAAATCTGGCAGCGGTAATCTCTACCCCTGCCATCACTTATTATGATCTCATCATTTACTTTTAAACGAAGAACATTCTTAATATGATTGACATCCTCACCGGTAATATCAATGCTCTTATCAAATACCCTTCCATCAAAATCTACAAAAAAACGATTCATCTTCCCAATCCTGTCTCTTTATGACTAATCATCCTTCTCAGCTACAAAACTGATCCAGTCTTTCATAGAGACAGTATCCACTATTCTGAAGTGATTGTCAAGAAGTGCCTGTCTGACCTCGTCTTCTTTTGTATTGATAATTCCGGAACAGATAAACTTCGCATCATCCTTCATAAACTGCTGCACAACACCGGAAAGTGGGATGATTACATCCGCCAGAATATTTGCAACTACGATATCATACTTCGGTTCGATCGACTGAACAAGCTCTTTATCCGCGAGTACATTACCACAGAGAAACCGAACCTGATCTTCTGTAATATGATTGATATCCCTGTTCTCGATGCTGACATGAACCGCAGTCTCATCAATATCGATTCCGAGAACCTCTTTTGCGCCAAGATTACTACATACAAAGGAAAGGATCCCGCTTCCGCTTCCACAGTCAAGAACCAGATCTCCTTCTTTCATATATTTCTTCAGCTGTCCGATACATAATCTGGTCGTCTCATGGGAGCCGGTTCCGAACGCCGCACCCGGATCAATATCGATCACAATATCATCATCTGTCACATCAGAAGGTGCATCCTCCCATGTCGGTTTGATAACGATATTGTCATACAGACGAAACGGCTTAAAATATGCCTTCCAGTTGTTCATCCAATCCACATCTTCCGTCTCGGATTCTATGATATTGCAGGCTCCAACCGGAATAAATTCCGATAACCGTTCCAGTTCATTTTTTATCTTGGTCTTTATCTCTTCCTTGTCAAAGGAATCATCCAGATAGCAGGAAACCTTTGCTGTTCCGTCATCCGTCGGCATCTCATCCGGCAGAAGATCTACAAACATAGCTGCCATTTCTTCATCTGTCAGAGGCACATTGTCATCGACTTCTATACCCAAAACGCCTTCCTCATCGAGGAAGGCGCTGAGTAAATCGACAGCCTCACACGTTGTTTCAATCGTGATTTGTGTCCATTTCATAATCTATTTACCTATTTCTTCTTTCTTTTTTTGTGATCTCCAAACGAAAATGATGTTCCTACCGAATCTGTTGCAGGTCTGGTCTCAACCAATGTTGCCTGCTCGTATTCATTCAAGATACGCTTCTGTTCTGCAGTCAGCTTCTCAGGAACCTGTACAACCAGTGTTACATAATGATCACCACGCTGAGTAGGATTCTTCAGGTTTGGCACACCTTTTCCCTTCAGCTTAACCTTGGTATCGGTCTGTGTTCCTGGTGGAATCGTGTAATCAATTTCTCCCTCGATCGTATGGATCTTAATATTTCCACCCAGTGCTGCCTGTGTGAATGAGATCGGTTCGGAGGAGTAAAGATTGTATTCCTGTCTCTGGAACTTCGGATGACGATCAACAAGGATCGTAACATGAAGATCTCCTCTTTCACCACCATTAAATCCAGGTTCACCTTTTCCTTTGATACGGATATTGGTTCCGTTATCTACTCCAGGCGGAACAGCGATCTGAATCTTCTTTCTGCTCTTTACATAACCGGTTCCCGCACAGTTGCTACATTTATATCTAATGATCTTACCGGATCCGCCACAGTCCGGACAAGTCGATACATTTCTTACTACGCCAAACAAGGACTGCTGTGTTGTAACGATCTGACCTTTTCCGCCGCATTTGCCACAAACCTCCGGCTGATGTCCCGGCTGTGAACCGGTTCCCTTACATACTTCACATTCATCCTTTAACGGAAGATCCAGTTCTTTCTGTGTACCAAATATTGCTTCCTCAAAAGCAACTCTGATCGTTGTCTTGATGTTAGCACCCTTTACAGGTCCGTTTGAATTTCTCTGTCTGCTTCCACCACCGAACATATCTCCGAAAATATCTCCGAAAATATCTCCCATATCAGCAAAATCAAAGCCGCCGAAGCCACCAAAGCCACTGCCGCCGGCATTTGGATCAAATGCCGCATGACCATACTGATCATATTTTGCTCGCTTCTCCGGGTCACTAAGTACTGCATAAGCTTCCGCTGCTTCTTTAAATTTTCTTTCAGCCTCCGCATCGCCCGGGTTCATATCAGGATGATATTTCTTGGCTACGACACGATATGCTTTTTTTATCTCTGCCTCTGAGGCATTCTTGGTTACACCAAGGACCTCATAGTAATCAGTTTTTGTTTCTGCCATAACTTTTAACCTTTCATCTGCGATATACATTCATATCCACAGTAAAACAGGAAACCTTTTTCCCGTTTTACTGCCAGATATTTACTATAGACTACATTTCATATTATTTCAAGGCTTAAACCTCTGTGAAATCTCCATCTACTACATCACCCTCTGAAAAGTCCGGTGTACCTGTACCTGTTCCTGCATTTGCTCCAGGACCATTCTGCTCATAAAGCTTAGCAAACAGATTCTGAGCACTTTCCATAAGCTTATCCTTAGCAGCCTTGATCTTATCCACATCAAGATCTGTCATATTCTCTGCATCCGTGCTTTCAATTGTTGACTTTAATGAGTCTAAGTCAGCCTGTACGGCAGACTTATCTGCATCTGAAAGCTTATCTCCGACTTCATTCAGTGCTTTTTCTGTCTGGAATGCAAGTGCATCTGCTTCATTTCTTGCTTCAATGCCTTCCTTACGTTTCTTATCCTGTGCTTCGTATTCTGCAGCTTCTTTTACTGCTCTCTCGATATCATCATCTGAAAGTGATGTACCGGAAGTAATTGTAATGTGCTGTTCTCTTCCTGTTCCGAGATCCTTAGCAGATACATTTACGATACCATTCGCATCGATATCGAATGATACTTCGATCTGAGGAACGCCTCTTCTTGCAGGAGCGATACCATCCAGTCTGAAACGTCCAAGACTCTTATTATCTTTTGCAAACTGTCTTTCACCCTGTACTACGTTGATATCAACGGCATCCTGATTATCCTGTGCTGTTGAGAAAATCTGGCTCTTCTTTGTAGGAATTGTAGTGTTTCTCTCGATCAGATGTGTTGCGATACCACCCATGGTTTCGATAGAAAGTGTAAGTGGTGTAACATCAAGAAGAAGGATCTCACCGGCACCGGCATCACCTGCAAGCTTACCGCCCTGGATAGATGCACCGATTGCAACACACTCATCAGGGTTGATACCCTTGAACGGCTCTTTACCTGTTAATCTCTTAACTTCTTCCTGTACAGCGATGATACGTGTAGAACCACCGACTAATAATACCTTATCAAGATCTGCTGCAGTAAGTCCTGCATCTTCCAGTGCTGTCTGAACAGGTACCTTTGTTCTGTCAACCAGATCTGCTGTTAACTCATCAAATTTTGCTCTTGTCAGGTTCATATCAAAATGCTTTGGACCATCCTGGTTTGCTGTGATGAAAGGAAGATTGATATTTGTTGTCATAGCAGATGAAAGCTCTTTCTTTGCCTTCTCTGCTGCTTCCTTCAATCTCTGCATAGCCATCTTATCGCCGGAAAGGTCGATACCCTCTGCCTTCTTGAATTCATCTAACATATACTGTGTAACAGCATTATCAAAGTCATCACCACCAAGCTTATTATCACCGGCTGTTGCCAATACTTCAATAACGCCTTCACCGATCTCAATGATAGATACATCGAATGTACCACCACCTAAATCGTATACCATGATCTTCTGTTCCTGTTCATTATCAAGACCATAGGAAAGAGCTGCTGCTGTAGGCTCGTTGATGATACGCTTTACATCAAGTCCTGCAATCTTACCGGCATCCTTTGTTGCCTGTCTCTGTGCATCTGAGAAATAAGCAGGTACTGTGATAACGGCCTCTGTAACCTTCTCACCGAGATATCCTTCTGCATCGGATTTCAGTTTCTGAAGAATCATAGCTGAAATCTCTTCCGGTGAATACTTCTTGCCATCGATCTCTACTCTGTAATCTGTACCCATATGACGCTTGATGGATGAAATTGTCTTATCTGCATTTGTAACTGCCTGACGTTTTGCAGGCTCACCGACTACTCTCTCACCTGTCTTTAAGAAACCTACTACAGATGGTGTAGTTCTCATACCTTCTGTATTCGCAATAACAACAGGCTTACCACCTTCCATTACTGCTACACATGAATTTGTTGTACCTAAGTCAATACCAATTATCTTACCCATGATTATATTCCTCCTAAATAAAATTCTGTTTTCTTAATTTAATAAAATTTATATGCTATAGTCATTTGACTATTAGTTTGCAACCTTTACCATGCTGAATCGTAATACCTGATCCTTATACATGTAACCACGCTGCATCTCTTCGACGATCACGTTCTCTCCGTAATTCTCATCCTCTACATGCATTACTGCATTGTGGAACGCCGGATCAAACTGTTCACCCTCGCAGTTCATCGGGGTAACGCCGATGGATTCCAGTGAAGTCATAAGTGATTTGTAGATTTTATCAACTCCTGCTTCAAATGGTCTGTCTTTATCCTCTTCCGGAATTGCTGCAATCGCTCTTTCAAAGTTGTCAACTACCGGAAGTAATTTTCCAAGAACATCCTTCGCTCCGAAATCATACATTTTGGATGACTCCTTTTCATTTCTCTGACGGATATTCTCGCACTCTGCAAGAAGACGTTTATATTTGTCTTCTGCATCCTGACAGCGCTCTTTCAGTTTATCATTTTCTTCTCTTAAAGCCTTACTGCCGCGTCTGTTCTCTTTTGCAACCGGCTTCGGTTTTGCTGCTTCCGCCTGCTCTTCAGGGACATCCACGGTTTCTGTAACATTCACATCTGTAGTTGTTGTTTCTGCAGTATCTGTTGACTCTGCTGTAACTTCATCTACAATTGTTTCTGCTGCCTTTTCATCTGTCTTTACTTTCTTAGTATCTTTCTTGGTGTCTGCCATTATCGGACCCCCTATTCGTTATTATTAAATATATCATCCAATTCATCGGTCAGATTTTTTAACATCGTAACGACTTTCTTATAGTCCATACGTTTCGGACCGATGATACCTATAGTTCCTTTTGCGCCTTCCGGCATCTTATAAGTTGCCGTTACAAGGGAGCAATCTTTCAGATCCTCACTGGAATTCTCATCGCCGATTCGGATCTCTATATCAGAGTTATCTTTATTGATAACTTCTTCTACATATTTTACAAATTCCTCTTTGTCTTCTATATCTTCAAAAGTTCCAAGCAGTTTTTCTGCTGTTGCCGAATCCATCAATTCAGGATACTTTAACATGTTGGTCGCTCCGCTTGTATAAACCTTCAGGTCATCCGCTTCATGAATAGCTTCCATGATTCCCTGAAAGATGGTTTCTAAGATATCCGCATATTCACCTGCCTGCATCTTCATCGTCTGTATCAGTTCCAGATTAATATCTTCTAATGCAGCTCCCTGAAGGAACGTGTTTAATAAAATATTGAATTTTAAAATCTCGTCATTCTTCAGATCGTACGTGGTATCGATCAGCTTATTCTTTACGATATTTCCATCCACCATGATCACCGCAAGAAGCTTTGACTCAGCAACCTTGGAAAGCTGTATAAACTTCACGGTATTATTATACTGAGGTGTGGTAACCAGTGTGGCATAATTCGTATTTGCCGCTAATACCCGGGCAACCTGCTTCAGCATCTTCTCCATTTTATCAACTCGTTCAAGAAGATTTCCCTTCTCTGTCTCAGCCTCTATCTTCTCATTCATAAGGCTGTCAACATAGAACCGATATCCTTTGTCCGTTGGAATTCTTCCTGCAGATGTATGCGGCTGACATATATAACCCATGTCCTCCAGATCAGACATCTCATTCCTGATCGTCGCCGAACTTAAGTTCAAATCTGTATACTTTGAAATCGTCCGCGATCCTACAGGTTCTCCGGTCTCTAAATAATTGGAAACGATAGCTTTCAGAATTTTGACTTTTCTTTCGTCAAGTTCCATCTGCTCATCCCTTTCATTTTGTTAGCACTCAAATACTCCGAGTGCTAACCACTAAAATTAATCTAACACCCACTACCTTGTTTGTCAACATTTATTTTGAAAAAAATCAAGAAAATTTATAATTTTTGAGCTTTGAAAAAATGAATGCCGAGTCCTGTAGAAATCACGGCATATAAAAGACTGATGATAATCGCAGCTACCGCATCTGTTCCGTTAAATGTAAGGTCACTTGTCATACCGAGAAGCTGCACGATCCAGATGTTATCCGACCACGCCGGCAGATTAAACAGATCCACAAGGACACGAACTCCGGGTGTAAATAACAGCACCAAAAGAACCGCGGCAGTCATAGACAAAACCGAATGTCTGATCAGTGAAACCAACATAAATGCAAACATTGCACAGGCTCCGATCATTATAAACTGCAGCACTATCGCAAGCATTGTTTTTCCAATCCGGGAAGCTTCTGAAGCTTCAGGGACATTTCTAAAAAACAAAGCAGCCGCAATCCCTGAAATCAGAATATATTCCAGTAAGATCCCCCATACATAAGTAACTGCCGCCAGCACTCTGGCAATATAACAGGCCGCTCTGCTTTTACTTCTCTGCAGCTCGCAACGTATGGTATTCTGTTCGTAGTCTTCGGATATATGAAGGATAACCGGAAACATCATAAAAAGGACCAGAAGCTCCGAAGCAGAAAAAGCCGATGCAATATAAGCGATTCCGTCCATCTGACCTTTGATCGCTGTAATCGTCTGTTCTGAAAAGCCTGCTGCCGCCAGGAAGTCGCTGCTTACCCCTGCACTTACATAATGAAGAAAAGCTGCTACAAGAATCGCAAACGGAATCACCAGAATCATGATCATTCTGCCATAAAAGCTTTTGCCATATCGAAATACTTCTGCTCTGTAAACATTCATACTGTTGCCTACGCTCCCTCTAAATAAGAAATAACCGGATTTATTTCCTGTTTTTAATATACCCGTGAGTGGTTTTTTATATTACAGGTAAATAATCCGGTCACAAACCTGTTCCAGATCTCCGGGTATGTGGCTGGTAAGAATAACCGCCATTCCTTGTTTTCTTCGTTTCTCCAGATAAGATAAAAACGATGCTCTCGTAAACGGATCAAGCCCGTTCAACGGTTCATCAAGCAATGCCAGCCTTGTCTCTTTATGGATCGCAAGACAAAGCGCAAGCTTCTGTTTATTGCCAAGTGACAGCTTAGATGCTTTGATCCGGTCAAATTCATGGATACCCAAAAGATCGATCAAAGCTTCATCCGTAAGCTGCTTATCTCCGTTCATATGCTCCATCATTTTTATATTATCACGCACGGAAAGGTCTGAAAAAAAAGAGGGTCTGTCGATCACACATGCCATATCTCTGCCGGATATATCTGTTACATTTATCTGTCCTGAGCAACTGCCCTTTTTCCGGGGAATAAAGCTCGCCAACATACGAAGTAACGTGCTCTTTCCACTTCCATTTTGTCCCGCCAGTCCGACAATCTCGCCTTTACGCAGTACAAATGTCAGATTCTTCTCCCACAACGGCTGTTCTGTTCCAGGATAGGTATAATTCAGTTCATTTATTTCTATAATAACAGCGGTCTGCTGCTCATTCGTCTCTTTTATCATATCCGAACCTGTCCCCGACTATCATTTCATTTATCTTTATCCTGTAAAAAATCTACAAGAATCCTGTTACTTACATCGATTCCCTTTCTGGTAAAACATACCATCCCCTTTTCATCTTTCATATGTCCGCTTGCCACATACCCTCTTATAATATCCCCATAAACATCATATAAGGAATGGCCGAATCGTTCATAGAAATCCGCCGCACTGATCCCTCTGGTCATTCTAAGCCCAAAGATCACATATTCTTCCATCAATGTATCAACATCTACAGTTTCATCAATATGTCTGATCGAAAGCAGCTCCGGTATCCGGTACGTTTCATCGATCGAGCGTTTTTCAAATACTTCCTCCATCGTATCGACATACTGTTTTATATCTGACGTATTCGAATATCTTCTTCCATTAAAAAAGGAAGCCGCACCTATACCGATCCCGATATATTCATCCATCGTCCAGTATACGATATTATGTCTGCATTCATATCCGGGCTTTGCATAATTTGAGATCTCATACCTTTTATATCCTGACATCTCGAGTACCTTTCCGGTTGCTTCATACATTTCACGGTCTGTTTCCTCATCCGGAAGCTTTGAAAGGAGTTTCTGATTCCCCGCAAGCGGTGTTCCATCTTCCACGATCAGGCTATATGAAGAGATATGCTCCGGTCTGCACTTCAATACACGCTCTAGTGTATCCAGGTAGGAATGAAGCGTCTGCCCCGGAATCGCAGAGATCAGGTCGACATTGATATTTCTGAAGCCTGCGTCACGTGCTGTCTGATAGGATGTCAGAAACTGTTCATATGTATGTATCCTGCCAAGCATGGCAAGCTCATCATTGTGTGCGGACTGCAGTCCGATACTCATACGATTGATCCCGGCCGCCAGATATTCCGCTGCTTTGATCGCAGTCAGGGTACCCGGATTCACCTCAATCGTAATCTCGGCTTCTTCGTCCACTTTAAAAATGCTTCTAAGGGTCGCCAATATATTCATGATCTCGCCCGGTAAAAGTATAGACGGAGTTCCTCCGCCTATAAATATCGTTTTTACAATATAGTCCTTTGATATGCTTTTATAGCTTAATAACTCTCTGCAAATGCTCTGGACATATGCCTTTCTGACCGCACCGCTCCGGTTGATCTGCGGGTCATCCGCACCAAAAGACAGGAAATCACAATATACACACTTCTTAACACAAAACGGAATATGTATATAAATGCTCAGTTTTTTTCTCATGTGTTTTTCCTGCCTTCTCGTTTTTTCTGTAAGCTGCTTTCTGCTTATATCAGGATCATTTTTGATTTATTTCATTCTAAATGTCCTGATTCAACCTGCAATTTTTTTATATTTATTCCTCATCAAGTTTTAATACGCTCATAAACGCCTGCTGCGGAATCTCTACATTTCCGATCTGACGCATACGTTTCTTACCTTCCTTCTGTTTCTCCAGAAGCTTCTTCTTACGGGAGATATCTCCACCGTAACATTTTGCAAGGACATCCTTTCTGACTGCTCTTACCGTCTCTCTGGCAATGACCTTGTTGCCGATCGCTGCCTGAATCGGAATCTCAAATAAATGTCTTGGGATCTCCTGCTTTAACTTCTCGCACATCTTTCTTCCGCGTTCGTAAGCAGTATCCTGATGAAGAATGAAGGACAACGCATCGACCTCTTCTTTATTGATCAGGATATCAAGTTTTACAAGCTCGCTCCGCACATAGCCCTTCATCTCATAGTCAAAGGACGCATAACCTCTGGATCTTGATTTTAATGCATCAAAGAAATCATAGATGATCTCATTTAACGGAAGGTCATACCGAAGCAGCGCTCTGGTTTCTTCCATATATTCCATTCCCTGATATACGCCACGGCGTTCCTGACAGAGCTGCATGATCGCACCTACATATTCTGTAGTGACCATGATCTCCGCGGATACAAACGGCTCTTCCATATATTCGATATTCGACGGATCCGGCAGATTGGACGGATTCGTCAGTTCGATCATCTTGCCATCCGTTGTATGCACACGGTAAACAACGCCCGGCGCAGTCGTAACAAGATCCAGATTGAACTCGCGCTCCAACCGCTCCTGTATGATCTCCAGATGCAGAAGTCCAAGGAAACCGCAACGGAAACCGAAACCAAGTGCGATCGATGTCTCCGGCTCAAAGCTTAAGGACGCATCATTTAACTGAAGCTTCTCCAATGCATCGCGAAGATCCGGGTATTTGGCTCCATCTGCCGGATAAAGTCCGCAGTAGACCATAGGCTGTGCCTTCTTATATCCCGGAAGCGCCTCTGCGCATGGATTGTCGTTATCTGTAACGGTATCACCGACTGTAGTATCTCTGACATTCTTTAAGCTGGCAGTGATATAGCCTACCATTCCTGCCGATAATTCATCACATGGAACGAATCTGCCAGCCCCGAAGATTCCTACTTCTACTACCTCTGCAACAGCTCCGGTTGCCATCATACGGATAGACGTCCCACGTTTTACCACACCGTCGAATAAGCGGCAGAATATGATAACACCTTTATATGAATCGTAAATACTGTCAAATATAAGTGCCTGAAGCGGTTTTTCCGGATCTCCTGCTGGTGCCGGGATCTTCGTAACGATCTGCTCTAAGACCTGATCGATATTGATACCATTCTTTGCCGAAATTCTCGGAGCATCCTGCGCTTCGATTCCGATCACATCTTCAATCTCATTTACCACACGCTCCGGTTCGGCCGAAGGAAGATCGATCTTATTGATAACCGGCATAACATCCAGATCGTGATCGATCGCAAGATATACATTTGCAAGTGTCTGTGCCTCGATTCCCTGTGCTGCATCCACAACCAGGATTGCACCCTCGCAGGCAGCCAGACTTCTTGATACTTCATAATTAAAATCAACATGCCCCGGGGTATCGATCAGATTGAAGATATATTCTTCTCCATCCTGTGCTTTATAGATCGTACGAACGCACTGTGCCTTGATCGTGATTCCACGTTCCCGCTCCAGATCCATATTATCAAGCACCTGATTCTGCATCTCACGTTCAGTCAATAAGCCAGTCTTTTCTATAATTCTGTCCGCAAGTGTCGATTTCCCATGATCGATATGCGCTATAATGCAAAAGTTTCGTATCTTTGACTGATCTATATGAGCCATCCTGTTTTCCTCCGGTATCTGAATTTCTTTTCTCTTTTTATTTTAAGCATGCATTTCTGCAGGCAAATAATTTCGTGTTCATTATCATAACACAATCTCACTTTCCGCTCAATACTTTGTAAAGAATTGCAGACAGCGGTTCCATGGCATTTTTTGCCTCTTCTACCGTATTCGTCTGGCTGCCGACCTCTACTAATAACGACCGGGGCTTCAGATCCAGATTATATCGATATCCCTTAACAAATATCTTTCTTACAAAGGACTCATAATTTGCCTGTGCCGTCAGATACATCTGCAGACTGAAGGCAAGATTTTCTGTTTTGTATGGATTTGCCAGATATGATATGTCTCCGTTCTTATTTAATCGGCTCACTCCGTTTAAAAACATAATCTGCGCAGCCTTTTTTCCCCCGATCTCCGTGATCAGATATGTATCCTCGGCTACACCATCTCTGTGAATATCGATCACGACATCAATAGACGGGTATTCCGTAAGAATCTTCTGAACTCCCTCTCTTGCATAATCATATGCCGCGCTTCGATCCAGCTCCCCACCGGTCATATCGTAGGCTGTCGTATCGTGATAGACTGCCACCCCGTAATTCTCTTCGAGAAGCTGCGTCAGGTAATCACCAACGCCGATCACGGTATCCTCAACCTTGCCCGGCTCGGAATCTTTAAAGCTCTCCGTTCCGTGTGTATGATAGATCAGCACCTTATAGTTCTTATCCTCTGTATCGATCGTCAGATCCATAGAGGCAAGATCCTGCCCGTTTAATTCTTCCCTGGATACATTTGTCGTACTGTCGATCACATAGAAGTGATTTTTTATATAATCATAATCAGCAAGCTTTTCCTGCATATAACTGCGACATCCTGCCATCGCAGCTATCGATGCTGTCGCTTCTCTGTTCTCCCGCATGACATTTTTCGATAGATCCTTCCGAATATCCGTCTCTGCAATATCCGTCTCCTGTTCTGATGCACAGGACACAAATGCACCTGCAAGGCAATATTCCTGCAAACAATCTTCTAAAAAACAGGATGCTTCTTCATGTTGCTTTCCCTCCTGCTGTATATTCGGCTTCTGATCCGACGATATCGTTCCTGTCAGAAGCTGTCGCAGCATATCCGTCTTTGTCTCATTATCACATTTTGCAAACCATATTGCAAAAAAGGCTATGACCAGAAAAAAACAATAACGCATTCTTCTTTTTTCGCATCTTGTCTGACAGTTTCTCATTCTGGATAAACTCATTACTTTTTATTATTTATCAGTATATGAGTCCTTCCTGAAAATAATACCATTTATTGCTTCGGATATTGTGAAGCTGATTCGTCTTACCAGTTCATCAATATTTTTTGGAGTAACAAACATATCCGCAAGCTCCGGTTCTACCAGATGATATGCGATCTGATATCTCTGCTGCTCGGACAATTCTTTCACCAGCTTCTTCCCATGTATCTGATCAAATGCATCGGCGATCTCATCAAGAGAATCATCAATGATAGACGGAACCGATATAACTGTCGGAACTCCAAGTGCGATGACCTTTGTTTTTATATTATCTGAGTTGATCTCCATCCGGTTATTTCCGACGCCGGAGCCCGGACTGATCCCGGTATCCGTAAGCTGCACAGTCTTGTTCAACCGCTTACTGCTTCTGGCCGCAAGAGCATCAATTACAAGAACCGCATCTACCTTGATATTCCCACAGATTCCTTTTATGATCTCCACCGTTTCAATTCCTGTCTGTGCCATAACGCCCGGACAGATCGCCGATATATCATATTCCTGTCTGCCCGATACAGGGATCTTCTCGATTCCCAGATGTCTGGTTATAAAAAGATGATCAACAACCAGCGGACCGAGTGAATCCGGTGTCACCTCACGGTTTCCGAGACCTACGACCAGAACGGAGCTTGCATCTCCCAGTAATTTTTTAAGATTATTTGATAGTTCACGGCACAACGGCTCATGGATCGTTTCATCAAATTCCCGGATCTCCGGACATTCGATCGTAATATAAGTTCCAAGAGGCTTGCCAAGTGTCTCTGCCCCTTTCTCATTTGTTACATTGATCGTCGTTGTCCTGATACCCTGCCGGTGGATCTTTGTCGCAATCTGTATTCCATCCAATTCTCCGCGATCTTTTATATCTTCTCGTAATTCTATCGCAAGGTCTGTCCGAATCGTTCGTTCCATAGCCGTTCCCCATTTCTGTCTATTCTCTCTCCGGCAGAAAATCGTAGTTTCAGCCGGTATGCTCTGGTATATAAAATGCCCCGAATGAATATTTCTATTCACCGGGGCAATGCCTGTTCCACATTATCTTACATAATCTTTTTAATTATCCGGTTTATTACCTCAGGATATCCACAGATCGTCATAACCGGTGGGTTCCATTTTACAAATGCCGTATCCTTAAAACAGGTAGATACACCAACCTCTATTCCTCCCTCCATCTCGGAAGAACGGACGATCCGTTTAAATTTGCTCTTGTCTTTTACAAGGCTCCATGCGGCTTTACCGATCGTGAAATCCACAATCGGATAGCCGCCCTCATAACCGGTTACAACTGCATCTTCAATAAATGAGTATTCTTCTTTCCATGTAGCAACTGCATCTTCAATCGATTCAAACATAGTGTCTGTATTCCTTTCTTTTTTATTCTGACTTTTATGCTTATTCAGATCGTATTTTTTACATATAATACAAGTATAGCACACAGTTTTTTAAAATGCCTTAATTTTATTTCAGAAATGATTTTATACTTTATTATTATGTAAATCTCTGCTATAATGAGTTGTATTTATGATCGAACTTAATTTAAGGAGGATTTTCCATGGATTTTAGCAAAAAGGGAGTGGAAAAGAAACAGAAAGCTCTCGTTTCTAAACTACCCCGAAATAAAAAGAAACTGACGGTTTCTCTGTTCAAGTCAATGCTTGTCTTATTTCTGGCGATCATTGTTCTTGGTATCGGAGCCGGCTTCGGTGCACTAAAGGGTATTCTGGATGATACACCGGAGGTAAATGCAAAGGATCTGATCCCGAAAGGATATCAGACAACCCTGTACGATCAGGACGGCAAGGAACTCAAAGTTCTTGCAAGCTTCGATGCAAATCGCGAATATGTTTACTACGATGATATCCCGGAAACACTTGTAAATTCCTTTATCGCGATTGAAGATAAACGTTTCTGGGAGCATAACGGTATCGATGTTCAGGGTATCATGCGTGCCTTCGCCCACGGTCTCCAGTCCGGTGACTTTGATCAGGGTGCCAGCACACTGACCCAGCAGTTGATCAAGAACCAGATCTTCAATGTCGGTCTGGATGAGAAAACCATGTTTGACAAGATCGAACGTAAGGTTCAGGAACAGTATCTCGCTGTTGAGATTGAAAAAGTCCTGCCAAAGAAAAGTATCGCTGAATACTATCTGAATACTATCTACCTTGGTCAGGGACGATACGGAGTAGAAACCGCATCCCAGTATTATTTTAATAAACAGTTAAAAGACCTGACGATCTCCGAGTGTGCGGTTCTCGCTGCAATCCCTCAGAACCCAAGTAAATTTGACCCTGTCGTTTTCCCGGAAGAAAATGCCAAAAGACGACTGATGGTTCTTAAAAATATGCTAGATCAGAACATGATCTCCCAGTCAGATTATGATACAGCAATTGCCGATGATGTATATGCTGAGATCAAAAAGGTATCATCCATAAAGAAATCATCACCGACAAAGGTAAACTCCTATTACATCGATGAAGTAATTAACCAGCTGGAAGATGACTTCATGGCAATGGGATATTCCAAATCAGAGGCAGACAGTATGATCTACTCCGGCGGTCTGGAAGTTCATACCTGTCAGGATACAGAGATTCAGGATATCTGTGATACTGTATTAAATGATGAGGACAACTATCCAACTGACAGTTACCAGCTCTCCTATGCACTGACTCTCGTAGATGACAATGGTGAACAGTATAACTACAGTCAGAACATGATGGTAACATGGTTTCAGGAAGAAAAAGGACAGTCTTCTTTCGACCTGATCTTCTCCAGCGAGGATGACGCAAGAGCCGCTGCCGATGAATATAAGGCTCACCTGATTGCAGATACCGGATACAAAGAACAGCTCGAAAGCTATAAGGTAAGCGTTGAACCACAGATCTCCTTCACCCTGATGGATCAGGAGACCGGTCAGGTAAAAGCAATCGTCGGCGGACGTGGAGAAAAGACAGAGGATCGTTCCTTTAATCGTGCTACAGAAGCAACCAGACAGCCCGGATCAACCTTTAAGGTTGTAGCATCTTTCCTTCCTGCACTGGACGGCTGCGGCATGAGTCTTGCAACCGTATACAAAGATGAACCATACACCTATGCAAACGGCGGCGAAGTCAGAAACTGGTACAGTGGCTACCGTGGTCCAAGCACGATCCGACAGGCTATTCAGAATTCCATGAATATTCTTGCTGTTAAGACGATCACGGATGTTACTCCGGAACTTGCTTACGAATACCTGTTAAAGCTTGGATTTACAACTCTTGTAAAGAGCCGTACGAATTCAAGCGGCGGAATTGAATCGGACATCAACCAGTCCCTCGCCCTTGGCGGTCTGACCGATGGCATCACAAACCTTGAGATCACAGCTGCATATGCAACAATTGCAAATGAAGGCAATTATATCAAACCTATCTTCTATACAGAAGTATATGACCATGACGGAAACCTGCTGATCGATAACCGGAAACCGGAGGAATCCGCAGTTATTTCACCTCAGAATGCATGGTTATTAACAAGTGCAATGCATGATGTAGTAACGATCGGTACCGGTACTGCCGCAAATCTTTCATGTGGTCTTTATACCGCAGGTAAGACAGGTACAACCTCCAGCAACTACGATGCATGGTTCTGTGGATACACTCCATACTATACCGCATCTATCTGGATAGGATTTGATGTGAATACAAACTTTGCCGCAGGAAACTATCACAAGAATATGTGGCGTAAGATCATGGATGAAATTACAGAAGTCAAAGGCTTAGATACTTCAAAGACATTCGAAATGCCGGATGGAATTGTTCGTGCAACCGTTTGTAAGGATACCGGTCTTCTTCCGGTAGAAGGCTGCGATACGATTACAGATTATTTTGCAAAAGGAACTGTTCCAAAAAAGAAATGTGGTGGTAATAAAAAGATTGTGATCTGTAATGAATCTCATAAGCCTGCTACAAACACATGTAAGGAAACAACCACTTATTATTATACAGTTGATGACGATGGAAAGATCGAGATCATCGATGCCGACTTCGAATACGATCAGGATATCTTAAAAGAGAAATGTCCACTTCATCCTGAGGAAGAAGAAACAGAGGATACCACAGAGGAAGATAAGAAAGAGTACAAGATCTCCTCATCTTCAGAAGGCGGCGGTTCGATCTCACCTACAATAACCGTTAAGAAGGGCAAATCAACAACCTTCTACATCACACCTGATAAGGGCTATACCATTTCAGATGTAATCGTAGATGGAAGCTCCGTTGGTGCGGTAACCTCTTACAAATTCTCGAAGGTAAAGGGAAATCATACGATCAAGGCTGTCTTCAAGAAGAAAGACAAGCCTACGACAGAGGAACCTACCACAGAACCTCCGACACCGGAGCCTACGACAGAACCTACTACGGAACCTCCGACACCGGAGCCTACGACAGAACCTACTACAAAGCCTGCAACAGAGCCTGAAACAAGCTCGGGCGGTGAGTAATAGAGAATAAGAGTAATACACATAAAAGAGAACGCTGGTGTTTATCTATTATGTAGCAAGCCTATCCGAGTGTCGGCACTTCGACAGCGTATTTTGCTGTCCTATGTGCCGTTACACCGCGGATAGAGCGAAAGTGTCTTGCGTAATAATAGGATAAACATCAGCGTTCTTTCTTTTATGTGGATTAATTCTATTTCGTCATCTTTGGTTTAAATATCAGTGATGCTATATAAGAAAAGATCAATGCCGCGGAGGTTCCCACTGCCGCCATTTTAAAGCCTCCCCGGAACAGTCCTATGAATCCATCCTGATCTACCGCTTCTTTGATTCCCTTCCAGAGGTTATATCCAAATCCCGATAAGGGAACGGATGCTCCACAGCCTGCAAATTCTAAAAATGGTTCATACACCCCTATCGCACCGAGAACCGCCCCCGTACAGACAAGAAGTACCATTATGCGTCCCGGCAACAGCTTTGTATTATCCATAAGGATCTGAACCAGAACACAGATCAATCCACCAATAATAAATGCTTTTATATAATCCATATACTATCTCTACTCCCTTTCTATTATTACACCATGTGCAATACCCGGTATATTCTGACCTTCGTTGTAACTGACCGTAGACAGAAGGGCTCCCGTAGGCACGAAAAGTACCCTTTTCCATGAACCCTCACGAAGCTGTTTTAATATATACCCTGCAAGTGTGATCGCCGAACAGCCGCATCCCGAGCCGCCTGAATGTGTATCCTGTTCTTCATTATCAAATATCTCAATTCCACAATCCATATGCTGTCTGCTGATATCTACACCATTATCTTTTAGCAGATCAATCAAAATTTTTCGACCAATCTTTCCCAGATCGCCGGTAATGATCCGATCATAATATGTCGGTTTCACATCAAAATCCTGTAGATTCTGATAGATCAAATCTGCCGCAGCAGGAGCCATACATGCTCCCATATTAAAGGAATCTTTTACACCGTAATCAACGATCTTCCCTGTCGTAACTCCTTTGATCCTGACAGATACAGGTGCATCATCATCTTTTTTACTTCCTATTACAAATGCTCCGCTTCCGGTTACCGTCCATGTCGCGGACAACGGACGCTGATTTCCGTATTCCAGTGGAAACCGGAACTGTTTCTCCGCACTTCCATAATGACTGGAGGTTGCCGAGACAACATAATCTGCATATCCTGCCGCAACTGTCATCGCCGCAAGTGATAAACCCTCACCGCAGGTCGAACAGGCTCCATATAAGCCAAAGATCGGTATATCCATATCCTTGACACCGAAGGTTGTCGCAATCAGCTGCCCCAGCAGATCTCCTGCAAACAGATAACGGATATCAGATTTCTCTTTACCTGCCTTTTTGATCGCAAGCTCCACTGCTTGCTTTACCATCTCGCTCTCTCCTTCTTCCCATGAATCCTTTCCAAATGTCGGATCTTCCGATACGATATCAAAATATCCCGCAAGCGGTCCGTCTGCTTCTTTCGGTCCGCAGACAGATGCCTCTCCCAATATATATGGGGGATCCGTAAAACTAACACTCTGTTTTCCTATCATCCTGTTCATGTTATGTGTATCCTTTCTTTTTACATTGTAATAATATTTATTCATTTGTAATTTGCAGGTAATTTATACATGCAGAATATGCGCTGGACAAATTCTTCATTTCGGAGTAATCTTAAACAGATGCAAATTATCGACTGCATATAAGATCAGATATCCGGTATGCAGATTTTAAAAGAAAATCTGAAATGGAGTTAATTATGCTTTTTACAAAAGAATATTGGTTAAACTGTATTGATCGAACAAAACGATATATTAAAACATTTATAAAATGGATAATATGTTCTATTATAATCGGAACAACCTGTGGTGCTGTCGGAACAGTCTTCCACTACAGCGTTGAATATGTTACAAAATATCGGGACAGTCATTCATGGATCATATATCTTCTGCCTCTTGCCGGTCTGGTCATCATCTTCTTATACAGAAGCTGCGGACTTAAGCACGACAAAGGTACAAATCTGGTCATCGGTTCAATCCGAAATTCAGAGTATAATGTTCCATTTCGAATGGCTCCGTTAATATTTATCTCAACCGCTATCACTCATCTTTTCGGCGGATCCGCCGGTCGTGAAGGAGCTGCTTTGCAGATTGGCGGAAGCATCGGCGCGTCAATCGGAAAACTGGTAAAAATGAATGATAACGATAAGCACATTATGACGCTGTGTGGCATGAGTGCTGTATTTGCTGCTTTATTCGGAACACCGGTCACAGCTGCCTTATTCAGCGTTGAGGTTATCAGTATCGGTATTCTCTACTACAGTGCTCTGGTGCCTTGTATCCTGTCAGCAACCATTGCATATGCGATCACTGAAAAATTTCATATAACTCCAACTTACTTTATACTAAATCAGGTTCCTGAGATGTCCCTGGCAACCGGTATTCGTGTTGTTATCCTCGCAGTTGTCGTTGCGATAGTCAGTATATTATTCTGCCTGTCTATGCAGGCAACAGGAAAAGCCTTTAAGAAATTTTTCAAAAATCAATATGTACGGATCTTCGTTGGTGGTGTCCTTGTGGTTCTGCTCACTATATTAGTTCGTTCCAATGATTACAACGGAGCAGGTATGAATATCATCGAGCAGGCAATTCATGGAGAAGCAAAACCGGAAGCTTTCCTGCTCAAACTGATCTTTACCTGTATTACCATCGGCTGTGGCTTCCGTGGCGGTGAGATCGTTCCTTCTTTCTTTATCGGCGCTACAGTCGGTTGTACCGTAGGTGGCTGGATCGGACTTGATCCCGGCTTTGGAGCCGCTATGGGGCTTGTATGTCTGTTCTGTGGCGTTGTAAACTGTCCACTGGCATCTTTAGTCCTCAGTATTGAATTATTCGGTGCAAGCGGCATTCTGCTCTTTGCTATCGGAGCCAGTGTCAGCTATATGTTATCCGGCTACTACAGCCTGTACAGTGAACAGAAGATCATCTATTCGAAGCTTCGTCCTCACTATGTAAACCTTTATACAAACCAGGAAGTGAAGACGATCGAGCATGATGAATAGCTCTATCATATTTATGGCAAAAAGAAGGCGTCCATCTTATATAATGTCTTACTGCGGTTTCTGTTCGATCGTAAGGTCATTACATAAGATAAACGTCTTCTTTTTGCGGTATATATTTTATTTACAATTTCTTTTATATGTATGTTTTACTCTGCCTCTGTCTTCTTATCGTCGGACTTGTCTGTTTTTGCATCATCTTTTTTATCCGACTTTTTGTCTGACTTTTTATCCGATTTCTTATCGCCTTTCTTTTCGGAATCTTTCTTCTCCTCAGTTGTCTCTTCTTCTGTCTCTTTCTCTTTTGTTCCTCGAAGAATGACTTTGTTACGTTTGTCATAGACACTGACGGATTCCGGTTCGGATGATATCTTCTCACCATTTTCATCATATACGGTACGATAGGTCTGAACCTTAAGTCCGGTGATACCTGTTACAGAGACTTTTTCTTCTCCTTCTTCTAAGGTATCATCATCCTCGTATTCTGTCTCGTAATCGTAGGTTGCTACAACTTCACTGGATAAGGACACTTTAAAGCCTTTTAATTTTGTTCCATAGATAGAACAGGTAACAACGCCACCGCCATAAGATGAAACGATCTTGATCGGATAATCGGTGTTATTTGTAAATCTGTAATCCGGACCGCCCCAGGATACTGTTGCATCAAATCCTGTATCTACATAGGCAGACGGATGTGGATGACAGTGTCTTTCGTTGATCTGAAGATTCGCATACAGACATGCATCATACAGTGTAGACGATACCTGACAGATTCCTCCTCCAACTTCATCCACGGATTCACCATTAACATAAGAAGGCGCTGCACTGAAACCATTTTCAATCGTTCTCTGTCCTACAACATTGTTAAACGAGAACTGCTCACCCGGCATAAGAATCGTTCCATTACAATTCTCAGCGGCCTTTGCAACATTAGACTTTCTCGCTTCTGTCCCTCCAACATTCGTGCTGAACGAACTTAAGGTATCACGGAACAGATAGGACTGTAAAGTCTCCTTTGACAATTCAGGTTCTGTATATACCAGATCTATACTGACCTCTTCACCATCCTTGGCTGCCTCTAATTTCTTTGCAGCTGCATCTTTATCAAAGCTGACACCGGTTACAGAATCTGTTACACTATAATCATTTTCAGGATCAAGTGTAGCATCTGTGGGTTCAACATAGACCTCATCATAGATCAGATCAAGATCTACATCTCCATATGTAAGCGGACATTCGATCGACTCTGCATAGTTACCGGCCGTGATCAGCTCAGCCATCCGGTCAACCAACGCATCGGTATCTACAACATAACCGCCTCTACCCTTTGTTACGATAATCTTATCTTTTTCTACCGTATAATACTTATCTTCAAGCCCTTCTAACTTATTAAGCTCAGACTGCTTAACTGCCGTATATAACAGCTTCTTATCCTTCAATGAAGGTTTTGCCTGAATCTCCTGATCTCCGAACAGGGCAGCTACAAAATTCCATCCTCTTGCAAGGAAGGAATGCTTCTCATCATTTGCCTTTTTTACTGCATCCGTAACATCCAGATCAAGTGCATCTTCAATCACGATACAGTATTTCTTATCCTTAACCGTTACGTCAATGGATGCATTGCTATATTCCGTCCGGAACTGCTCTTTTACTTCCTCTGCCGCCTGTGCCACTGTCATACTGCTGACATCAATTCCGTTAATGCTTGTATTCGGGAAAAATTTTTTATTTCCGATACATGCACATGCGATCAGATAAAACACACCTAATGCAACAATAACACATATCGTTGTAGTAATACTTCTTTTTGCTTTTTTCATGATGTATCTCCATTTTACTACATTTGAGGATATACGCATCAAACTGATGGTTAAAATCCCCTACATTAATATATTCAACCATTTGTTAAAGTTATCATAGGAATTTTTATATGTCAATACGGATTCCAAAGGAAAGAAATATTTCACAAAAGCTATATTCTTTCATAAAAAATATGTAACAATTTTGGAACAAACACATACCGGCAGGGTTATACCCAGCCGGCAAGTTTACAGATCCAATAAATAACTCCAAGTCCCCATGACACGAAAATTCCATACATGATAACAGGTCCTGCGATCGTGAAACATTTCACACCTTTTCCAAACACCTCACCTTCGGTCTGAAATTCTATGACCGGGGCACAGACGCCATTTGCAAAACCGGTAATCGGAACAAGCGCTCCCGCCCCACCGTATTTGGCTATCTTCTTATAAAGATTAAACCCTGTAAGGATAACGCTGATCAAAACAAGAATAACAGACACATAGGAAGAACTGTCGTTCTTATTCCATCCAAAATACTGTAACAGGTTAAACAAACCCTGCCCGATCGTACAGATGAGTCCTCCAACCAGAAATGCCCAGAGACAGTTTCTGAATGAATTCGATGTCGGAGTTACTGTTTCTACATACTGATTATATTCCTTTTCTTTTGGTTCATATTTCATACCGTACACCTCTGTTTCTTTCATTATTATAAGTTTTCTTTGTTTTGTCTGTCAGACCAGTCCGGTAGAGATCAGTCCTATTATCGATCCTACAAGTTTACCTGCAGCCACCGCATAGATCACATAGGGAATATACCGTCTGACGGAAAACCGCCTTGAAATAATCGGGAACACATTTAACACCTCTGCCAGAGCTCCAACCAGACAGCCGGTAAATATACCGCCGAACAAAGTGACAAATGCCAGACCGGGAAGTAAAAGCGGAATTCTGATATTAAACAGATAAATGACATTACCCACAACCGCACCATAGGCAAGCAGACATTCAATCAACATATAGTGCCTGTCACCTTTTACCTTTTCCGCAAGCTTCGGAAATACACCGATCAGGGAAATAAATGCAAAATATCCACTGGATATTGCTGCACCGCCAATAAATGCAACAGCCGCATAACAGATAAGTCTAATCAGCATCCCGGACATCCTTCTTTCTTGTAGCATCCGTTATGATCGTCTGGTTCACTTCTTGTTCATATTGGCGCATCTGGACCTGAAGCGGTGTCGGATCATCCGTGAATTTCTTATTGGTTCCGTGATTAAAGAATATGATGATTCCGATAAATAACCCGATTGAATAGGAGACGGCTCCTATCGCAGCCCCGGACTCACTTCCCCCGGTAAATACATTTTGCAGCAGGTCAAGCTGTCCAAGCAGGTTTACATCGGAATTATAAGATATGATAGAAAATCCCGCCCCAAAGAATGCGATCAGACAGAGCAGAATAAACTTAAATGTCTGCTTGATCCGGTCTGACGGATCAAATGCTTTGTAATATACAACCACATTTGGCTGGCCAAGATTTGTAATGCTGACTTCCTCGTCGCAATTCTTCTTGATCTCCTCAATGATATCCAGAATCGATATGACCTGCTGCCCTTTTGAACCGGTTGAAAAATTCATAAGCACAAGCTTTTCGATTTTGTTCTTCAGATCCGGATTATCCGCTACAACCTTTGATACATCCTTTATCCGAACCTTCCGCTGTTCGGCAAGAACATTTTCAGCCAGCTGCAGATAGACCATATATGCCATTTTTCATCACCCGCTTTATTCCATATTCCTATAGAAAATAGGATGTCAGCATTTGTTATATTTTATACATATTCTTTGAGCTTCTCTAAAATTTTCTTCTCCTTCCTGCTTACCTGAACCTGACTGAGTCCAAGCGCCTTTCCTGTCTCTGTCTGTGTACGGTCTTCAAAATATCGAAGTCTGATCAGCATCTGTTCGTCCGGATCAAGCCGATCCAACAGCTGTGACAACGTAATATGATCCACAATATCCTGACTGTATTCCTCAGTCTTTGATAGAACTCCGGGCGTATCTAAAGATTCAATCTCCATCGACGCTTCCATCGCCATTACAATATCTCCGGCATCAAAGGACAGCGCAGCAGCTATCTCCGTAATCTCCGGTTCATAACCTTTTTCTTTCTTTATCTTCTGTCTGTACTGTTCTACCTTCATATTCATTTCTTTCAGGCTTCTGCTCACCTTGATCGCACCGGAATCCCGTAGAAAACGTCTGATCTCTCCCTGAATCAGCGGTACTGCATATGTGGAAAATTTTACATCATACTCAAAGCTGAACTTGTCAATACATTTGATCAGTCCTATACATCCAATCTGAAACAAATCCTCGATGTCATATCCTCGTCCTGTAAATCTTCTTGCTACACTCCATACAAGCCCAAGATTCTGTTCAATCAGTTTCTCTTTTGCATGGTCATCCCCATTTTTCGCCTGTAAAAGAAGATCCAGATTATTTTCCATTTACATCGCACATCCTGTCCCTATTTTTTTCGTCATCTTTACTACTGTTCCGACTCCCGGCTCCGATTCCACCGTCAGTTCATCCATAAACGCTTCCATAAATGAAAATCCCATTCCTGATCTTCCATCTGTTCCGGTTGTATACATCGGTTCCATAGCTTTATCAACATCTTCGATTCCGCATCCATGATCTGTGATCTCTATGTACAGGATTCTGTTTGCAATACGGGATACAATTTCGATCACACCATCTTCTCCTTTATATCCATGGATGATCGAATTCGTAACAGCCTCTGATACCGCTGTTTTTACATCTGCCACTTCTTCTAATGTCGGATTTGTTCTTGTCATAAATGATGCAACAACAACTCTTGCAAAGCTCTCATTTCTTGGATCACTTCCAAATTCTATTTTCATTTCATTTCTGTCCATTTCCGTCTTCTCCTTTTCTTCTATGAGGTATGTACAGTCCGATACGCTTCCTCAAAATTTCCTGCTTTTGTTACGATCTTAAATATTCCGGACATCGTAAGCAGCCGTTCCATTCTGTCATTACTGTTTATGACAAATGCCTGTCCGCCTCGGTCATAGACATTACGAAACCGCCTGGTTATAAATCCAATTCCGGAGCTGTCCATCATATTTGTGTGCTTAAAGTCAAAGACCACATAACGAACCCTGGAATCAGAAAAAGCATCTTCCGTTTCTTCTACCAATCCGGCTGCACGATAATCGTCTACTTCCTCAGGAAGTTCGATCAGTATAGTATCCCCAATCTTTTCATAATTATTCATATTTCCCTCCTTTTTTCATACATGTATTTTTGTATATATATTACTGTCTGATATCGCATGATTAATTCCACAAAAAAAGACAAACAGGCGTGTCTATCTCCTATTTGTCTTTTGTATTTTATAATATTATTTTTTTTCACATCTATTACTCATTCAAAGGATCCGGTCCGGGCTCTGTGGTTCCCGTCTCTTGCGTTGTTCCTTCCTCTTGAGTGGTTCCCTCGGTAGTAGTATCAACAGTGCTTTCCCCGTCTCCCGCATCTTCACTTGTCTTAACGCCGGATAATGAAACTGCAACTGTATAGTAGATAGAATCCGGACATTTATCAAGGAAGGTTTCAAATGCCGTCTTTGCTTTATCTTCATCCTCTGTACCAAGGTAACAAAGTGCTTTGTAATATAACGCAACATCATAATCCGGGCTGGTCTCCAATACTTTATCAAGCTCTGTCATAGCTTTATCATACTGTGTATCGTTATAATATTTGAGTGCCAGCTGCATAGATACTTTATCTGCATCCGCTAACTCTGCCTTACTTTTCTTCTCATACTCCGACACCTGTTTTGCCAATGTATCATTCTTTGTCGTAAGCGTATCAAGCTGATCCTGCAATGACGAAATCTTGGTATTTTTATCTGCCAGATCTTCACTGTAAGCGATCTTCACATCCCGACTCTCGTTATCCGCATTCTTGCTATGTTGCGGCATTACAAGGAACCACATAACCGCCAGTCCGAGCAGAAGTCCCGCAAATACATATGCAAGTGAATATTTGTAAAAATTGATATCCTTATATCTGCCAACCGGAACCGGTTTTCCTTCATAATCAACCGAGTCAGTATCTACATATGCCCGTGGCTGGTCTTCCACAAATAAAAGATCTGCGTCATAATCATCATCCGGATAATCACGAAAACTCATGATCTCCTCATCCGTATGTCCCATCTCGTTAAAATAACGAACAGCCAGCGGGTTCGTTCTGTCGATCTTGATAACACGTTTTAATGCTTTTCTTGCCTTATCATATTTGTTATCATCGATCAGAAGAAGTGCCATCAACAAATATCCGTTTACAAACTTCGGATTATCCGACAAGACTTTTCTAAGCTGGATAAAGGCAAGATCCTTACTGCCCTGTCTGGCATAGTTTACTGCCTGATTGTATTTTCTCGCCGCATTATTCGTCGTCTCTAGCTTATGGGGATTTCCCTTTACTTCTTTGATGTAGCGTTTTGCAACATTACGTCCGCTGAAATAATTCACACTGATGACCCAGTGGCTTAATGCCAGAACAACTTCACCGGTTTCATAATATACAAGTCCCAGAAGATTTCTGGCATCAATGTTCATTTTATCATATTTAAGAGAGATCTTTAATGCTTCCTCTGCACCGCTCATATCACGGACTCTGGCTTTATCCAGACCGATATTATAATAATATTTGGATGTGTTCAGTGCTTTATTTACAAACTCACTCTTTAATCCGCACTGGCTGCAATATCCGGTAACAAGGATCTTACCGCCACAATGCTTACAATTCAGTACATCTGCCATCTTATTTCTCCGTTTCCTTTGCTACACGAAGCATCTCCTGCATAATATCCGAGATATCCTTCAGATCATTATTATAAATGGCATCTTCTGCCTGATCTACTTCCAGAGTCGGTCTGAATTTTTTTACTTCTTCATCAAAGTTTATCATGATATTCCTCCATATTTGCAGATTGCTCTTTTATCCCTGAAAGCCATCGTTTAACTTCACCAACCAGATAAAGAGAACCCACACAATAGACTGCTGAATCTGTAATCTGTTCTTTATAACGGATAGCGGCATTCATTGCTTCTGCAATATCCTCATATGCCTCCACCGCATGTCCTGTGTATTTTCGAAATCTGTCAGCGATCAATGCAACAGGTGCTTTCCGTTTATTATCCACACTCGTAACTATGATCTTCTCAAATGAAAGTTCTTCTGTCAGATCCCGTATCATCGTATCATAATCCTTGTCCTTTACTGCTGCAAAGACCAGGATCTTCTTTTTCTTCGTATAAAGCGTCCGAAGTGTTCTGCAATAACATTCGACCGCTTCCGGATTATGCGCACCATCTACAAACAGATCAGGTGCGATCTCCTCCATCCTGCCTTCCCATGAAAAATCAAGCAATCCGCTTCTGACTGCCTGCTCTATCCTGACATCAGCACCTGCATTTTTCTCGTATTCCATATTCCTGATCTGCATCAGGATATCAAAGGATGCAACTGCAAGGCAGGTATTTTCGACCTGATAAAGAGACGTTTTCGGTATCCTCAAATGGTCATAATTATAATACCGATTATGAAATGAAAAATCAATGGTTTTATCATCTATTTCATTTATTATATAGTTTGATTTTTCGACCGCTGTTACAGCAGAATCCAATTCTTTTGCACGAGTCTCTATGATTCCAGACGAAACCGCATCCCGCTTGAAATATACGACCGGAACTGACGGTTTGATGATCCCTGCTTTCTCTCCTGCGATCTTAGCGATCGTATCTCCAAGATATTCCATATGATCAAGTCCTACCGATGTGATGATGCAAAGCTCCGGTCTTACGACATTAGTTGCATCCAGCCTGCCACCCATTCCGGTCTCATAAATCACATAATCCGGCTGCTTCTTCTCATAATAAACAGCCGCCATCGCAAACATCACTTCAAAGAAAGATGGATGAACGATGAACTTCTTCCGCACCTGCTCAAACGCCCATGTAAAATCTTCATCCGATATCATTTCATCATCATATCGGATCCGCTCATTGATCGAGACAAGATGCGGTGATGTAAACAATCCTACATGAAAGCCTGCATGCATCAGTATCGTAGCAAGCGCCTTTGCCGTTGATCCCTTACCGTTTGTTCCTGCTATATGGATCACTCTGTTCTTATCCTGTGGATTCCCTAAACGCTCAAGAAGACTGGCAAGATTCTCTGTGCCAATCTTCTGTGCGAACAATGGAATGCTTAGGATATACTCAACTGTTTCCCTGTAATTCATCTGACATTCCGCCTATCTGTTATCTATCTTTTCCGGATACAGGTCATGATTTGACATTCTGTTCCATGCAACTTCTTCCCATTTTGTTCCCGGTCTTCCGTAATTACAATATGGATCGATCGAGATACCGCCTCTCGGAGTGAATTTGCCCCAGACTTCAATATATTTCGGATCCATCAATTTGATCAGATCCTTCATGATAATGTTCATGCAGTCCTCATGGAAATCTCCGTGATTTCTGAAACTGAACAGATATAATTTTAAAGACTTGCTCTCTACCATCTTCACATCCGGAACATAGGATATATATACGGTTGCAAAATCCGGCTGTCCCGTGATCGGACATAAGCTGGTAAATTCCGGACAATTGAACTTGACAAAATAATCATTGTCCTGATGTTTATTGATAAAGGTCTGTAACATCTCCGGTGCATAGTCCATGCTGTATTTTACATTCTTATTGCCGAGAAGTGTTACATCTTCCATTTCTTCTGCGGTTCTTCCCATCTTCTGTTACCTCCTTATGCATCTGCTTCTTCTGCTGCCTTTGACACACATTTGATCAGGATCTGAACAGCCTTATCGCACTGTTCCTTTGTTACGATCAGTGGCGGTGCCATACGAATCACATTTGGTCTTACCGCTGTGATCAACAGTCTGTTCTCAACAGCCAGATGCTTTACTTCGTTTGCGATCGGTTTGGTGAATTCAACGCCAACCAGAAGTCCGCGTCCGCGTACTTCCTTCACATACGGAAGGGAATAAAGCTGTTCTGCAAAATAAGCTCCTGTCTCTTTTGCATTCTCTGCAAGATGATTGTCTAAGATCTCATCGATCTCTGCAAGTGCGGCTGCACAGCATACAGGATTGGCTGCATAAGTAGAACCGTGTGCCCCCGGTGTAAATGCACTTGCAAGCTCTGCTGATGTACAAAGTGCGCCGATCGGCATACCGCCGCCGATCGCTTTTGCCATAGATACCATATCAGGCTTCACTCCATAGGTCATAAATGCCATCGTATCTCCGCATCTGCCCCATCCAGTCTGTACCTCATCGAATAATAACAGGATGCCGGTCTCGTCACAGTAAGCACGAAGTCCTTTTAAGAATTCCTCCGTTGCCGGATATACACCACCCTCGCCCTGAACAGGCTCTACCATGATTGCAACTGTGTCTTTGGTACATTTGCTCTTGAAATCCTCAAGATTATTGAACTCTGCATATGTGAAGCCCGGAAGCATCGGCTTGAAACCGATCTGACATGCATTGTCCGGCTGTCCGGTTGCTGATAACGCTCCATAGGTTCTGCCATGGAAGCTGTTAATGGCTGTAACGATATGATAATGCTCCGGTCCGTAATGATCGGTTCCGTATTTTCTTGCCATCTTGATCATTGCTTCATTTGTCTCTGTTCCTGAATTCTGGAACAGAACCTTCTCCATACCGATCGTCTCACAAATCTTCTTTGCAAGCAGAATCATAGGAAGTGTATATGCGTAATTGGATGCATGGATCACATTCTGGCACTGGTCTGCGATTGCTGCCGCAACTTTCTTGTTACAGTTACCGGTACTGTTTACTGCGATGCCGCCGAAGAAGTCAAGATATTCATTTCCTTCCTCATCGTACACATACATGCCGTCTCCCTTTTCTTCAATAAAATTCCATCTTCTGGACTGCTCGGCGAGGTATTTGTCTACTATGTCAAGTAATTCGTCTTTTGTATATCCGCTTTCACTAACTTTCATCTTCCTGTCTCCTTTATATAAATACAAATTTTTAGTTCCTACTAATGTGCAAACTGTGAATTGTAAAGGGTGTAATAGAATCCTTTCTGTGCTAAAAGTGATTCATGATTACCCTGCTCTATGATATGTCCATCCTTCATAACCAGTATAATATCAGATTCTTTGATCGTTGACAAACGATGCGCTACGACAAAGCTCGTTCTTCCCTTCATCATCTTCGCAAATGCACGCTGGATCCGGATCTCGGTTCTTGTATCGATCGATGATGTTGCTTCATCAAGGATCAGCATCGGTGGCAGATCAAGCATAACTCTGGTAATACATAAGAGCTGTTTCTGTCCCTGTGACAGTCCGCCGCCATCCTCTGATATCATGGTATCATACTCCTCCGGCAAACGCTTGATAAAGCTGTGTGCGTGGGACTGTTTTGCTGCTACTATAATCTCCTCATCCGTCGCATCCGGTCTTCCGTATGCGATATTCTCCTTGATCGTTCCGGTCTTTAACCAGGTCTCCTGAAGAACCATACCATAGTTATCACGAAGGCTCTCTCTCGTTACCTGACGGATATCATGGCCATCTACAGAAATGGCTCCGGCATCTACATCATAGAACCGCATTAAAAGATTGATAACGGTACTCTTACCACATCCGGTCGGTCCGACGATCGCTACACGCTTACCCGGTTCAACCTTCAGATTCAGATTCTTGATCAGTTCTACATCTTTATTATAAGAGAAATCCACATGAGACAGATCCACCTGTCCATCTGCTTTCTCGACCACATAGGCATCCGCAGGCTCCGCGATCTCCGGTTCTTCATCGATCAGCTCAAATACTCTGGCTGCGGATGCAAGTGCATTCTGAAGCTCCGTTACGACTCCTGAGATCTCATTAAATGGCTTTGTATACTGGTTTGCATAGCTTAAAAAGCTGGTAAGCTGACCAACGGATATTCTTCCCTTGATCGCCATGACCGCACCGATGATGCCAACGCCGGTATATACTAAGCTGTTTACAAAACGGGTACACGGATTGGTAATAGATGAGAAGAAGGTCGCATCCAGTCCGGCCTTATTCAATCTCTTATTTACTTCGTTAAAGCTGCCATTTACATTTTCTTCCATGGAAAAGGCTGTTACAACCTTCTGGTTTTCTACCATCTCATTAACAAGTGATGTCATCTCACCCTTGATCTCTGCCTGCTTTCTGAACATATGGTAGGTTTTCTTTGCGATAAATGCCGCAACAAACAGAGAAACCGGAGTGATCACAACAACCGCAACCGTGATCACAGCGTTAATCGATAACATGAAACAAAGCGTTCCAACGATAGTCATAACACCGGTAAATAACTGTGTAAAGCCCATCAGCAGACCATCTGAAAACTGGTCTACATCTGCAATCACACGGCTTACGATATCACCATGGGTGTGAGAATCCACATAGGATAACGGAAGCTGTTCTAACTTCTTATATGCAGATGTACGGACATCATTTACAACATGATAGGTAACTTTATTATTCAATATATTCATGATCCACTGGCAGACTGCCGTAACCGCAACTACAATCACAAAACGGATTGCCAGTGTCTTTAATGCTCCGAAATCAACGGCTCCTTTTCCGACGATCTTATCTACCATATGTCCGGTAATGATCGGTGCATATAAGGTCAGAACAACGGATATCGCTGCACAGATCAGGGAAAGGACAACTAAGAAACTGTATCGTTTGATATACTTTAATATTCTGCCAAGTGTTTTCTTATTGACAGACGTACTTTTTTCTTTTTTACTCATCGTCGCTTCCTCCTTCCTATGCCATTGCATTTCCGGCAGAAGTCTTTTTACCGGATACTTCATTTGCCGATAACTGTGACTGACATATCTCCTGATATACCTCACAGGACTGTAACAATTCTTCGTGGGTTCCGATACCTGCAACCTGTCCATCATCTAATACAATGATCTGATCGGCTCCCATGATCGTCGATGCTCGTTGGGAAACGATAAATACGGTCATACCCTTTGTCTGCTCTTTGATCGCACGCCGAAGCGCTGCGTCTGTTGCAAAGTCTAGTGCCGATGCACTGTCATCCATGATCAGGATCTCAGGCTTTCTTACAACTGCTCTTGCGATCGTAAGACGCTGCTTCTGCCCACCGGATAAGTTCTTGCCACCCTGTGTAATCTTAAAGTTCATGCCATCTGTTTTCTGATCAACGAATTCTTTTGCCTGTGCGATCGTAAGTGCCTCATTGATCTCTTCTTCCGTTGCGTCATTTTTACCCCAGCGGATATTCTCGGCGATCGTTCCCTGGAACAGAACTGCCTTCTGTGGAACCACACCTACCTTCATTCGAAGGGAATGGAGATCATAGTCCTTTACATCCACACCATCGATCTTAACCGCACCACCGGTGGCATCATAGAATCTCGGGATCAGGTTGACCAGAGAACTCTTACCGGAACCCGTACCACCGATAATACCGATCGTTTCTCCCGCTTTTGCAGAAAATGATATACCAGTCAGCGAATCTTCCGATGCTTTACCATACCTTAAGGCTACGTTGTCAAATACCACCTTAGGAACATCCTGTCCGGCTGCCTTCTGTGCTTCTGATAAAGCAGAACCTTCTTCAACCTCTGTGATCGATGGCTTCGTATCAAACACAACATTGATTCTCTTTGCACATGCGATCGACTTTGTGATGTTAATGATCAGATTGGCAAGCTTTACAAGCTCAACTAAGATCTGTGACATGTAGTTGATCAGTGCAACAACCTTACCTTGTGACAGGATACCGATATCGGTCTGTCCGGCTGCGATCCAGATGATCGCAACAGTTGCAAGATTGATGATCACATATGTGACAGGATTTAAGAATGCCGAGATTCTTCCGACATACAACTGAATATCCATCAGATCATCGGTTGACTTATCGAATTCATCAACCTCTTTTTGCTGCCTGTTAAATGCCCGGATCACACGGGCACCTTCCAGATTCTCTCGGGTCAGAAGCATGACCTTATCCAGTCTTGCCTGTACCTTCTTAAACAATGGAATGCTGACAAGCATAATTCCGAATACAACGATCGACAATGCCGGTATTGTAACCACAAAGGTCATGGCTGATTTGACATCGATCGTAAATGACATGATCATCGCACCGAATACGATAAACGGAGAACGTAAGAACAAACGGAGCACCAGATTGACACCTGTCTGGATCTGGTTGATATCACTGGTCATTCGAGTAAGCAGTGTCGATGTTCCGATCGTATCGATCTCATTATAAGAAAGACATGTGATATGACGGAACAGATCACTTCGAAGTGCCGTTCCGAATCCGGTTGCTGCTTTTGCGGAAAAATACTGTGCTGTCAGAGAACAGCTCAGGCCGATGATACCAAGTGCGATCATAACGAGACACATCCGAAGAACATATCCCATGTCCTGATTTTTAATACCGGTATCAATAATATGTGCCATTACGATCGGGATCAGCAGTTCGAAACAAGCTTCCAGCATTTTAAATAATGGTGCCAGAACCGATTCTTTTTTATAGTCCCGTAAATATCTTAATATTCCCTTCATTCTACTCTCCTACTCTTGTTGTAAAATGTATATATGCTCTCTGCATTTGTTTTTAACATACCATATGCCAGGCGTGCTGCCAAACGGCTTTCTGCCGTCCTGCTGCCTGCCTGGCATACATATATGGTAGAATCTCCACACCCCCTTACATAAAATTGCATGTGGATTCTGTGGAAATTCTTTCATGCACAAATGGCATGAACGATATAATTATTCCTCATCCGGAAGATTTGCATTGTGATATACGGCCTGTACATCATCATCTTCATCTAAGAGATCCAGAATTCTTGTAAACTTCTTTACAACCTCAGGATCTGTCAGATCTACATAGTTCTGTGGGATCATGGTAAGCTCTGCTTCTGCCATCTTGATTCCCTCTTTTTCAAGAGCCTCTCTGACTGCTGAGAAATCATCCGGTGTTGTGATGATCTCAAAGCTGTCTTCCTCTTCACTGAAATCCTCAGCTCCGGCATCCAGTGCCATCATCATAAGATCATCTGCATCCATATCACATTCTTCTTTATCGATAATGATCTGTCCTTTATTATCAAACATATAAGATACACAACCGGTCGTTCCTACATTTCCGCCGCCCTTTGTAAATGCGTTTCTTACATTTGCAGCCGTTCTGTTCTTATTATCTGTAAGAGTATCAACGATGATCGCTGTACCGTTCGGACCATATCCTTCGTATGTATTAGCAACATAATTTACTGAGTTTGCATCACCTGCTGCTCTGTCGATACCACGCTTGATCGTATCGTTTGGCATATTGTTTGCCTTTGCCTTTGCGATTACATCACGAAGCTTACTGTTGTTATCAGGGTTTGCACCACCTTCTTTTACAGCGATCGCAATTTCCTTACCGATAATGGTAAAGATCTTACCCTTTGCAGCATCGTTCTTTTCTTTCTTATGTTTAATATTTGCAAATTTTGAATGTCCTGACATTTTTTTACTCCTTAACTCTGTAATTCTATCTTTTGAATATCCATTTTCGGATATCGGTTTCTTTTTTGAAGCTTTATAAGCCCAACTGGTTCATAATATCGTGATTTCATCACTCAATGCATTCCGCAAAATCACCATCCTTGCAAGCAAATAATTTTGCGTTCATAATATCATACCTGATTTTCATTTTCAACCTTGGTTATCCGCACCTTATCGATCATCTTATCCTTGATCCCAATGGTCTCAAAATTATATCCCTTATATGTAATATCTATTTTTTCGTTCTCATAAGGGAGCCTTCCCAGTTCATACAGCATAAACCCGTTCAGTGTCTGAAAATCCTCATCCGGAAACTCAATTCCCAGATGTTCCGACAATTCATCCAGTTCTGCTCTGCCGCCCACGATATATCCATGACCCGCAAGTGCAATATCATCGTCATCATCGTCGTATTCATCAAAAATATTACCGACAATTTCTTCCAGAATATCTTCCATCGCTATGATGCCTTCTGTCTGACCATACTCATCCACCACAATAACCATATGGATTTTCTCTTTCTGCATCCGTTTGAATAATTCCGATATATTCTTTGTCGGATGCACAAATGTCGGCTCAACCATGATCTGTTCGATCGTCTGGTTCTTATCCTGCAGATACGCTTTTACGAAATCTTTAAAATAAAGGATTCCGACTATATTGTCCAGATCATCATCAAACACCGGATATCTGGAATAATTATTCTCCAGCATGATCTTGATCGTTTCATCCATTGTGGTATGTTTGTCGATTCCAACTACATCGGAACGCGGAGTCATAACATCCCGGACTTCTTTCTCACTGAATTCAAAAATATTTGTGATCATCTCTACTTCGTCATCATGAATGAGTCCCTGTTCATTTCCCTCATTGACCATGGAAATAATCTCTTCCTCAACTTTTTCTTCATCAGCTTTTCTGTTATTAAATAATTTCATATACCAGACAGTCTCTGTCTACAAATCACCTCTCCTGTTCGTTTCATTCTGCATTCATTCTTAATCCCATACGAATGCAAATATAATGGAAATATATCATTAATTCCAACATTCGTCAATTTTTTCATATGAGAATCTGCATAATCCGTATTCATATGGAAATCTGTATAACTGTATGATTATACAATGTCTGTAATTACCATGCCACAAAAATCAATACAGATCCAGACTGATCTTTAATGCAATATCTACCTTTTTCAGAATGTCATCTCCCATATGGCATACTTTTTCTTTTAATCTCTGTTTATCGATCGTACGCACCTGTTCCAACAGCACAACCGAATCCTTTGCCAGATCATACCGACTGGAATCAATCTCAACATGTGTAGGCAGCTTCGCCTTGTTCATCTTGCTGGTGATCGCTGCACAGATCACCGTAGAACTGTGTTTATTTCCCGCTTCATTCTGTATGATAAGTACCGGTCTGACTCCTCCCTGTTCCGAACCAACGACAGGTCGTAAATCAGCATAAAATATATCGCCTCTTCTGATTACCAATTCTTTTCACTCCATTTATTTATTAATATCTTCTGTTGTGAAAAGTATTTCCAATTCTATTCTATGATATTCAGTTTCGGCGTAGATAATTCACTTCCCCGACTTCTTTTCCATCCCTAATATAGACTCTTGGTACACGTCTTCCGATATTACAGATCAGTTCATAGTTGAAGCTGTTTGCCGGTTCCGCAACTTCTTCCACCGTGATCTCTTTATCTCCGCATTTTCCGATCAGAACAACTGTATCACCGACTGCCGTCTCCGGTATATCACTTACATCGATCATAAACTGATCCATACAGACACGTCCGGTGATTGGTGCATACTTACCATGAATGATCACACGTCCGATATTGGACTGTGCTCTTGGATATCCGTCAGCATAACCGGCAGACACGGTTGCTATTCTCATATCATGCGGTGCGACAAATGTCCATCCATAGCCGATACCTGTTCCTGCTTTCACATCCTTCACATGAACTACCTTGGCAAGTAGTTCCATTGCCGGCTTAAGTGCCACGATTGAATGATCGACTTCATCCGATGGATATAGTCCGTATGTTACGATACCGGATCTTACCATATCAAAGCCTTCATTATCCATCTCCATGATTCCTGCGCTGTTTGATATATGCTTTACAGGAATCGATATACCCCGTTCTTCTAATCTGCCGATCACAGACCGGAATAACGCAAGCTGTCCATTTGCAGCTGTTTTATCGTATTCGTCCGCCTTTGAATAATGTGTAAATATTCCCTCGATCTCAATTCCCGGCATATGCGCGATCTGCACGATATCATTGATACCTGCATCATCACACTGAAAGCCGATCCGGCTCATACCGGTATCCATCTTGATATGGATCTTTGCTTTTGTTCCTTTCTTTACCGCATCATCTGAGAGAATGGCACATTCAGCTTTATCATACATAGCAGGTTTTACATCGTATGTGATCAGTTCATCATACTCTGATGGGTCTGTATATCCAAGTATCAACAATGGCTTCTCACATCCTGCATGACGAAGCTCTACCGCCTCATCAATACAGGCAATGGCATAAAAGTCTGCCAGATCAGAAAGGGCTCTTGAAACCTCTACTGCTCCGTGGCCATAGGCATCTGCTTTGATCACGGCAAGCATCTTCATACTCTCCGGCACACATGCCTTCATCATTTTTATATTTTCTCTGATATTATCCAGATTGATATCTGCTTCTATTCTTCTATATTTATTCATTTGTCTGCGCCTCTGCCTATTATATTTTATACATAAGAACTCATGACCGGACCGATCTCATCGATCAGACTGCCGGCGGTCATAGCCGCCTTTCCATACCGTTTCTTTGCACGATCCCCTGCCAGTCCGTGTATATACACCCCAAGTCTTGCTGCCTCTGCCGGAGATATTCCACCGGCGGATAGCCCTGCGATCATTCCTGCAAGGACATCACCTGATCCTGCTGTTGCCATGCCATCATTACCCGAAGTGTTCATGTAAGTATGCACACCTCCTGCACTGACACAGGTTCTTGCATCTTTTAATACACACACAAGTGTTTCTGCTTCCGCAAATGTCCTACACTCACGAACCGGTGCTTCTTTTAATTCAGCCACTGTCTTTCCTGTCAGTCTGGACATTTCCTTTATATGTGGTGTAATAACAAGTGATATATTTCCCGTCTGTCTGCTTATCTCTCCTGCCGTAAGCAAATCTTTATGAGCTGATAAAAGATTAAGGCCATCGGCATCAACAACGATCGTTCCTTTGAAATCCTCCAACACTGTCTTAAGCATACATTCCGCTTCTTTTCCGGTTCCGATACCCGGTCCGATCAGTATAACATCTGCCCATGCACATGCATCCTCTGCACAGAGGACAGCCGTTTTCTCATCCTGATATGTCTTCATCAATGCTTCCGGTAGATATCCGCCTACGATCACTCTGTTATCCTTATGAGTATATACCTTTACCATACCACTTCCAACCCGGTAGGCTGCCGATGCCGCAAGACAGGCTGCTCCCGATATCTCCTGACTACCGGCTATGACTGCTACTTTCCCAAATGTACCTTTATTTCCGTCTTCTGCTCTTTTTGGAAGACGCATCAAGTCTTTTTCTTCGTATGTATATATTTCCGGCATTACTATATCGACTGCTTTTCCCGGAAATCCTATATCTTTTACAAGGATTTCTCCGCAACAAGCACATCCCGGATAAAGTACCATTCCGACCTTCATTAAACCCATTGTTACTGTAAGATCCGCCTTTACTGCAACATTCATCACCTGCCCGGTAGTTGCCGACACCCCGGATGGAATATCTATCGATACAACATATGCCGGAGTATCATTGATCTTCTCAATAATTTTTTGATGAATACCCCTGATATCCCGTTTTAATCCTACACCAAATATCGCATCAACGATAATATCATACTTCTGATCAGGATATTCATCAAGAAGCTTTATACCGAGCTGCTCTAAAATATTCTGCTGAACAGCAAAGCTCTCCGTTGCTTTCCGGATCTGCCCTATGCAATATACATCCGTCTGATAACCCTTTTCTGACAAGATCCGCGCTACTGCCAATCCATCGCCGCCATTATTTCCCTTTTCAACAATAATCAGAACCTTAATATCTGCCATGGTTTCTACACATTGTCCGCTTCTCTGATCAATCGGAAATCTATTTTCAATTTCTCCTGCTACAGCCATAGCCGCTCGCTCCATTAATACGATTCCCGGGATTCCGATCTGATCGATCGAGTTACGATCAATCTCCTGCATCTCATTCCCTGTTGCAAGAAATTTCATAAAACTGCTACCTCCTTCCGTTGGTATATACAAATGCCATGGCTATTACGCCATGGCATTCGTACATATCTGATTGCATTTCTGCTATTTATCTTTTCTTTAAAAACTCAGGTATTCTGATACTGTCATTTGCCTGTGCTGCAGGTCTTGCCGGCTTTGGTGTCGGTGCACTGACATGTGGTTCAACCGGTGTCGTTGTTCTTGTTGTGTTCGGAACTACCGGCTTTACTGTCTGTGCGGAAGAAGCCTCTGACAGGAATGTAGGTCTGATCGATGAACTGCTAAGTGCCTGTCCACCATAAGTAGGTGTCGTTGTCTTTCTTGTCTCACTAAATGAAGCTGTTGTATTCACACTGTCAAGCTTTGGAGCAGCGGTTCCCGCAAATCTGCTTACAGGCGCAGCTGTCTCAGCTTTCTCAAGTCCTGTTGCGATAATCGTGATACTGATCTCCTCACCCATATTATCATTATCAACCGTACCAAAGATGATGTTTACACCATCGCCAGCCTGTTCGGTAAGATAAGTAACTGCATCGTACGCTTCTACGATGCCAATATTTCCTGAGAAGTTTACAATAATATCGGTTGCACCTGATACGGTTGTCTCCAGTAATGGTGAATCCATAGCCTCTTTGATCGCATCAACTGCTTTATTCTCACCGCTTGCTGAACCGATACCGATATGTGCAATACCCTTATCTCTCATAACTGTCTGGATATCAGCAAAGTCAAGGTTGATAAGACCCGGTTTATTAATCAGATCTGTTACACCCTGAACACCCTGCTGAAGAACCTGATCTGCTTTCTTTAACGCATCAGGAATACTTGTTCTCTTATCACAGATCTGCAGTAACTTATCATTTGGAATAACAATCAGGGTATCCACATTCTCTTTTAATCTTGCAATACCATCCATCGCATTCTTCATACGTGGCTTTCCTTCAAAACCAAAAGGCTTTGTTACTACACCAACGGTCAGTATACCAAGATTTCTTGCCATCTCGGCTACAACCGGTGCAGCACCTGTTCCGGTTCCGCCACCCATACCACAGGTTACAAATACCATGTTGGCATCCTTTATAATATCAACAATTTCTTCTCTATTCTCCTCAACTGCACTGGCACCGATCTCAGGCTTTGCACCTGCGCCAAGTCCCTTTGTCAGCTTCTCACCAATCTGAATCTTAGTTGTGGCTCTGCTTAATGAAAGTGCCTGCTTATCGGTATTGATCGCTATCAGCTCAACACCCTCTACATTTTCATCAATCATTCTGTTTACCGCATTGTTACCTGCGCCACCCACTCCAATTACCAGTATTCTAGCTGGTGTTCTCTCATCGTTAGACTTTATTTCGAGCAAGGTTATTTCCTCCTTCTATATATTTCTTTTATTTCTTGTACGTACGCTCCTACCCCCAGTTTTCTATTCTGTCATAAAATACTTCTCCGCGAAAATATTATCCGCGTGGCAAAAGTATGAGGAGTGTACATCTATATAATCGCATTAATATCTTAATAATACGATTTTTTTATAAATAACGCAACAACTTTTTATCGTAAATTTTACTTATTTTCCTTAAATATTGCATTTCCTGTGCCTGCCGTATAGTCTGTCAGGTCCAATGTTCCGCTTTTTCCTTCAAGTTTTGCAAGAATACTTTCCAGATTCATCAGCTTGTCCTCAAGACCGGTCCCGCTTCCAAGTTCAATCTTTATCTTATCCTTATACAAGACAATCTCGTTATCACTGTTGAACCGGATCTCATCGATCAGGAGCTCGTTCTTATCAATCAACTGTGTCATGGTAAGAATCTCCTGAAACATCGCATCATTGGTTACCGGGAGCTTCTCTCCTACAACTATACGATCAAATTTGAGTCCCTGTATACATGGCACATCAGGAAGCTTCTCCGCCGAAGTCTCAAGCACACGGCCGTCATTATCAAAATAAATATACTGATCCATATAAATCACACAGCCTGCCATGGATTTCTCATATACTGTGATAGTCACTGTATGCTTACCGATCACCTCTATCTGAAACTTATCAACAAACGTTACATCCTCTACCGGATGAAGTTTGTTTTCAATATAGAAAAAAAATGTATTGTCTGCTTTCTTTCCTTTTGTAACAATGTCGATCACTTCATCCTTTGTGTAATGGACATTTCCGGACACCTGTATCTTCGTCAGGCTATAGGACTTTATAACATAAATGTATGCACCCATGCACAGCAACAATAATGCAGCCAAAATGATCAAAAATATCTTTCCGGCTTTCCTCTTTTTCTTCTGTTCAGATTTTTGCACATTCTGTTCTTTCTGCATATCTACATTCATCCTATACTACATCTTCTATCTTCCCGGTTTTATCTGCCTTGCAACTGCAAACATCAGTCCCATTTCAAGTAACAGGAAGAAAATCGAACTGCCACCGTAACTGATAAACGGAAGCGGCACACCTGTCGGAGGTATCGTATTTGTAACAACACTGATATTGATCAATATCTGTACTGCAATATGTGCCATGACCCCAACCGCTATCAATCCTCCAAACCGATCACCTGAATTGATAGCAAGCACTGTACATCTGTAGATCAGTAAAATAAACATTATGATCGTAAGCACAGCTCCAAATAAGCCCAGTTCCTCACATATAACAGAAAATATCATATCATTATGTGATTCCGGAATAAATCCCATCTTCTGAATACTGTTTCCAAGCCCTCTGCCAAAGAATCCACCGGAACCGATCGCGTATAGCGACTGCATGGTCTGGTATCCATCATCGTATTTCTCCGGAGCAAGCCAGATACGGATACGATCTGCACGGTATCCTGCTGTAGCGATAAATACCACACACATCAGGATTCCCAGAACGCCCATCAATATAAAATGCCAGTTCTTCGGGCTCGCTACAAATACAATGATCATCACGATCCCAAAACAGATGATCGCCGTACTCAAGTTCTCGATTGCGATCAACACGATCGTTATGAGCGGAAGCAGGAGCATCTTTGCAAGTCCCTTGATCGTATTCAGGCTTCGGGGTTTTCTGGTACAAATATCTGCTGTATAGACGATCAGTGCCAGCTTTGCAAATTCGGATGGCTGAAAGCCAAATGCTCCGATATATATCCATCTGGTCGAACCATGGCTCGCACTTCCTATAATGTACACCAGCACCAGAAGTGCTATTGCCACATACAGAAAATATTTGGAGTATCTCGCATATCTGCGATAATCAATCTTGGATACCAGAAACATTCCAACCAGTGCAACAAGTTCAAAAACAAGCTGTCGTTTTGCAAAATATGTACTGTCGCCATACAATTCATCCGCCCGGTATGAGCTGGTACTGTATACCATAACCAGCCCGAACAGGACAAGTCCCAATACAATTCCAAACAGCGGATAGTCGAAGTAGCGTCCGCTGTACCATAACGGCTGTTTTCTGCTATCTATCTCATTTGTATCTGTTTTCCTGTTTCTGTCATTCAAATATTTCACTCCTTAAAATCGCGGACATATTCTTTGAACATTCTTCCTCGCTGTTCATAATTATCGAACATTCCCCAGCTTGCACATGCCGGAGAAAGGAGAACTGCTTCCCCATCTTTTGCATTTTCATGACAATATTTTACTGCTTCTAACAGATCGTCTTCAAATACAATATTATGGAATCCGTGTTTTTTGGCAGTCTCTGCAATCTTCTTCGCTGTCTGACCGATCAGAACAAGGCATCTGACTTTTCCGTCAAATGCATCAATCCACTCATCATAAGTAGAGCCTTTATCATAACCTCCACCGATCAGATAGGTTGGTTTTACCATTGCCTGAATTCCCTTGATGGCTGCATCCGGGTTCGTTCCCTTGGAATCATTATAATAATCCACGCCAGCTACAGTCTTTACATACTCTATTCTATGCTCTACAGCCTTAAAGCTTACTGCAACATCACGAATAATATTAACCGGCACTCCCATATAATATGAGATACCGACAGCTGCAAGTACATTTTCAACATTATGTGCCCCAAGCAGGATCAGATCCTTTAACGCAAGAACATCAATCTTTTCTCCGTTTGCTTCAATCTTGATATGACCATCCTCTACATATACACCTCCGGCAGGCTTCTCCAGTCTGCTGAAATATACAACTCTCGGACGAATCCCCTCTGCCATTGCTCTTGTATGTTCATCATCATAGTTTAATACAACCACATCTTCTTCTGTCTGATTTTTTGTAATCGATTTCTTGACATTTCCGTAATTCTCAAATGTATAATGACGATTCAGGTGATCCGGTGTAAGATTTAAGACAGCACTGACATTTGGATGAAAATCCACGATCGTTTCTAACTGAAAGCTGCTGATCTCCGCTACTGTCGCACTGTCGTCATCTGTTGTATCGCAAAGCTCTGTATATGGGATACCGATATTTCCGACTACGATAGTCTTTGGATTCCATGCTTTGACGATCTCTCCGACAAGTGCAGTTGTGGTTGTCTTGCCATTGGTTCCTGTGATTGCAGCGATCTTACCTTTACCGAAATAATATGCAAGTTCAATCTCACTCCATACCGGAATACCTGCTTTTTTTACTTCTTCTACAAAAGCAGAATCAACCGGAATACCGGGGCTTATAACCATAATATCTGTCTGCTTCAATACTTCATCTGTTAATTTCCCAAGAAGGATCGTAACAAGCTCCGACCGGGAAAGCTTCTCCATCAGATCATTCTTATCTCTTTTTTCATTTTCATCAAACAACGTAACCTTTACGCCGTGCGCGATCAGAAGCTTTGCCGCACTGATTCCGCTCTTACCTGTACCTGCCACTAAAGCATTTTTAAAATTCATTTTTCATATCCTCCGTATTAAACAGCCAGTAAACCTACAACACAAAGCACAGCTGTTACTATCGCAAATATTGATACAACCTTTGTCTCAGGCCATCCGGAAAGCTCAAAATGATGATGAATCGGTGCCATTTTGAACACTCGTTTTCCGGTCAGCTTGAATGAAACTACCTGAATGATAACCGATAATACTTCTATAAAATAAATGAATGCCACGATCAGAATAAATAACGGCATCTTAAGCATATATGCGATCGATGCTACAAATCCTCCAAGCGCAAGTGAGCCGGTATCACCCATGAACACTCTTGCCGGGTATACGTTATAAACAAGGAATCCTAATAAACTTCCCGTAGCTGCACAGGAGATCGGCGCAAGTCCTGAACCGGTTCCGATTGCAACAACTGTAAAGAATGTAGCGATCAGCGCTGTTACAGATGATGCAAGACCATCTAATCCGTCTGTAAAATTTGCTCCGTTTACAGTTCCAAGTACTACAAAGAACAGTAATACGATGTAAAACCACTTATTAAGAACAACTGTCTTCCCGATAAACGGAATAATGATCTCATTGTTGATCTCGGTATATTTCTCAATATAATATGCAAATATGGCAGTTACAACGAACTGTCCCAACATCTTCTGCCAAGCACGAAGCCCCATGGAACGTTTCATCACTACCTTAATGTAGTCATCGAGAAATCCAATCAATCCAAAACCAAGTGTTACAAATAACACCGGCAGAATATCCGGATAATCTTTCATATAAAATAACGAGGTGATCACCAAACTGAGCAGAATGATCAAACCACCCATCGTCGGGGTTCCTGACTTCTTCAAATGCGTTTCCGGGCCATCATCTCGTACAAACTGTCCAAATTTCAGTTTCTTTAAAAACGGAATTACGATCGGGCTTAACACCACACTGATTCCAAATGCTATAAGTATCGGTAAAATAATTGAAAAATCCAAGTTCATTTTTTGTACTCCTTACCTGCCATTTTTTATGAAACGGCTATATTTTTTCCTCATGTATGAGGTAACTTTCTTATTCTTCCTTCTGTATTCCCAAGTATGGCAGAATATTGGAAAAAACTTCCTGTACAACCGGAGCTGCAATAGTACCGCCATAATATATGCCCATCGGTTCATCGATCATAACAAATGCCATTATCTGCGGATCATACGCCGGTGCAAAACCTATGAACGATGATATGTATTTTCCCGTTCCTCTGGGATATTTCTCACTGGTTGCTGTCTTGCCACCGATCCTGTAGCCTTCAACCTGGGCTTTACTTCCACCGCCTTCCGCTACTACCGATTCCAACAGATCCCGCATCAATGCTGATGTTTCACTGCTGACTGCCTGTTCTGTGACCGGATATTCCAGATTTGTTGTCACCTGATTATCTGCATCCGTCACCTTCATACCGATATGCGGTGTAATCTTATTTCCACCATTTATAACAGTAGCTGCTGCTGTCACAAACTGGATCGGTGATATCTGAATCGATTGTCCGAATGACATTGTTGCCAGTTCCACCGGCCCGATATCGGAAAGCTTATGCATAATGGAATTTGCCTCACCCGGAAGATCAATCCCGGTTTTCTGAAACAAGCCAAGCTTCTGATAGGTCTGATACAGATTCGTGGCTCCTGTTCGTTCCCCGATCGTCATAAATGCCGGATTACAGGAATTCATCAGTGCATGCCGGAAGTCTTCCGAACCATGCCCCGTCGTCTTATGACATCGAATCCGTCGATCCTCTACGATCTTATATCCCGGACAGTAAAAGGTATCGGATAAGGACACTGTTCCTGCCTCCAATGCCGCCGTCGCTGTTACAATCTTAAATGTCGATCCCGGTTCATAAGTATCACTGACTGTAAAATTACGCCACATATTATTCAGCGCATCCATCTTCTGCGCTTCCGTCATACTCTCATAACCGTCAATCCCTGTATTTAACTGAAACGGATGGTTCAGATCATACTCCGGAACATCAACCATGGCATATATCTCGCCATTTTTCGGATTCATGATAATCATCGCCACACGTTTTGCCTGCTTTTCTTCCATAACAGCAAGCGCTGCCTGTGTTGCATATTTTTGTATTGTCAAGTCCATTGAAAGTACCAGATTATCTCCCGGTACAGGACTTACTCTCGTTTCCTTTACATTTGGTAATTCGATTCCTTTTGCATCCGTTACTGTACGGATGCTGCCATCTTCTCCTGCCAATATCGCATTATACCATACCTCAAGACCGACAATACCCTGATTGTCAGATCCTGTGAATCCAAGGACCTTGGAAGCAAGACTTCCATAAGGATAATACCTTTTATAGTCCTCGTCAACCTTAATTCCGGCAACATTCAGTTCTCTTATGGCATCTCCGGTTGTTTTATCTATATTGGCTGCTATCAATTCTCTCGATGAAACCTTTTTCACCTTTTTGCGGATATCCGCTTCAGCCTTATCCAGATGTTCATTTAAGACACGGATAACTTCTTCCTCATCTTCAATCTGGCTGTGGATAACAGATACAGAACAGACTGCCTTGTTATCAGCCAGAATGTTGCCATTTCTGTCATATATCTTTCCTCTCGGCGCCTTGATGCTTCGCTCTCTTTCGTGAAGTTGTGTCGCTGCGCTGTCATAATAGTCTGCTTTTGCAACCATCAGATATGCGAGTCTTCCCATCAGCAATACCGCTGCCATTACCAGTGCGATACACATAAAATATATCTTACGTCGGTTAAAACTATATAGCTTCATGCTGACCGCCGCGTTTGTTTATCCTTATATCTTATTACTTTTCCCGGACAAATATGCCACCGGCGATAATGTCCCGGATATTTCCATTTTTATTCATCTGTAACCTTGGCTTCTGTCGTACCCTCTGTTGTGTCCTCGGATGATGCTGTTGTATCACCCTCTGTGGTATCGTCTTCTGCTGTACTTTCTTCTGTAGAAGAAGCTTCTCCTGTCGAATCTTCTACATCACCTTCAAATGGAGAACTGATCGGTTCATCTTTACCATTATAGGTTACATCTTCATCACTGCTCTGATATACATTCATGTATGGAAGCAGATCTTCCATGATTGCATGAAATAAAAGTGCTCCGGCACCTGATGTAGACTGGCTCTCTACATCCGGCTCATCTACTGCTACATAGAGCATGATCTGTGGATTCTCTACAGGTGAAAATCCTATAAATGATAATACATAATTTCCCTTATTTCTCGGGATCTTTTCTGCTGTACCTGTCTTACCGCCGATCGTATAGCCTTCAACCGCTGCTCTGGAACCGGTACCCTCAGTAACTACGCCAGCCATATACTGCTTCATCAGATTCGATGTGCTCTTTGATATTGTCTTACGAACAAGTTCCGGTTCATTGTTCTCTATGATGCTTCCATCCTCATCTACAATCTGTCTGACCGTATGAGGTGTATAATAATTACCACCGTTGATCAATGAACAAAAGGCCGCTGCCATCTGGATCATTGTTACATTGATACCCTGTCCAAAGGATGAAGTAGCAAGCTCAACCGGATTCAGATTTTCTTCCGAATATACAAGTCCGCTTCCCTCACCGGAAAGATCGATACCTGTCTGGCTTCCAAAATTAAATATATCCTGATACTTGGAAAAGGTTTCTTTTCCTTCTGACTTTGCAATCTGCATTAATGCCACGTTACAGGACTGTTCTAATGCCTGCTTTAATGTAAGTGTACCGTCACCGGTTCGGTTATGACAATAGATCGGATCTGTACCATCCGCTACGATCTCGTAACCCTTACAATAAAATGTATCTCCGTCTTTGACCACACCATCTTCAATCGCTCCTGCAATCGTAAACGGTTTAAATGTAGAACCCGGCTCTAAGATATCACTGATACAGTAATTTCTCCAGACAGCATCTAATGCTTCATATGTCTGATCACTTGTCAGATCATCGATCGTCTTCTTAAATTCATCATCTGTCATGGATGAAAAATCATATGTGATCTTTTCCGGATCTTTCGGTTCTTCCGTTGTTGCATCTGTAGTGTCCTCAGAAGATCCTTCTTCACTGCTGTCTTCCGTCGCAGCCTCTGTACTCTCTGTAACAGTAACTTTCATATTACGAAGCGCATCTGTATCCATCGGCTCATTCGGATCATAGCTGTAAGATGTACTCATACCGAGAACCTCTGCTGTATCCGGATCCATCGCAATAACACCGATCTTCTTTGCGCCGGTCGTTTTCATGTATTCTTCTATATTATCTTCAATGATCTTCTGAATATTCAGATCGATAGTCGATACTACCGTATATCCATTCTGCGCGGGCACCGTAACCGATTCTACGGTATTATCATTTGTCAGATATCCGTAGGTCTTACCGTTTACGCCATTCAGATAGCTGTTATAGTAGCCTTCGATTCCACCCTGTCCGACATTTCCGCTTACTGTATAACCAAGCAAATGGCAGGCAAGACTGCCATTTGGATATTTTCTTTTATATTCCTCTTCAAAGCGCACACCGATCACATCTGCGCCGTCTTTTGTACTGCAAAATTCCTGAAAGGCTTTCACATCTGTATAAGCAAGTCCCTTCATGGCGACACTGTAAAAGGAATCCGTATTCTGCATACACTCATCGAACTTCGATTCTTCCATGTTGAAATATTTTATCAGCGCAGCCTTTGTTGCTTTCTTGCCTGCTTCTGTCCGCAGAATATTTTTTGGCTCAAGTATAAGATTATATACCTTCTCGCTTGTTGCAAGAACATTTCCGTTTCGGTCTACGATATCTCCCCGTTCAAATGGTATATCAAGACTATCATAAGATTTCTGATCCAGCACTTCCTCCTGATACTCCTGACCTTTTGCAACACTGATATAAATAACTCTTGCAACTAATACCGCAAAGAATATTACTGCCGCGAAAAAAATGATAAGCAGTCTTGTCTTCATTCTTTTTAAGAACTGTTTTCCTTTTATTGACATATAGTTCCACCTTTATAAAATATTTTTCTGTTATGCTGTTCTTCCTGCTCCTGCATAACGCAAAATTTCCTGAGGCTTATTTAGTCTCAGGAATGTTCTTGTACTGTACAACATAATCATCGCTGTTTTGTGAATAATAAACAGTTTGTCCCGGCTTTGAATATGTCATACCAAGTTCTGTTGTAGCGATCTTATATATTTCATCCAGATCTGTCATGCTGTCCAGACCTGAGCTGTATTCTGCATTTGCATTCAGCTGTTCATTCAGCTGGCTCTGAAGGCTTGTAACCTCTTTCTTGCTTTCTTTTACATCTGCAGATAATTTCAGTACAATAAAACATAATCCTACTGCACATATTACCGCAAATGTCAAGAACAGTCCATGCCTTAATTCATCTACCCATCTTCTGTCTCTCTGTCTGACAGCCGGTGCCTGTTTTGTTCTTACCTGTTTCTTTCTCTGTGGCATCTGCTTTCTTGCAGGTGCTGCTGTCTGTCTCTCCGGTCTTCTTCCGGCAGGATGACGTTCCGGCATCTCAGTTTTCCTTACAGGTTCATATTCTCTTCTGACCGGTTCTGCTGAATAATCCAGCTTTCGAACCGTACTTCCGTCTATGTAGTAGTGATTCCGTCTTTCTGACATTTTAAAACACCCCTTTTATATATTCATACCTTTTTCAAACACCCTGAGTTTTGCACTTTTGGATCTTGAATTTATTTCCATTTCTTCTTCTGTTGGAAGAATCGGTTTTCTTGTTATCACTTTTCCTTTTGATTTTCTTCCGCATGTGCACACCGGAAAATTCGGTGGACAAATGCACGGGTTTTCATTTTTACGAAATGCATTTTTCACAATCCTGTCTTCTAACGAATGGAATGTGATGATACATAATCTTCCGCCCGGTTTTAAACAGTCGATCATTCCATCAATGGAATTCGTCAGTACTTCAAGCTCATGATTCAATTCGATGCGAATCGCCTGAAATGTCTGCTTTGAAGGATGTCCCTGAGCATTTCTTACTTTTGCGGGAATCGATCCACGGATGATATCGTTTAATTCTTCTGTCGTTTCTATCTCTTTATTCTCACGATATTTCACAATATGATATGCAATGCTTTTTGCAAATCGTTCTTCGCCATATTCCTTAAGTATATGAAAGAGCTCCTGCTCGGTATATCCATTTACGATATCCTTCGCAGTCTTTGTCTGGCGATCATCCATACGCATATCAAGGGGAGCATCAACCCGATATGTGAATCCTCTATCCGCATTATCGAGTTGATATGAAGATACGCCGAGATCCAGCAGTATCCCGTCCACCTGACTTATATTTAGCTCGTCTAGTATGCTTTTAAAATTCTGATAGTTATCTCTTACGACTGTGATACGATCACCGTACTCTGCCAGTCGTTCTTTCGCTGTCGCGATCGCCTCACCATCCTGATCGATGCCGATCAGATGTCCATCCGATCCAAGTCTTTTCGCTATTTCTCTCGAATGTCCGGCTCCCCCAAGGGTTCCATCCATATAAACACCATTCGGTTTGATATTCAAATTTTCAATGGTTTCATCCAGTAAAACCGATGTATGTTTAAATTCCATAACTACCACTTCTGTCCTTATATTCTGAAATCCAGTTCGTCCAGCTTGTCTGCAATCTCATCCATATTCAGGGATTCTTCATTATTGATCTCATCCCATGCTTCCTTATTCCAGATTTCTGCTTTTTCTCCGTTACCTATGATGACAACATCTTTTTCGATATTGGCAAATGTACGAAGTGTCTGTGGAATGATCACTCGACCCTGTGCATCCGTTTCGCACTTTACCGCTCCTGAGTTGAAGAAACGCTTGAACTGTCTCGCACTCTTATTCGTCATCGGGAGCTGGTTCAGCTTGTCCGCAAACTGCTGCCATTCATCATTCGGATAAACGTACAGACAATTGTCCAGACCTTTTGTGATCATGAAGGTGCAGCCGAGTTCCTCTCTAAGCTTGGATGGCATGATAAGTCGCCCTTTGGTATCTAATCTGTGTTCATATTCACCTGTTAAACACTTGGACACTCATTCCACCTTCTTTCGACTCATTTCCTCCACTTTATGGCACTAATCCACCACTTCACTCCACTTATAGGGTAATTCTATACTACTTAACTAAAAAAAGCAACCACAAATATGAAATTTTCACATTTGTAGCTGCCTTAATTTTTTGTGCATCGTAGTTTCGTAGTTGCCCCTGCAATCTCCTGTATAATAAGTATTGACATTTGCGTAGTTTCGTTTATGAGACTTGCACTAGCTGTCAGCACCAAGCCCTTGTTTGAACCCATAAGGGTGAGTTAGGGCGACTGCTGACAAATCGGCGTGCGAGTCGAATAGAAACTTAGCAAGTCAGGCTTATTATACAGGAGGCTGCAGGGGCAACTACAGAACTACGATACACAAAAAAGGACATCCACGCCATTGTGGATGTCCCATTTGTATGTTTGTATGTGTTTTTACACCTGAGTGTACGTTCCGGTGGAGGATGATCCCATTTTTAGAAACACGCAACTTTGTACATATTCTTTCTGCTGATCACACCGATGTCTTCCAGTGTGTTCACCATCCTGTATACCGTTGCGATTCCTATACTGTCATCTCTCTTGACAGCCTTGTAATATATTTCCTTACAAGAAGAACAATCTTCATCCAGAATAATATCTAACAGAATGCATCTCTGTTTTGTAATGCGAAATCCCTGTTTTCTAAGCTTCTCGATCACTGCATCCTTCCGGTTTGGTTCTCCCTGATATCTTACATAACCAAACACATTGTCATTACGGATTTCCTGAACAATCATTTTATTCCTCCATTTTTATATCAATAAATATAACTACTACGTTCTTATGTTGGTTAGTATATTCTAACATTCGTTAGTTGTCAATAATTATTTATATATTTTGTGAACAAATAACTGTTTTTTTCAAATCCCGGTGACTACTGTTCAATATCCATGGCTTCTGCAGCTTCTGTCTGATCCACATCCTGATCTTCCTGTGGTTCTTTACAGTATGCAAATGTAATCACAGCCTTAAACAGATCTCCATCGATCACGATGTTAAAATCCGCATGTTGAAGCTGACACAGGCTTCTTGTAATGGATAAACCGAGTCCGCTTCCCTCTGTATTTCTGGAACTGTCACCTCTTACAAAGCGTTCCATCAGTTCATCACTTGAAATATTCAGCGGTGCTTCTGATATGTTCTTGAACTCTATGCATACCTTTGCAGGCTCTTTGATACTCTTTTTAAGATCACGGATCACCGATCCATCTTCATCGGTTATATAAGTATTTACATATAACCGAGTCCCCGGCATTGTATATTTGAATGCATTATTTAACAGATTATCAAATACTCTCCAGAGGTGTCTGCCATCTGCTTCGATCCCTGCACGATTCTTTGCGAGATTCGTTACCAGCGTGATATTCTTCTGCATCAATTTGTCAATATATTCACCGGATGCCTGTTCTGCGATCATATTCGCATCCATGTTTACAAGCTCTACCTTTACATTTCCGGTCGATGCCTTAGAAGCATCTACAAGATCCACGATCAGTTTTTTTAACCTTGCTGACTGCCTTGCTATTACTTCTATATAAGAAGCCCCAGGTTCTTTTTCGATATCCTCCTTCTGAAGCAGATCGACATAGTTAATAATAGAAGTAAGCGGTGTCTTGATATCATGCGATACATTCGTGATAAGCTCCGTCTTCATCCGTTCACTTTTCATCCGGTCATCTACCGCAAGCTGGACACCTTCATTGATATGATTCAGATTCTCGCCATGTTCTTTGAACTTTCCAAACATGAATCTTGTATTTACCTTGTGACCGTACTCGCCCTTTGCAAGCTGGTCTCCACCCATGAAAAGCTCCTGCATCATACAGACAAATCCCATATAGGCAATTGCACAGATGATCTTCAACAGCATTAATACAATAAATCCAGCTTCATTTATATATACAGCATTAAAAACAAGCAATGCCACTATAATTTCAACGATCGTAATTACGATATACAAAAGGATCGCTTTTATTATAAATGGAATCCTGCTGAATACATACCGAAAAAATGCGGTTATCTTTCCCGATTTTCCAAACAACTTACGACCCAGTCTGACAACCCATGATGTATTAAGCAGATTCGACTGTTTGACTCTTGCGATCAGATTGTTGATCAGTAAAAGTCCGACCGTACAGATACAACCCAAACCGATCAGACATACAATAGTCTCAATATCATGTCCTGTAATACTGCTATCAATAAAATAATGAAGCCGGTCTGTATCGCTGTAACTATAATAAGCATATGATAAGGAATAACATATATTCTGTGCAAAAGCAATCAACAGACTTACCAAAACGACTATTCCAGCCAATATAATTTCAACCGGAACCTTTTCTGCTTTTCTTACAACACCATCTTTTCCTGATAATACCATACTTGTGATCATGAATATGATACACAAGACAAAATCAAATCCAAAGAAGATCAGAAGTCTGTTCTTTTCCCCGGCTGCTTTACTGATTGCCTGCAGGCTCTTATTCATACGGGAAGAAACATCAGATGTGCCGTCGATATATAAATTACCGGAAGCATATATCGTAATATCGTCTCCTGCATAATTGCCAACGATTACGGTATATCCATCTTTTATGATCGGATAATACATATCATCCTCCGCATAATACTCGTACTGCTTTGTCGTTCCGTTTGCTGTGATCGTTATCTGATTTCTATTATAAGAAATCGTTACTCCCTCCGGCGTATTGTATGAACCGGAACTCTCTATTTCCTCCTCCATTGTTGTAGAATCTTCTGATGTTGCAGACTCTTCCGATATTCCTGAATTCTTGGTTTCGGCTTCCGTCTCTGCTTCCGCATCTGTGGTATATTCCTCCAGATCACTCAGATCAATTCCATAATCATCAGACACCTCTGACCTGGAAAGAGCTGCTTCATCCGGCATACGCATGTTAACATAATCATAATTGTTTCCTTCTTTTTCCACACCGATACTCTGTGCTTCCTTATAGGTATCATAGCTCAGGATCTTTCCGGTAGGAATACCAATCGTTGTACTGACAACTGCTTCCTCTCCTAAAACTCCATATACTAATGCTTTTTCCGGCAAATTATCTGTCTGTGCCAGCATAACGGAATTAGATTCACCCGTTTTTGAAGAATCCCAATCATCACCAACACTCACATACAGATCTGTTTTCGCATATCCATATGTTTTCTCCAAATCCTCTTCATAGGTACGATCATATTTATCAAATGCATTTTTCTTTTCCGATAACAGCATCAGAAAATCACTTGCATCGACAACATTATCATGATTCATATCCTTTTTCTGCAAAGCATCGGGATCGTATTCATAGTCTCCCCATTCATCATCACTGTAACTGATATCCAGAGTATTTCTAATATACTCGGCACCACGATTCACACAGGTAGTCAACATCTCGCTCTGATAATCCGCTTCCAGTTCTGCCCGCAGCTCCGATTCCGATCTGCCCTGAAATATTCCGGCTTCATACATATCAAGCAGTACATAACCCAATATAAATCCAACGCTGCAGGTGATAAAAAATAACGTATAAATCAGTAATTTAAAGGGATTGTTATTTTTTAACTTATTCATGTTTCACATTCTCCATTCCTGTCAGACTGTATAGAGGTTTACTGATATTCCATCTTATAACCTCTGCCCCAGATCACCTTGATATATCTTGGTTCTCCGGGATTGATCTCTATCTTTTCACGCAAATGACGGATATGGACAGCTACCGAACCTTCGGCTCCAAGCGGTGTTTCTTTCCAGACTTCCTTGTAAATATCTCTCGGTGAAAATACCTGTCCCGGATGTTCCATCAGAAGTCTTAAAATATCATATTCTGTCGGTGTCAGACTGACCAGTTCGCCATCGACCGTAACCTGCTTGGAATTATCATTCAGCTCAATTCCCCCGATCACGATCGCATCTTTCTTGATCTGTCCGCTTCCAAGCTGCATATATCTTCGAAGCTGCGATTTCACTCTGGCGATCACCTCTACCGGATTAAACGGCTTGGTAATGTAATCATCTGCACCCACTTCCAGTCCAAGGATCTTATCTGTATCTTCACTCTTTGCGGTCAGAAGGATAACCGGCAGATTCGTCTCCTCGCGGATCTTTAACATCGCTGTGATCCCATCCATCTCCGGCATCATGATATCCATTAACACCAAATGGATGTCATGCTCTTTGATCTGCTCTAACGCTTCTTTTCCGTTGTAAGCTTCATAAATATTGTAGCCGGATGTTTTCAGGTAAATCTTTAAAGCTGATACGATATCTTTCTCATCATCGCAAATTAATATATTATACATTTTTCTCTCCTCGTCTGAAAATATAATCGTTGTCTGTATCTTTCCGGTACGTGTGCGCACCACGCATTCCTTTTTAGGATACAGCAAACCGCTGATATTTTCCATATCTTTCTTTGACGGTATCATTGTAAGGCTTTCTACCATTAAGATACAATTTGGGATATCCTTAAGATTTATTAAGATGTGAGGACGATAGAAAGCAGCAAATATATATCTATTATATATCTATTGCGAAAAATGTTTGATATGTCCCTGAATTAAAATGAAAAAGATTATTACATATTATTCCGTAAGACGCTTCCGCTCGTATCCTCGATGCAGCGGTACATAAGACAGCAAAATACGCTGTCTAAGTACCGGCCTCGGATAAGGCTTACTACATAATAGTAATATCTCTTTCATTTTTAATATACTATTTCTAAAACATTTTTCTTCATAAAATATATATTTGCTGCTTTTTATCTGTCTCCTGTCTATTAAATATATTCTTCTTTTTCCAATCATAATTTAATTGCTAACTTTGTAAAATATTAAAAGTTATAGATGTCAATTCTTGTCTTTGTTTTTTTTAGGTGATACACTTATTAGGCTTATTTAAGATTTTTCAAATGCATAGAATGCATAAAACACATAATGCACTATTAAAGTTTTTTATAAAGGAGTTTGATACATATGACAAAGAAAGAGGTTCTGGAAATCCGGCATCAGTTTGCGCAGGCTACCTGTTCGATCGATAAGATCTGTGGCTGCTATGTGGATGGTGACAGACGTAAAATTGCGACAATGAAGGAAGCGTTTCTCTCTCTGCCGGAGGAGGAAGCTTTTAAATATTTTGAGATTTTTAAGAAGAACTTGTCCGGCTCGATCGGAAAGAATCTGATCACGATGCCGTTTCCCACAGATTCGGAATTTGACGGCGGTACGCAGGAATTTCTGTTAAAGCTGCGCAACAGCAAATTAGAGGATGATGAACTGATCGACCAGTTCTATGATAAGGTAATCGAGAATTATGACTATACCGGAAACTATCTGATTCTGCTGATCCATGATACATATGACGTACCCGGAAAGACCACAGACGGACTGACAATGGATGATGCCTCGGATGAGATCTACGAATACATCATGTGCTGTATCTGCCATGTTAATCTGTCAAAGGCAGGACTTAGTTATTTTGATTCGGAGAACACCTTCCACAACCGTATCCGCGACTGGATCGTGGATGTTCCCGATATCGGTTTCCTGTTCCCTGCATTTATCGACCGGACAGCCGATATCCATAATGTCCTCTACTATACGAAGAAGCCGGAGGAAATCCATGAGGAATTTATCCGCTATATTCTCGGAACGGGAATGCCTGTAACTGCCGGTAATCAGAAAGAGGCGTTCCAGACGATCATCACTGATACACTCGGAATGGACTGTGATTATGAAGTGATACGAAATATCCATGAGAATCTGAATGAAATGATCGAGGAACAAAAGGATAGTCCGGAACCACTGACCTTATCCAGGAATTCATTAAAGAATCTTCTGGAAACCTCGGGAGTATCCGAAGAAAAACTGCAGACCTTTGATGCAAACTTTGATCGCGCCGCTGCTGCTTCCGTGAACCAGCGTCCGGTTGCCGAAGGTTCCGAAGAGACGCTGCCTGCACCGGCTCCGGGAAAAGTACAGCTCTATGCAAATAATATCGCCAGTACAAAATCATTTGAGGTAAAGACTCCGGAGGTTGTGATCAAGGTCAATCCTGACCGCGCCGATCTCGTAGAGACCCGTGAGATCGATGGACGGAAATGTATCGTAATCGAGATCACAGATGAAGTATCCGTAAACGGAATTCCTGTAAAATATTAAAAAATGCCCCACTGATCATACAAATGCCTGTAAGCAGATATCTTCCTATGATCAGTGGGGTATATTTTTTACACCTGTATCTCCACATGACTGCCGCCCTGATGATCCTTAGTAACCAGGATCTGGCGGTCGATACGATGCTTCAGCTCTTCCACATGAGATATGATACCAACCAGATGATCGGACTCGGACAACTCAGCCAGTACATTTAATGCCTGCTCCAGAATATCAGAATCCAGTGAGCCAAAGCCTTCATCGATAAATAATGTATCAATTCTTACACCTGCCGCATTTGCAGATACAATATCGGCAAGTCCAAGTGCCATAGACAGAGATGCTACAAATGCTTCCCCGCCGGACAGTGTTTTGACATCTCTTTCTTTTCCCGTCCGATGATCCAGCACGAACAAATCAAGCCCTCTGTTTCCTGCAGTCTTCTGTCCGCGTTTCAGCTCAAACTGGTTGCATACGATCTGGCGCAGTCTGTGATTCGCACTGTCTATAATGCGGTCAAAATAGACCTCCTGTATATAGGTTTCCAGCTTATAATTACCAAGTGCAGCCTGTGAAAGATCCTGAAGCTTACTGTATCTCTTATAGATATTCAGATATGCTCCATAATCCTTCTTTAATTTGCTGTATGCTGCCTTATTCTTAACTAATCGTTCCGCGATCGCATCATGCCTGATGGCAACACTGTTTTTCTTCCGGATCGAGCGTTCTATCTGCCCGGATATCTGTTCAAGCAGAACCGTTGATGCCGTACAGAAATGTGTATAACATTCTCCGTAGCCACCTGCCTGCTTTTCCAGTTCCTGTTCATCTGCAAAATCATTTTCTTGATTGCTGTCAGGAAGCTTCTGTATCACACTTTCGTCATTTACAGATGTGTTCATTTCCCCGCTGTCCGTTTCAAGTGCAGAAAGAACATCTTTCTCCAACTGCCATTCCTGTCTGTATTGCATATTCTGATCTTCTGCATCACGTTTCAGATTTGTTTCCAGTGCAGAGAGTTCCTTTGCAAGTTTATTATAAGTATCTCTTGCCTCTGTCTTCTTCCGGTTCACCTCGGCAATCTCATTTCTCACCTGTTGCAGTTGCTTCAGGATATCCGACTCATCCCCCCGGATCTCCTGTCGCATCTGTGCCGCGGCTGCCTGCTTTGCCGTGTAACTCCGGTCTGCCTCCTGATATTCCTCTGTTACCCGCACTTCCGTTTCTTCCAGTTCTTTTATCTGCAAACGAAGCTCGCCAAGCTGCCTTTTATGTTCCTGATAACTTCTGTGCTCTTTCTCAAGTGTCCGCAGTCTGGCTTCTGTTTCCTCTGTCCTTTTCTCCCAGATTACATGCAGTTTTCTGACCTCATCTATCAGAACATCAGCCTGTGCTGTCTGATCCGGTATGGTAAAGGCTGCCATCTCCATAACCGCTGCTGTTGTCTGATTCCGTTTTTCTTCCAGACGACCATTCAGGCTTCCAAGTTCATTTTCTTTTCGTCTGAATGAAGCATCCGCCTGATCAAATGCAGCCCGGAGTTTCTTTACCATTTCTTCTGTTACAACAGCTCCGTCACAATGTGCTTTTTCCGGATGTGTCTTACTTCCACAGACCGGACACGGTGTTCCCTCCTGTAGGTTCGCTGCCAGTTCTCCACAGATCTGATCATTCCGATTTCTGATAGCTTCCTCGTAATTCGCATTTGCCTGATTCCGCTTCTCAAATGCACTCCGATTATCAACCACCATCTGCTGTTTCTTAATTTCCAGATGATCAATCTCCAGACATTCTTTTTCAAGCTCCTGTAACCGCTGCATACGTTCTGCAATCTGCTTCTTTTCTGTCTGAACCTTCTCAAGCTTCACCTGTGAAGTGTCACCCGGATTCACGATCTGTTCCAGCTCCTCGGTCTGCTTCTGAAGTTTCTTCTTTGTTGCAAGAATATCCTGTCTTTTCTTTCCTGCCTGATGGCATACCTGCTCCACAAGCAACAGTTCTTTCTCCATCTCATTTAACCGCACAAAAGAATCTGCCTGTTTCTGAAGCTCCGCCTGTCTCAGCATAAGCGGTTCTGTAGACTGTGCTTCCATACTATGATTCTGTGCTTCTGCACTGACAAATTCCTGCTTCACCTGTCTGTATGCATCGAGATGTGCCACATAGCCATCATAGGTCTGACCAATGATTCTCTTATTTTTCTCGATTGCTGTATACCAGTTGTCATATTGGTTATTGGTCTGTGTATAACTCTCAATCTGATGATGCAGATCTTTCGCCTGCTTTTCTTCGATCTGATTCAGGCTGTGCAGCTCTTCCAGAATATCATCAAATGCCAGATGACGATTTTCCAGATGCTCCGGCAGATCCTGAAGCCCTGTTTTATAAAGCTCCGTTTCATCCGGCAGCTCTACTCCCTCTATCGTACGATCTACCTTTGCAACAAGCTCTGTATAGACCCCCTCTGCCTCTTTACAGTCCTGTGCGATCCTGTTCTGGATATATTCATAAATCTTCGTATCAAATATCGTCTTAAAGATATCGCTTCGGGTCTTCGTATCCGCAACTAACAGCTTCTTAAAATCTCCCTGTGCGATCATCGCAACCTGTCGGAACTGATCGGCCGTAAGTCCCAACACCTCTCTTACCCTGCCGATCACCCCTGCTGTCCGCTTACCATCAATATCTGCCGCTTTCAGCTCTGTCTCCTGTCCATCCTCCATCCAGCGCACTTCTGCCTGCTTCATGGATTTGTATCCCGGTCTCTCATACGCCGGACTTCGCCAGACCTTATATTCATGACCGCCGCTTTCAAATAACAGCTCTACATAAGTAAGCTGCTTTGGATCTGCAAAATCACTTCGGAGCATTTCACCGTTTCGTCCGGTGTTATTCTTCCCGCTTCCTGCGCTGGTCTCTCCGTAAAGGGCATACATGATTCCGTCAAATATCGTTGTCTTTCCCGATCCGGTATCTCCCGAGATCAGAAAAAGTCCCTGTTTCCCAAATTTTCGAAAGTCAATCTCCGTTTTTTCTATATACGTTCCAAACGCTTCCATTGTAAGTACCAGTGGCCGCATCATCTTCACCCCTGTCTCTGTTCATAATAATCCCGGATCAACTGTCTGATATAAACCGCATTTTCATCGGACAGCTCCCGTTTCATCTTTCTGTTATAGAAATCCGCAAATGCCTCATCAGGTGCAAGATTCTTCACATCCTCAAGTGTCCGTTCCTGTTCCGGTCTGCTGCCATCTGCCATCTGGAATTCTACTGACATCAGGTTCTTATACACGGTCCGAAGTCTCGCCTGAACATCAATGATCGTTTCCTTATCCGTTAGCACAATTCTCGCATAATCTTCATTTGCTTCCCGGCTCATGGCTTCATCAAGTGTACCCGTAAAATTGTACCACGCATGAAGTTGATGCAGGGGCAATTCACGGATCGAAAGCTTTCCTTTTTCTCCAAGCTCTACCACTGTGACAGATTTCTGATCGTCGGCTTCCGACATAGAATAGATAACCGGTGTGCCACAGTACCGAATCTCCGGCTTTCCGATCTGCTGTGGAGAATGAAGATGTCCAAGTGCCACATAGTCAAATATATCAAATACCGTACGGTCGATATTATCCAGTCCACCGATCGATATTGTCTCCGAATCCGACCGCCGGTTCACTCCACTGTTTGTCACATTCTGATGGGCGATCAGTACATTCCTTTTCCCCGGATCAACTTGCATGGCTGCAACTGCCTGCTGCATGGCTTCTGTATATGTTAAAGCTGCTGACTCTTTCTCCGGTTCTTCTGGTAAATCCGATAATGTATTTTTTACGTTTGCCGGCTTTACAAACGGCATCAGATAAAAATTCACATCTCCCCATTTATCCTGCATCGTCACCTTCAGGGCTTCTCCACCATAGGTTCCTTTCATATATATATTCTGCTTTTTCATGATACTGCTGGCATAATCCAGACGTTCTGCCGAATCATGATTGCCACTGATAATGAGGATGGTCGTTCCGCTGTCTGCAAGCGCAGTCAGAAATTCATCAAATTCTGTTACTGCTTTTGCGGATGGAACTGCTTTGTCATAGATATCTCCTGCAATCATCACAGCATCCGGCTGTTCTTCTCTTACATATGCAAGAATCTGGTCAAACACATAACGCTGATCTTCCCACATCTCATATCCATTTACAATCTTGCCAATATGCAGATCCGACAAATGAAACAGCTTCATCGTTGTTGTCTCCTTTCCCATACATGTTTTCCATGTTCCCCGAACGAAAGTTTCTATCCTTAATAACTTATTACACAAATCGCTCTCGCTCTGTTTTCATGCAGCGGTTCTAAGGATAGAAACTTTCTGTCTTTGAAATGAATGTTGTTTTTTAAATAAGTTAAGTTTAGCATTATGAGGCAAGAGGGTCAACATTCTTCGAACTTTCGAAATCGCTTCACACATGCGCATTCCGGACTATCGTCCTTCATGCTTATGTGTCACCCTCCCTCTACCTGTAAAAATAATACGATTTCTCCATTCTTCGAACTTTCGAAATCGCTTCACACATGCGCATTCCGGACTATCGTCCTTCATGCTTATGTGTCACCCTCCCTCTACCTGTAAAAATAATACGATTTCTCCATTCTTCGAACTTTCGAAATCGCTTCACACATGCGCATTCCGGACTATCGTCCTTCATGCTTATGTGTCACCCTCCCTCTACCTGTAAAAATAATACGATTTCTCCATTCTTCGAACTTTCGAAATCGCTTCACACATGCGCATTCCGGACTATCGTCCTTCATGCTTATGTGTGTTTATCCGTCAAATAAATAAACAGCGTTGTCTGTACACAGACACGCTGCTTATTTGCTTGACGGATTTATTTTTACATCTTGAACATTTTCTTTTTCTTGAGGATTAGGGCTATGATAATACAGATCAGAACGATAATGCCACATACAATGTAGAAGCCGTATGGGGTTTCTGCGAGAGGCATCCACTTACCTGATACGTTCATTCCATAGATACCGGATATGATCGTCGGGATCGCCATTACGATGGTGATAGCCGCTAAAAACTTCATGATATTGTTCAGGCGGTTATTGATAATCGTCGTCATCAGTTCTCTTGTACCGCTTATGATATCTCGATAGATTCCGGTCATCTCGATAGCCTGTTTGTTCTCGACCATAACATCATCCAGAAGCTCCTGATCCTCCGGGTACTGCTTGATACTGCTGTATCTTGCTAGCTTATCTAATACAACTCCGTTTGCACGAAGTGATGTTGCAAAGTATACAAGGTTAGATTCCAGTTCGTGAAGATCAATCAGATCCGCATCCTCTGTCTCATCCTGGATCCGTTGCTCGATCAGATTTCTTCTGCGATCCATAACTCGCAGATAATACTGATAGGTCATGCAGTTTCTATATAAAATCTGGTACATGAAGCGCATCCGTTTCTTTGTACTGAATTCCTTTACCTTTGACTCAATAAATGCATCCAGAACAGGCGTATCCTCCGCGCATACCGTGATCAGAATGTCCTTTACGAGGATAATACCCAAAGGAATAGTTGTATATGCTTCGCGTTCATTTCTCATCTCGATCGATGGAATATCGACAAGGATCAGTGTATAACCATCTTCGACCTCCACACGGGAGCTCTCCTCATCATCCAATGCAGCTCTGACATCTGCCAGATCAATCTCAAAATCTTCTGCAATCAGTTTGGTCTCATCTACTGTAGGCTTCGTCATACAAACCCACATATTGTCTTCATATTCTGTTATCTCTGACAAAACCTTATGATCTGTTCTATAGAACTTTATCATGCCAAACTACCCACTTCCATATAAGGATTTCTAACCGAATTTATATTAGCACAAAAGGCCGCCATGTTCAATCTCAAACCTTATTTTTTATATTCTGTCTGCTGCAACAAATAGAAAGCTGCTTCAAAAGAAACGGTTGTTTTTCCTTTCGGAGATGTTTATAATGATGGCATTGAGATTTTATGAAATGAGGTTTTTCTATGGATGCCTATACAAGCTTCGCGCAGGTATACGATGAGCTGATGGATAACATTCCTTATGACGAATGGATATCTTATATCACCAGCCTGCTCCATGAATACAATATCACCGAAGGTCTGGTTGCCGAGCTTGGTTGCGGAACGGGAACGATCACGGAAGGACTTGCAGCCGCAGGCTATGATATGATCGGAATTGATGTATCTCCTGATATGTTAGAGATTGCAAATGAAAAAAAGATTGCGAATGGTTTCTCATCCATTATGTATCTCCAGCAGGATATGAGTTCCTTTGAATTATATGGAACAGTAAATGCCATTGTATGCGTCTGTGACAGCATCAACTATCTGTCAAATACAGATCAGATCACTACCGTTTTTTCTCTTGCAAATAATTATCTGGAAGCAGGGGGTATCTTTATCTGTGATTTTAAGACCAAACACTATTTCCGGGATGTCGTTGCAGATTCAGTGATTGCTGAGGATCGGGATGATGTCAGCTTCATTTGGGATAATTATTATGATGAGGAACAGAATGTCAACGAGCTTGCACTCAGCCTGTTTCTGAAAGAGGAGGACAACCTGTACCGAAAAACACAGGAATTCCATTACCAGATCGGACTGACTTGTGAGGACATGATTCGTTGTGTAGAACAGGCAGGTATGGAGCTTCTTGCCATGTATGATGCATTTACGCATACTCCTGCAACCGATGACAGTGAACGTGTCTATGTGATAGCCAGAGAAAAACATCACGAAGGCAAATTATATATCTGATCTCCTGCCCGTAGTGATTTTAGTCATCAATTTTTTATTAAGCACCACTTTTATAAGTACAAGTATTATTTTGTTATTAATCAGCACTTTATAAATGCAGGTATTATTTTTAAAAAGGCACCTTAAAAGTGCAATATTTTACGTTATATATAGAAAGAACGAGGAATAACATATGAGTGATTATATTATCAGAGGTATGGCGGCAGATGGACAGGTTCGTTTCTTTGCCGGCACCACAAAGGAAATCGTTGAAACAGCAAGAAGTATTCACAATACCAGTCCGGTTGCTACTGCTGCCCTCGGTCGTCTGCTGACCGCAGGTGCATTGATGGGGGCTGCATGTAAGAATGACTCCGATCTGCTAACGCTCCAGATCCAGTGCAGCGGTCCGATCGGCGGACTGACAGTGACTGCTGATGCGCACTGCAATGTCAAAGGCTATGTCAACAATCCGGAGGTTATCCTGCATGCAAATGATAAGGGAAAACTGGATGTTGCTAAAGCTCTTGATATGGGCGTGCTCTCCGTGATCAAGGATATCGGTTTAAAAGAGCCTTATATCGGTCAGACCCAGCTTGTTTCAGGTGAGATTGCAGAAGACCTGACGTATTATTTTGCAACCTCAGAACAGATTCCAACTTCTGTAGCTTTAGGTGTTCTGATGGAGAAGAACAACACAGTAAAACAAGCCGGGGGCTTTATCATTCAGCTTATGCCATTTGCATCCGAGGAACTGATCTCTGATCTGGAAAAACGTCTGGGTGAATTCACATCCATTACCGCTCTCCTCGACCAGGGTATGGAACCGCTTGACATCGTGAAGCAGATCTTTGAAGGCTATAATGTAGAAGTTACCGATACCATTCCTACGAAATGGCACTGCAACTGCAGCAAGGAGCGTTTCTCACAGGCTGTTATCAGTCTCGGTAAAAAAGAGATCGCAAATCTGCTCGCAGACAATAAGCCGATCGAGGTAAACTGCCAGTTCTGCAACTCGTCTTACACCTTCTCACCGGAGGAACTGGAAAATATGTTGCTTGGCAAATAAAACAGGAAACGCTGATCTGTTCCTATGTGAATATTACAAAAAGAGTTTATCGGTAATGTGAATATGCACACCTATTATTACGCAAAACGCTTGCACTCTATTAAAATTGTTTGTTACATTATCAATATGTTTCAAGGTCGCGTAAAAGTTAAATTGGATGCTTTTTACCTAACGTTCATCTTACCACAAGTATAACAAAGTGGCAATTTTTTCCATTTTGGCAAAAAAATTGTAAAAAACAGCACCAGTCATGACGGCTGATGCTGAAAATGGAATTTAATTCCGTTTTTTCCTACCCTACAAGCAACTCACTCTTCACATGCACCTCATCATCATCGAAAAAATCCGGCTGAAATGTAATAAACTTTAATATATCAGATGGCGTTGCAGTTGGATTGTTTTGTAAGTAATCATTTAATATAAATAAATGTGTTTCTTTTTTCTCGGCGTAATCAATAACACTATCGACAAACTCATAATATGCATCTGGAATTGCATTTAATCTACCGATTAATTCTTCCATAGAATCACCTCTTTCTTGACTTTATTTTCTTTTTTGAATAGATATTGTAATTATTGAATCCGTGATTTTCAAAATAATATCTATATGCTCTATTATCTAATCCATATGAATAATGCACACAATATTCTTGACCATTATATTTGCTATAATTCGTATTAATTTCATGCTCAATTTTAGCTTTCTCATTTGAACTTAAATCATAAGACTTTAGTTCAAATGGCTTATCTAACTCTGTAAAATTCATAATTTCCTTTCTAGTAGTATATCATAAATTATCCGTACATACACCGATTTTTCTTTATAATATCATTATTATAATTCTTTTTTTTAAATCTCAACTGTGTTTTTTATTTATCACTTCTTATTATGGTAACGAGTGATGTCAGCAGCAAGAACATCGGATAAAAAAGCTTCGGCATGATCTGAAAAGCAGAAATGGAATCACCCAGTTCTCCTACCGCGGCAATTGCAACTAACATCTGTGCACCATATGGGATTATTCCTTGAAAGATACAGGAAAAGGTATCAAGCAAAGAGGCAGTCTTCTTCGGAGAGATTCCATATTCCTGTGCCATTTCTCCAGCAATCGGATTTGCCATAACAATCGCTACCGTATTGTTTGCAGTTGCAATATCCATTGTTCCGACTAACAACCCCATTCCGAGCTGTCCGCCTTTCTTTCCGCGAAAGATCCTGTGTATCCAACTGAGAAGTGCATCGAAACCGCCATATTCCCGGATCAGTGCACATAACGCCGCTACTAATATTGCTACCATACAGGTTTCAAACATTCCGGAAACACCGGAGCCCATATTTGTCAGAAGATCAACAGGTGCAGTATGTCCCCATATCAGCATAATAAATGCTCCGGATACAATTCCCGTAAGTAATACGATAAATACATTCAGCCCTATAATTCCACCGATCAACACCAGAACATACGGTATGATCTGCACCAGATTATAAGACTGGCTGACCTGACCCTGTATGTCGGTCTGAAATGAAAGTACAAGAATTAATATCAGCGTTATAACCGCTGCCGGAAACGCGATCCAGAAATTCTCCCGGAATTTGTCTTTCATCTCACATCCCTGTCCATTACATGCCGCAATCGTCGTATCGGAGATAAAAGAAAGATTATCCCCAAACATTGCTCCACCCATAACCGATGCAACACAAAATGCCATATCAAAGCCAGACGCTCTCGACACTGCTACAGCAATCGGTGTTAACAATGTGATCGTTCCAACTGAAGTTCCCATAGCAACTGATACAAAGCAGGCAACAACAAACAAAACCGCTACTGAAAATCTTGCCGGAATCAGTGTCAGCATAAAATATGCTACACTCTCTGCGCTGCTTCTTCCGACTACCCCGACAAACGAACCCGCTGCCAGGAAGATCAACAGCATCGTTATAATATTCTTATCCCCAACTCCCTGTGCCATAATCTCAAGCTTCTTATCAAATACCAATTCCCGGTTCTGGATACATGCGACCAGAATAGCTGCAAGAAATGCCACGATGATAGGCACATTATAAAAGCCCATCGGAATTTTCATCACATATTCAAATATAATCCCAAGTCCCAGATACAATACCAGAAATACACCGATCGGCAACAGTGCGATCGCTCTGCCCTTTTTCTCATTCATTTTAATACCTCTGCAAATCACTTATTTAGCAGGAACCGTTCCCGCCTGTCATACTTTCTAATAATAACATATTTTTGTACAGTTCGGCGCATTTTACCGAATATTTTGGTGTAATTTTCGGCTATCATTTCCATTGAAATGCTTTTTTTCGTATGCTAGAATGGTAAACGTTGTATTGTAAGTAATTTTAATATCATAAAGAAAGAGTGAAAAAAATGAAGATTACCAGAGATGATATCAGAAATGTTGCGATTATTGCCCATGTTGACCATGGCAAAACAACATTAGTGGATGAACTTTTGAAACAGAGTGGTGTATTCCGTGATAATCAGGAAGTTACCGAACGTGTCATGGACTCAAATGATATTGAACGTGAACGTGGTATCACGATTCTTTCCAAGAACACTGCCGTCCGTTATGGTAAGACAAAGATCAACATTATCGACACTCCGGGACATGCTGATTTCGGCGGTGAAGTAGAACGTGTCCTGAAGATGGTAAATGGTGTTATTCTTGTTGTTGATGCTTTCGAAGGTGCCATGCCACAGACCAAATTCGTTCTGAAGAAAGCATTGGAACTGAACCTCAGTGTTATTGTATGTGTAAACAAATGTGACCGTCCTGAAGCTCGTCCTAAAGAGGTTGTAGATGAAGTTCTTGAGCTTCTGATCGAATTGGATGCAAATGACGATCAGCTTGACTGCCCATTTGTATTTGCATCAGCAAAGACAGGTGTTGCTTCTCTTGATCCAGATGAACCGGGTACAGATATGAAGCCACTGTTTGATACCATCGTTGATTATATTCCTGCTCCTACCGGTGATCCGGATGCAGGTACACAGGTTCTGATCAGCACGATCGACTACAATGAATATGTAGGCCGTATCGGTGTTGGCAAGGTTGACAATGGTAAGGTCGTTGTAAATGAGCCTGTTGTTATTGTAAATGAACATGACCCTGACAGAATGTTAAAGGTTAAGATCGGTAAGCTCTATGTTTACGAGGGTCTGAATAAAGTAGAAGTAAATGAAGCAGACATCGGATCGATCGTAGCCATCTCCGGTATTGCAGATGTTAATATCGGTGATACGATCTGTTCTCCTGAAAATCCGGACCCAATCCCATTCCAGAAAATTTCAGAGCCAACTATTTCCATGACATTCATGGTAAATGATTCTCCTTTCGCCGGTAAGGAAGGAAAGTTTGTAACCTCCAGACATTTACGTGACAGATTGTTCCGTGAATTAAATACAGATGTCAGTCTCCGTGTAGAAGAAACAGAGACAACAGAAGCTTTCAAGGTATCCGGTCGTGGCGAACTTCACTTATCCGTCCTGATTGAGAACATGAGACGTGAAGGATATGAATTTGCAGTCAGCAAAGCCGAAGTTATCTATAAGACAGACGAACGCGGTAAGAAGCTTGAACCATTTGAGATTGCATATATCGATGTTCCGGATGAATTTACCGGAACAGTTATTAATATGTTAAATTCCAGAAAGGGTGAGCTTCAGGGTATGGCTCCTACCGGAAACGGTACAACCAGACTGGAGTTCCTTGTACCTTCCCGTGGACTGATCGGTTTCCGTGGTGACTTCATGACCGCTACAAAGGGAAATGGTGTTATCAATACGATCTTTGATGAATATCTCCCATATAAGGGTGATATGAACTATCGTTCACAGGGTTCTCTGATCGCATACGAAACCGGTACTTCTATCACTTATGGTCTGTTCAATGCACAGGAAAGAGGTACACTATTCATCGGACCAGGTGAACCTGTATATGCCGGAATGGTTATCGGTGAAAATGGACGTACCGATGATATCGAAGTAAATGTCTGCAAGAAGAAACAGTTGACCAACACCCGTTCTTCCGGTGCTGATGATGCATTAAAGCTGACACCTCCTAAGGTACTCAGTCTGGAGCAGGCACTTGACTTCATCGATACAGATGAGCTTCTTGAGATCACGCCTAAGAGCTTCCGTATCCGTAAGAAGATCCTTGATCCTACACTTCGTTTCCGTGCTAAGAGAGATGCCGGAAATAAATAAGCATTTATGTTATAATAATAAATATTACAGTAAGACCGCAGGCAGCCTGATCGCTACCTGCGGTCTTTTATTTGTAGGATAACAAGGAAAAGCCCTGTATTTTCATACAGAGCTTTTCTTATCAGATTTATTAATCCTCCCATGGGCGGATTCTGTATTTTGCACCGATCGAATCACAGATTCTCCGGCATTCTTCCTCTTCCTCTTTTGTAATCGTGGTATCTACAGTCGTCATAACTACATTTGGTACATACTTTGTAGAACTTCTTGCAAAGTCAAGCATCGCATCAAAGGATTTATCTCCAAACTTACTTCTGACCAGTTCATGATACCGATCTGCATTCGGCGTATTCAAGCTGATCGATACCGTGTCGATCAGGCCTTCCATCTCCGGTGTGATATCTCTGCCATTTACAAGATTTCCCAGCCCATTCGTATTCAAACGTATCGGCATATGATAAGTCTCCTTTACAAATGCCGCAACCTTCTTCAACACCTCAAAGGCTTCCGTCGGTTCTCCAAATCCACAGAACACAACCTCATTAAACCGGCTCATATCGAATTTTGCAAATTCAGCAATCACTTCTTCTGCTGATGGTTCCCGCTCTAACCACAGACTCTTTGATTCACCAACATGATCCATGTTCTGTCTGAGACAGAATGTACATGCACATGGGCATTTATTTGTCAGATTTACATACAGATTATTATGAACTTTATATAATATCTCCATACTATTCGCCTCCTGTTATCTGGCAAGCTTGTACAGACATTCCTCAAAACACACTCCATCGGTCAATGGAAGCTCCATCTCAACGGAACGTTTGATACATTCTTTAATAAATACACTTGCCTTCTTAACTGATTCTGTAAAATCTACATTATTTACGGCATCCGCCGCAAGAATCGCTGAAAAGACATCTCCGGTACCGGAGCGCGACTCTCCGATCTTCTTTGTCTTCACAACGGTTACTTTTTCATTTTCATAGCAGAAGTTAGCAAGGAAGCTTCCCCGCCTGATTCCTGTTATCACAACTTTTGCCTGTCTGCTCTCTGACTGTGCTGCCAGCTTCTCCGCCATAACTTTCAATTCATCCATATGCCAGTCATCCTTATATGGTGTATCCGTCAGAACACATGCCTCTGTGGTATTTGGAGTAAGGATATCAGCAAACCGCACCAGCTTTTTCATCTGCTGGCACAGTTCGTCTGTATAGGTCGGATATGGTTTGCCATAGTCGCCCATTACCGGATCCACGATCACCTTTGTCTCCGGTCTTTTAAAATCCGTAAGAAACCGTTCCACTATACTGATCTGCTCACTGGAACCCAGGAATCCGGTACAGACACCGGAAAACTGCAGATCCAGCTTCTTCCATTCATCGATATACCTCTGCATATGATCTGTAAAATCTTCATAATAGAAGCTGTCAAACCCCGTATGATTGGAAAAAATCGACGTCGGAACCGGACAGCACTGAACCTTCATTACAGAAATGATCGGCATTGCTACTGCTATAGAGCAGCGTCCAAATCCTGAGTAATCATTTATAACTGCTATCTTTTTCTGGTTATTATGCGAGCCCTGCATATCTTATGCACCTTTCTAACATAAAATCTTGGGTGTATATCAAAATAATCTTCTATCCGGTAATCTATACATAAATACCTGATTTTCTCTGTTACTGTCTTACCTTGATATGAACCTCACGGAGCTGCTGTTCTGTAACCTCACCAGGGGCGCCACACATCAGATCCTGTGCATTTCCGTTCATAGGGAACGGAATGATCTCACGAATATTTTCTTCATTACGAAGGAGCATAATCATACGATCAACACCGGGAGCCATACCGGCATGTGGTGGTGCACCGAACTGGAATGCATTGTAAAGTGCTCCAAACTTTGTCTTCAGATCTTCTTCTGTGTATCCTGCGATCTCAAATGCTTTTACCATGATCTGCATGTCGTGATTTCTGACAGCACCGGATGAAAGCTCGATACCATTACATACGATATCATACTGGTATGCCAGAACATCTAACGGATTCTTCTCATTTAAAGCTTCCAGACCACCCTGTGGCATGGAGAACGGATTATGTGTAAAGATGATCTTCTTTGTTTCCTTATCGTACTCGTACATAGGGAAATCGTTAATATAGCAGAATCTGTATGCATTCTTCTCGATCATATCAAGTCTTGCACCGATCTCATTACGAAGCTGTCCTGCAAAGGAAGCTGCCAGTTCTTCTACATCGGCAATGAAGAAAATAGTATCACCTGCTTTCAGATTTGCAAGCTCTGCGATCTCACTCTTCATATCATCCGGAATGAACTTATCGATCGGTCCCTTGTATGTCATATCGTCCAGAACTTCCAGATATCCAAGACCTCCCATACCGATAGACTGAGCATACTTTAAGAGCTTCTCATGCTGTCCCTTTGACAGTTTCTTCGGTACATTGATCGCACGTACAGTCTTGCCATGGAATGGCTTAAATGTACATCTCTGGAAGAAATCTGTCAGATCAATGATACGAAGCGGATTACGAAGATCCGGCTTATCCGTACCGAATTCTAACATTGCCTGCTTATAGCTGATGATCGGATAAGGAGCCTGTGTTACAACAGAGCCTTCCGGTGCGAATTTCTCAAATGTTGCTGAGAGAACTTCCTCTCCTACTTTAAATACATCTTCCTGTGTTGCAAAGCTCATCTCAAAATCGAGCTGATAGAACTCACCCGGTGAACGGTCTGCTCTTGCATCCTCGTCACGGAAGCATGGTGCGATCTGGAAATATTTGTCAAATCCTGCAACCATCAGAAGCTGCTTGTACTGCTGTGGAGCCTGTGGCAGAGCATAGAACTTGCCTTTAAATTTTCTGGATGGAACAATATAGTCTCTTGCACCTTCCGGTGATGAAGCACACAGAATCGGTGTCTGGATCTCTAAGAATCCCATCTCTGTCATCTTCTGACGAAGGAAGCTGATCACCTGTGAACGGAAGATCATATTATCCTTTACTTTTTTATTTCTAAGATCCAGATATCTGTATTTGAGTCGGACATCTTCTCTTGTCTCCTTGGATGTCATGATCTCAAACGGAACCTGCTTGTATACTCTTCCAAGCACTTCTACGGAATGTGCCTCCAGTTCGATCGTTCCTGTCGGGATCTTTGGATTGTATGTCTCCTCATCTCTGTGCTCGATCACACCTGAGATGGATACACAATCCTCTTTTGTAAGTCCATCTAATAATGAAGTGTCTCTCATAACTACCTGAAGAACACCATACATATCTCTCAGGTCGATGAAGGATACACCACCATGGTCACGGATGTTCTCGATCCATCCTGCCACCTTCAGCTCTGCGCCAACGTCGCCTTCGCTGATCTCATTTAAGGTTCTGTTACGATAAATGTTTGAAATGGTCATTGTCTGCATTATCTCCTTTGACTGATTTTTATATTTCACAGGTTGCATAAAAAAAGAACTATGCCTGCCCTGCATCCAGGACGAACATAATTCATATCCGCGGTACCACCTGATTTACTGTCTCTTATCTGACAGTCCCTTTCCTTGTTTCACGCACAATTGCGGCGCACCTACTACTGTGAGATCCATTTCGCAGAACAACCATCTCGCATTTTCCGGTCATCTCTGCAAATGTCTTCTTCACGGGTTCAGCTTGCAGCTGTTAGAGTGTTATTCACGCTTATTCATTCTGCCGGATTCTCACCACCGCCGGCTCTCTGGGAGCGATAAAAAGCGCTACTTCTCTCCGTCTTCGCCTTTTCAATGTGTCAATTATATAGCAGGGAAAATGGCTTGTCAACGGACTTTTCTTAAAAATACAACCCCATTCAAAAAAAAATACTTGCCACATAAAAACAATTATGCTAGTATTGCTTTAAACCGTTGAAGGAGAGTAAGTACATGATGTGACAAACATCCCAGAGAGCTGCCGCCGGTGGAAGGCAGTATGTTTTCCATGATGGAATGGACTCCCGAGGGCAAGCTGAACGATGTGGTACGATCCCTGTATATGCATTCTGTATGTAAGCCGGAGATGATACTCCGTTAAGAACGAGATATCTGTAATGTATGTATTTGCAGACAATGAGCGGGCGTATCTGATACGTCAAGCCGGGTGGCACCGCAGGAAACAGTTTCTAATGAACAATCTCCTGTCCCAGCATTTTTATACTGGGGCAGTTTTTTTATGTCTTAATATCTATCACAAATCCATGCAAAATTCTTTGCCCACAAGGATGATGATTTTGCAAAATGCATGACATTATAAAATTCCCCGGAACATATTTATATATCCCATCAAAGATAACCGGGATAACTTAAACTATTTATACAAATGAATCAAGCATTGGAGGGTTATGATTATGAAAAAAGATGCAAACATTCCTTACAAAATCTATTTAAGTGAAAACGAGATCCCAAAAGAGTGGTATAACGTACGTGCCGATATGAAGAACAAGCCGGCACCTCTGTTAAATCCGGGAACACTTCAGCCAATGACAGCCGATGATCTTCGTCCTGTATTCTGTGACGAACTGATCGCGCAGGAGCTGGATGACACCACTCCATACATCCCGATTCCACAGGAAATTCAGGACTTCTATAAAATGTACCGTCCTGCTCCACTGGTTCGTGCATACTGTCTGGAAGAAAAACTGCAGACACCAGCTAAGATCTACTACAAATTTGAAGGAAACAACACAAGCGGCAGCCACAAATTAAACTCCGCTATCGCTCAGGCTTATTATGCTAAGCAGCAGGGTTTAAAGGGTGTTACAACCGAGACCGGTGCCGGTCAGTGGGGAACCGCCCTCTCTATGGCATGCTCCTACTTTGGTCTGGACTGTCAGGTATATATGGTTAAGGTTTCCTATGAACAGAAGCCATTCCGTCGTGAAGTTATGCGTACCTACGGTGCAACCGTAACTCCATCTCCTAGTACCACAACAGAGGTTGGCCGTAAGATCCTTGCTGAGCATCCTGGAACAACCGGAAGCCTTGGCTGTGCCATCTCAGAAGCTGTTGAAGCAGAGTCCAAGCAGGAAGGCTATCGTTATGTACTCGGAAGTGTACTGAATCAGGTATTACTTCACCAGACTGTTATCGGTCTTGAAACAAAAGCAGCACTTGACAAATATAACATCACACCGGATATCATCATCGGATGTGCCGGTGGCGGTTCAAACCTCGGTGGTCTGATCTCCCCATTTGCAGGCGAGGTTCTCCGTGGTGAAAAGAACTACCGGATCATTGCTGTAGAACCGGCATCCTGCCCAAGTCTGACAAGAGGTGTCTATGCCTATGATTTCTGTGATACCGGCAAGGTATGTCCACTGGCAAAGATGTACACCCTCGGAAGCGGATTCATTCCTTCACCAAACCATGCAGGCGGACTTCGTTATCACGGTATGAGCCCTGTTGTATCCCAACTCTATCATGATGGCATCATCGAAGCCAGAAGCGTTGAACAGACGGCAGTATTTGAAGCAGCAACCCAATTTGCAAGAGTGGAAGGTATTCTTCCTGCTCCTGAAAGCAGCCACGCGATCCGTGTCGCTATCGACGAGGCACTGAAATGTAAAGAAACCGGCGAAGAAAAGACGATCGTCTTTGGTCTGACCGGAACCGGCTACTTTGATATGGTGGCTTATGGCAAATATAACGATGGTGAGATGAGCGATTATATTCCTACCGACGAAGATCTGAAGGCAGGTTTTGACGGAATCCCTCATTTTCCTGGAAATGAATTCTAAACTTCCCCTATAAAAAAGGAAGCTGGCAATACATATTATTACGCAAGACGCTTTCGCTCTATTTCTCATGTAGCGGTACTAAAGTTCTCCACTTCGTGGCTCACTAAGTATCGACATTCGAAAAGGCTTGCTCCATAATAGTATTGTCAGCTTCCTTTTTCTAGTATTCAACTTATAGGCTATGTTTGCAACAGCTTCCGGACTTCGGTGTTGTAGGTATCCGGATCGTTGGCTTTGCGGATCTTTTTTAATATCTTCTGCTGGTCGGGAGCTTCAAAAAGACATTCCATAAACGACCACAACTCTTTCATCTTAAACATGACATTTCTCGCCCCAAGCCCTGCTTCCATATAACCGGCAAACAGTTCATCGTGGAATGCCAGAAGGATTCCTGCGTTATAGCAGCACCTCTGTTCTGCAATCTCCTGTGGAAGAAACGGATTTCCTATGATTCCACGTCCGATCATGATCTTATCAACCTGTGGATATCGTTTCTGAATATTTTTATAGCCGGCTGCATCGGTAATATCACCATTATAGCAAAGGACACTTTCTGTCTGCTCTCCGTATCGTTCTACTGCCAGATCGAACATAGCAAGATCTACGCTGCCACCATAATAATCTTCTCTGGTTCTTGGATGAATGATCACTTCGGTAAATGGATATTTCATTAATACATCCAGTATATCCGGGAATTCATCTGCAAATTCCATTCCCAGTCTGGTCTTTACCGATATTTTGCAGATATCGGCTGCAAATATCTCCTCAAGGAAATGGTCCAGCTTTGTGGGATCTGCCAACATCCCTGAACCTTTTCCTTTTGAAACAACCGTACCGGAAGGACAACCCATGTTTATATTGATCTCATCATATCCCATATCAGTTAAAGCTTTTGCCGCTTTTATAAAGCCTTCTGAATGATTCGTCAGAATCTGTGGGATCACCATTATGCCCGTATTATGTTCAGGGCGAACATCCGCCAGCTCACGATGTCTGAATGGTTTCCCCTTTGCAGGAGCTATAAAAGGCGTAAAATACCGATCGATTCCTCCAAAATATTTCTGGTATGCATTTCTGTATATATATCCGGTTATCCCCTCTAAAGGTGCCAGATAGAGCATCTTAATTCTCCTTCCAATTATTAAAACATATGTCATCATGATAATCGCAGACACAGACTTCTTATACTTTTATGTCATCACAGCAGTCGCCAAACTCAGTACTCAAATATAGCCAGTGATATATGTTATCTGCATATTCTCACCGGCTATATTCTAACTTATATTTCTATTAAATACTTTTATTACTCTACGCTGTAGTTTGGAGCTTCCTTTGTGATATGAATATCATGTGGATGACTCTCTTTTAATGATGCTGCTGAGATCTTAACAAACTCTGCTTTCTCATGTAATTCAGGAATATTATGAGCACCACAGTATCCCATACCGGAACGAAGTCCGCCGATCAACTGGAATACAGTATCTTCAACAGAACCCTTGTATGCAACACGTCCTTCTACACCTTCCGGAACAAGCTTCTTTGCATTCTCCTGGAAGTATCTGTCCTTGCTTCCATTCTCCATAGCTGCGATAGAACCCATACCTCTGTATACCTTGTACTTACGTCCCTGATATAATTCGAAGTCACCAGGAGCTTCATCTGTACCTGCAAATAAGCTACCCATCATACATACATTTGCACCTGCTGCAATTGCCTTTGTGATATCTCCTGAGTACTTGATACCACCATCAGCGATAACAGGAATACCTGCATTCATAGCTGCATCATATGCTTCCATAATAGCTGTGATCTGTGGTACACCGATACCTGCAACAACACGGGTTGTACAGATAGAACCAGGTCCGATACCGATCTTAACTGCATCTACGCCCATATCGATCATTGCCTGTGTACCGGCCTTAGTAGCTACGTTACCGGCGATAACCTGAAGATCCGGATACTTCTCCTTTACCATCTTGAAAGTACGAAGTACGTTTGCTGAATGTCCATGTGCTGTATCAATAACGATCGCATCAACCTTTGCTGATACAAGTTCAGCAACACGATCCAGAATATTTGCTGTACATCCAACGGCTGCTGCACAGAGAAGTCTTCCCTGTGGATCCTTAGCAGAATGTGGATATTTGATCGTCTTTTCAATATCCTTAATTGTGATAAGTCCTTTTAATCTGAAATCATCGTCAACGATCGGAAGCTTTTCTTTGCGAGCCTTTGCAAGAATCTTCTTTGCTTCCGGTAATGTAATGCCTTCCTTTGCTGTGATCAGACCTTCTGAAGTCATTGACTCGCTGATCTTCTTGGAATAATCTTCTTCAAACATCAGGTCACGGTTTGTAATGATACCGACTAATTTGCCATCCTCTGTGATAGGCACACCTGAAATTCTGAACTTTGCCATAAGTGCATTTGCATCGGCAAGTGTATGCTCAGGAGATAAATAAAATGGGTCAGAAATTACACCATTCTCAGAACGCTTAACCTTATCTACTTCCTCTGCCTGCTCCTCGATTGACATATTTTTGTGAATAACACCGATACCACCCTGACGAGCCATAGCGATAGCCATTCTGTGCTCTGTTACGGTATCCATACCGGCACTCATAAGAGGAATCTGAAGCTGTATTTTCTTTGTTAAGTTAGTTGTTAAATCCACGTCATTTGGAAGCACCTCAGAATATGCAGGTACTAATAATACGTCATCAAATGTAATTCCTTCGCCTATGATCTTACCCATTTTTTTCTCTCACTTTCTTTTTTTTATTTGTAAGTTGATATAACAGGAGCATTCAAACGAACGCTCCTGTTATATCCAAAATATATGATGCTATGCTATCAAATAACCTATTTAATGTCAAGATTATTTATTACCAAAAAATTTCTTTTTTATGAGGAATTATCAGTTATCTTTAATTTTCTGCTACCGGAGCCTGATAAATAAACGCTTCCGACTTTCCGATATCAATGCTGTCATCACCAACCTGAGCAACATAGACTTCCTCACCATCGTCAAACGTGATATCAGGAATAAACAGAGTATTCCGGTCTATATAGATTGTTTCCTTCTTGAATCCGTTGTTGATCCAAACAAAACTGCATTCATTGAAATTCTCACCCTTGATATAATATCCATGGAGCTGCTCCGGCGCTTTCTCCGGGTCATCGGACAATTTCTGATAATCGCCTTCTTTTATATCCGTAATATAGATTGGTTCTACACCATACTGCATATCGGTAGGCTCATATGGCCAGCCATCCGGATACATATATCGCTTACCGTATAACATATCATATTCTACATTCCACATTACATCGCTGTATTCAGGATCATCTTCGCTGTAAAGTGTATGCACCTTCTGCATGGCACTCTTTTCAAGTCCGATCACATCAAACAGCTTCGTACTCAGATCATAAGCCGGAATGTCTTCATCTTTATCAATGAAATGCTTCATATTGCTCCATATGAAATATTCCGTCTGGTACAAATTTCCATTCTCTACGTCATCATTTGTCAGTTCAAATCCCGGTAAATGATCACCATACATTACCAGTACTACATCTTCATCATAATTCTTCAGTTCTTCAATTAAATCCTTGATAAATTCATCCATCTCATGAAGCTGATTGCAATAATATGTCCATTCATTGTCCAGTTCTTCACTTCCCGTACCTGTTACTTTTACCGGATAGGAATAATTCTCATAATCTAATTCACTCGGATATCTTCCATGTCCCTGAACGCTGACCGTGAAGATAAAATCCTTGTCCTCTGTAGATTTCAGGGTCTTCATGATCTCTCCGGTCAGTACATTATCCTTTTCCCAGTTTTTCTGGGTATGCTCTACGTCATACATGTATTCCATAGGGGTAAATGTATCAAAGCCAAGATTCTTGTATACGACATAACGGTCATAGAATGTACCGTCATGGTTATGCATCGCATGAGTAGAATAACCAAGCTTTTTAAACTGTGTCGCCATCGTCTCACAGGTTGTACTTCCAAGTACCGTCTTATATGGATATTCACCGGCACCGAAGTATGCCACATCAAATCCGGAAAGCACCTCAAATTCCGAATTTGCCGTTCCCGCTCCGATTGCAGGCATCGTAAGGAAACCTGACGAACATTCTTCTTTTAATTTTGTGAAATTCGGAATCGGATTCATATTAAAAGATAATTCTTTTACATATGATGGATCCATGAAGGATTCCAACTGAACTACAATTACGTTTGGCTTTCTCTTTGCAAATTTTGCTCCCGAAGCTTTCACCGTATCCAGATCATCCTTGATCTCAAGCATCTTTTCTTCACTGTAATCTGACGGCTCACTGATTCCGACATCCACTACACTGTTTGAAAAGCAATATACAAAACCATATTTATCGTATGCTGTTGCCAGATTTGCAAAGTTATCCGAGATTGCCTGTGCATTTAATGCAATCTTTGTAAACAGCATAACCATACAGAAAGATGCAACGATCAGAACCGTTGTACGGATCCTGTAAATATTTCCCTGGATTGTCGGGGACTTTAAGAACAATATGATAACCGCTGCCAGTGCAACAAATAACGCTACACCGATGAATACAATCTGCCATACTGAGAAATACTTATCAATGATAGTGATCGTATTTCTCGCCATCAGCATATCGATCGCTGAAAACGGAGTGATACGAAAACCTAAAACAATACAGTTCGTTACACCACAAAGCAGCCATGCAAATGAAATAATACCATAACCAAACACTCTCTTACGCATCAGCAGTGCCAATGTCAAAGTAAAAAAGATAATGGAACAGTTATACAGAAACACCAATGGTTCATTCACAATATATTTCATCGTATTGATAAATGAGTGTCTTCCCAATATCTCCAAAATAATATCCAGCACAATTGCAATCGCAACACACTGGAATATAGCTGTACTACACAATTTCTTCAATTTGTCTTTCATCTAAAACTCCATTCTGCCGTGATTCGGCAACCACTAACCAAATACTTAATGCAATCCTGTTATCTTATTCATAAACCGGTAATTTCAGAATAAGATTAAATCGGTTTCATTATAGCATTCCTTTCTTTTTATTCAATCCGCAAATTTTACAAATAATTACCTCATTTTTTCATTTTTTGCGTAATTTTTACTTACTTTTCTTCTATCTATATCTTTGGGAATGCTTTATATGATGGGAAAATATCATATTTCGAAGGAAACTACAATAAAACAATTATTAAATCTTCTTTAGGATTATTAAGAAGAAGCCCGGCGTTCCAGCATCGGGTCATCGAAAGTCAGTCGTCTATGCTACTGTTTTTCTGATAAATGGCAGTGGCTCATATGGTTGGTTTCAAAACCTTTGCTACATAAAAATAGGAAGTCTTAAATAAGACTTCCTATAAAATAATAAGAGCGCGAGACGGGGATCGAACCCGCGACCCCCTCCTTGGCAAGGAGGTGCTCCACCGCTGAGCCACTCGCGCATTTTCCATTGTTGTGATTTATTTGCCTCACAACAATGGATATGTTATCATAAGACGTTGTTTCTGTCAACAACTTTTTTCAACTTTTTTAAATATTTTTTTCACGCAATGAATTACCGCATTGAGCCTAGTTGTTTTCATCCTCTGAAGGTGCTTGAACAGACTCATTTTCAATGGTCTGCAACTGCCCTTTTGCTCTGCGAACATAGCCAACGATGAGCACAACTGCACCAACTAAAAAGCATGCAAATCCAAGAAGCTGTGATACACGGATACCGGAATTGCCAATCATTAAGGAATCTGTACGAAGTCCTTCAATGATACATCTTCCAAGGCCATAGCCTGCTACATAGATAAATGCGAATTCACCTGTAAACTTCTGATGCTTTCTATATATAAGAAGAAAGATCAGCAACATCAGATTCCAGAGTGACTCATACAGGAACGTAGGATGTACTGTTATACATTCCATACCATGAAGTGTCTGTGTATTTGCAAGCATAGTATCTGAGATCACTCCACTGTTGATCAGACTGTTTAGTGTTCCTTCATGTCTGTAATAATCAAGAGGGATTCCCATCGCAAATACAGAATCTGTATACGCACCAAACGCCTCCCTGTTGAAGAAATTGCCCCAGCGTCCAAGGATCTGTCCGATCAGCAGACCAAACGTTGCTGTGTCGGCAAGCCGAAGCACATTTACCTTCCGCTTCTTCGCAAAGATGCATCCGGTAATAATACCAGCAATTACACCACCATAGATTGCAAGTCCGCCACCTCTGATATTTAACATACCAAGGATGGTTTCTTTTACATTTCCCGCCACTATATACTGATCCAGTCGGAACAATATATAATAAATTCTTGCGCCTAAGATTACCGGAATGATCAGGATCAGGATAAAGTCCAGATACATTTCCGGATCCTGTCCTGTTCGTTTCGCTTCATTTGTCACAAGGAAGTAGGCAAGGATAAATCCACACATAATGATGATACCATAAAACCGGATCTCAAAGCTGCCAATGGATATATGATCACCTACATGCTTCAGGAAGATTCCCAAATGCGGAAAGATAATACTGTTAAAATATTCTGAAATTGTTTCCATTTTTTTGTTATCTCCTAAAGGAAGCTGTTTTATACATTGAACTTAAAGAGGATGACATCTCCGTCCTCTACCACATATTCTTTACCTTCCTGTCTTACCAGACCTTTTTCTTTGGCAGCTACCATATTGCCACATTCCATAAGATCTTTATAGCTTACAACCTCTGCCTTGATGAATCCACGCTCAAAATCAGAATGGATCTTGCCGGCTGCTCCCGGCGCTTTTGTTCCCTTCTTGATCGTCCATGCTCTGGATTCTGTCTCACCGGCTGTCAGATAACTGATCAGTCCAAGCAGTGAATAGCTTGCCTTTATCAGTTTATCAAGACCGGATTCTTTTACTCCAAGATCTTCCAAAAACATTTTCTTTTCTTCGTCATCCAGTTCTGCCAGCTCCTGCTCGATCTGTGCACAGACAACAAATACTTCTGAATCAAATTCTTTTGCATATTCTTTTACTTTCTGAACATGCTCATTTGATGCTCCATCATCTGCTACATCGTCTTCGCTTACATTTGCTGCGAAAATAACCGGTTTCCATGTAAGAAGGTTGTATTCCTCGATCCAACCCTGTTCGTCCTCATCTGTTACTTCAAGAGTCTTTGCAAGCTTGCCTTCCTCCAAATGCGCTTTGATACGCTGCTGGAAATCCAGCTCCTTTGCAAGCATCTTATCATTTCTTGCACCTCGTATCGTCTTTGCTATTCTACGATCCAGAACTTCGATATCGGAAAAGATCAGCTCCAGATTAATCGTTTCAATATCACGGATCGGATCAACCGAACCATCTACATGAATAACATTTGTATCTTCAAAGCATCTGACAACATGAACGATCGCATCTACCTCTCTGATATTTGCAAGGAACTGGTTTCCCAGACCTTCGCCTTTGGATGCGCCCTTTACGAGTCCTGCGATATCTACGAATTCAATAACTGCAGGAGTGGTCTTTGCTGAGTGATACATCTCTGTCAGCTTGTCTAACCTCTCATCCGGTACTGCAACGACACCTACATTTGGGTCGATGGTACAGAATGGATAGTTTGCTGATTCTGCACCTGCTTTTGTCAGAGAGTTAAATAATGTACTTTTTCCAACATTGGGAAGTCCAACTATGCCTAATTTCATTTTATATATTTCCTCCTTAAAAACCTTGATTTTATGCGGCTTTGCAGGCTTCGTATTTCGCTGGTGTACCAATTAGTGTACCAATCTTGTTATATTCGCATGAAAATACATGAATTTTCATATTGCAACACCTGCCTTCAAAGCCTCTGCCACAAGGTCTATTTCTTTTTGTTTTTCTTCTTCGGTTATATGAACATACAAATTCATAGTGATACCAATATTAGAGTGTCCCAATATTTTCTGTAAGGTTTTTGGCATCATTCCACCTTCAATACATCTAGTTGCAAAAGTATATCTTAATACATGCATCGAAAAACGCTTGATTCCTGCTTTATCGCAAATTTTAAATAAAGCTGTATCATAAGTGCTATTTTTTACAGGTTGCCCCTTTCTGCAAAGGAACACTGTATCAGCCCTCTCTTTATCTATCACTTTGATTTTTCTGTTCTTTTCTTTTTGAGCCTTAAGAATACAAATTGCTTCGTCCGTAAGTGGTATTGTCCTGTATCCAGACTTGCTTTTAGGCGGTCCAACTCTCCACTCACCAACTTTGTACCTAAACTCCATTGATCTTTCGATTGTAAGAGTCTTCCTTTCAAAATTAATATCTTCCCACTTTAGACCAACAAGCTCTCCTGTTCTAAGTCCCGTCTGCAACGCAAATCTATACTGATACTCATAACTCTGTCCTTTAGCTGCCGCAAGGAAACACCTTTGATCATCAATTGTAAGAGCCTCTTTTTTATCTGATGGCTTGCCAATATCACTCTTCACCGATTTCTTACAAGGATTTGTTATTATAACTTCGTTTTCCTTTGCAAACTCTAACATGTTATACAATGCAATTCTAGTCTGATAAATGGTTGTCGTCTTATATCCTTCATCCGCCATATCTGAAAATATTTTCTGACAATGTATCGGTTTCACTTCTGTAAGAAGTTTATTCCCTATCACGTTCTTGATATTTCTTTCATAACGTTCGGAATAATTACGAACCGTATTGGGTCTCACTGTCTTTTTCTTTAGATCGATCCAATATTCAAACCACGCATCCACAAGCATGTCTGTAACATTCTCTAAATCACTATGTTCATCAATATATGTTGCATTTGCTATCCATTGTCTGCATTCCTGCAGTTTCTTAAAACGTTTAGATTTCCTTCGTCCAAATCTATCAGTAAATCTAGCCACATAAAGGCCATTCGTCTGCTGAGAAATTCCGACACCCAGTTCCTTACCTTTTAAGCTTTTTCCCATTCTGGCTTCTTTCCACAAGAAGCCCCAAAATAGCAGAATAAGTATACTACATTGAGGCTTGTATTTCAATATTTACCATACATATGTGTTCACAATCTACTCATGAGTAAACGAAAAAATGCTCTATTATATTTCAATATTCTCGGATATAAACTTCTCAAACTCCTTCCGTTTCACCAGTTTCTTTTTTCCTACATATAACACAAACGGACATCTTGGTGCTCTAAGCAAGCTTTCAATTCTATTTATTCCTATATTGGAATATTCTGCCGCCTCTTTTATTGTGAGCGTTACTTTCTGATAAATAGGCACCTGTCCCTGCACTTCTTTACTGTTGTCCGTTATCAAGCACATTCTGTTCCCCCCTATTCAAATTTTCATTATCCAACGCCAATTCCCTCACAATGACCTCATTGATCTGCTGAATGACACCCTCATCCTTTATCTCACCAAGTACATTTATGATCTGACGCTCTCCTAGCGTACACATCTGCTCTCCCATAAAAAACGTATCCTTGTAAAGCCTTCCATTCACATCCTTAGCTGTGACCTTCACATGTACCGGAAAATCCTTCTTCTTATCCTGCGTTGTTCCAGGGATTACAGTAAATACCGGTGAATGTGCATTGGCTGTATTGTTGCTAATAACTACACAAGGTCTGATTCCTGTCTGCACACACTTACCCTGATTTTTTAGTTCTGCCCATATCACCATATTTCTTCTAATCTTCATCTGTGAACACCCCCTTCTTTGGTGGCATATACAGGTGCATCATCGGCTCCTTCTCATCTACTGTAAATATACGAAAGCCTGCCTCCTTAATAAGTCCAACTCTGTAATATGCATCTGCTATTCCATAAGAAATTGTATCCATATTTACGCATACAACAGCTTCAGCCTTTCCCTGCCTCATACACTCTATTGCACCACTGAAGTAGCGATTATAAACCACTCGTCCCATTATTCCACGTCTGACAATCGCCACTGGGATAAGATTATTCTGTTTTGTAAATTCCCTGATTCTGTTCAACTGCCTGTTCTCTGCCTCTTCAGCTTTTATTTCATTGTGCTGCTCATCTGATGACAAAATAACAATACATCTTGTTGGATTTGTCATCAGTGGTTTCTTATTTCTGCCTTTTCTTCTCATCTCGTACTCCTATATAATGAAATTTCTTTCAAAATCTATCTTCTTCAAATGTTGATGCTGCGTGTCAAGTTTTCGTGGAACTCAATACGCCCATACACCGTTCGCGAACATCTTCTAATGCCTCATCCTCTGTCGGATATATTCCAATCACAGAACCATCACCGGCTCTCACAATCGTTCCATAATCTGTGATAGTAAACCTGATACCTATCAGATTCTCAGTAACGGGTTCTGAAGCTTTCTGATCTGTTTCTAACATCCTGCTCCGTTATCAGGTTCTGCTTTCACCTGAACTCCAGTGTTCAGCACATACACCATCACATCCAGATCCCCGGCTTTCAGAAGAAATGCCTCCAGATCATCTCTATCCTTTGTGATATCATTTATCTCCCTGACGAAAATCACTTTGACATAATCCTTTTCCATCCACTCACAAAGGCTTGTCACCTTATCACGGTCAATATCATCCGAAGCCCCTTCATCAACGATAATTTCCACAATCGGCAGTTCTACACTCTTTGCCTTATCCAGCATATCTGCTGCCATATCCATGATCTTATCAACACTCTTTCTGGACTTGATAAAGCCAACTCCCATCACTTCATGCTCTCTCTTAAACTCATTCACATTACTTCTTGTAAATTGCATATCGCTTTCCTTCTTTCTGTAGAATTTGAAACCGATATTTGTGCACTCATATCGCTTTTTGTTCCAGTCAGCGTCCTGTCTGGTATGCATTTATCATACTGTACCTGCTCTTTCAAAGTACTCCCTGCAAAAGTGAACCTTCTTCATCATTTCATCTTTCAAGGACGATTCTGTATACTCTCATACAATCTGGTAATAAGCTCCGTCTGCTCCTTGGACATGCCAGTATTCTTCTTACCAAATAGAAGGTAATCAGCGGAACAGCCAAACTCCTGGCATATCAAAACAAGCTGATAAATAGAACATCTGGCAACTCCTGTTTCAATCCGAGACACCTGGTTCCCATTTATTCCAAGACAGGCTCCAAGCTGTGCCCCTGTCATCTCATTTTCAATACGGATATCCTATATCCTCTGTCCAACCTCCATCATCATCATCTGCTTTTCTTCTGCATTTGCTTCTTTATTCATTTTCTACATCCTTTCTGATCGTCGTTCTGGCAACCAGAAACGGATTGTTTTTCATATTCAAAATAAGAATCGCCACACTTGCATAAAAAAAGGCGCTAAGAGAAAGCCAGATCCAGTCTGGTTGCTTTCCCCTGCGTCTTTGGTGCTGCCATCTTCCGATGTGCCCGTATCAGGTGGGCTATTATTCAATTTTCACACATCAGATTCTGAAAGCGCCATCTGTCAGACGGCTAATCAACATACCCTCAGTATATTTCTTCAGAATCATCACACGTTTACATCTGTCACACTTCACCCCTATACCTTGAAGTGCAACCGCAGAATCATCTCCGCACACATGATAGTTCATCATCAGCTTCTTACATTGTCTGCAACGTATCTCAATCACATCTTTATTATTCATATTACAGTTAAGCTCCTTTCTAAATACAAAAACCATCTCTTTGTACTTGAAAAGGAAAAGGGAATCACCTTTGCAAGCTTACTTGTCGGGAGTTCCGCGCATACCTCTCGTATGCCCCGGTAAATGCTGATCTTTGAAGCCAACTGACCATGATACATCAAGGTCAGGCTCTTCCCTCTACAAACCATAAATTATTATCCTCGTAATATAGATGACTTTCTCTGCCATCAATCATACATGTGTACCTCATTCCAACACCTCCCGCTTTCAGACTCGCCGCCCTTCTCATATCGTTTACCCGTTGTATCTCATAAACCGTTCCGTCCTTCCAGCGGAGACTTCTCGGTATCAAAATCCCATCCGTGGTAAATTCTGCAAGCACATCTACATATACCTTATTACTCATTGCCTTAACCTCCTGCCAATCATCACTAACAAATCTTAATTGTACGTGGGCAGTCCTTGAGTCTTGCAATATAGCCACATTCCTCCAGTTTTCTAAGATATGCCTGAACGCTTGATGTGGATTTCAGTCCTACATGCTTTCCTATCTCTCTGACTGTCGGAGAATACCCATGTTCCCGGTTAAAATTGCAAATAAACATATACACAACTGTCGTTTCCTCATTCAAATCATAATACATAATTTAAAATATCCTCCTTTACCTGCCATCTGGCAGTAATCGCGTATGCCAAAGTGTCAAAGCCACCTTGTACACCGTTAAGTAGAGCAATATGCCCTTATCCAAAGTATCCATGTGGATAAACCGTATGGTCTTCCTCCTTTCCAGACTATAACAGTCTCATAGTATAGCTCATGTAGTGTTTCTTTCGCGCTCCAGTATAATGCTCTTATCAAGCGACTGTCAACTGACACATATGTCCAATTTGCTCTTATTTGGAGATTTCTCACTTGCATGATATTTCATTCTGATATATACTATACGGGAAACATGAAACCAAATCCGAATAGAAAAGAGGCGTAAATATGCATTCCATAGGACAAATCATATCTGAAAATAGGAAAAAACTAGGACTATCACAGGAAGATCTTGCCACTAAGCTCCAGGCAAAAGGATTTAATCTCACCAGAAAGGCAGTCTCCAAATGGGAGCAGAATGCCACTGAGCCCGGCATATCACTCTTCCTGTCGCTGTGTCAGATTCTTCAGATTGAAGATATATACGAAGCATACTTTGGAAGCAATCCATATAATCTGTTTGATGGATTGAACGAAGAAGGGAAACTAAAGGCTATCGACTATATCAGCCTTTTGCATGCCTCTGGCAAATACGAAAAGCACATATGTCAGATCATTCCTTTTCGCAGAGCCATCACGGTATACGAAAATGCAGTATCTGCTGGTACTGGAAACTTCCTTGAAGATGGTCCAAGCAGGACTCTTAACATAGATGAAGCTCTGCTGCCAGAAAACACTTCTTTCGGTGTAAAGATCAGCGGCGACAGTATGGAACCAGAGTTCCATGATGGAGACATTGCATGGATAATCAAACAGGAAACTGTTGAAAATGGTGAAATCGGCATTTTCTCCCTGAATGGAGATGCCTATATCAAGAAACTACGAGAAGACAATGAGGGTATCTTCCTTGTATCACTAAATAAAAAATATGCACCCATCCGTGTCAGTGAAAATGATCGTTTTGATGTATTTGGAAAGGTCGTAGGAACCGGCAGCGCCACAGATTTATCCATCTAAATAGCGAACCATCAAATTCGTGCACATTATTTTGGACATATATCCCACTATACTTTGATTTAAAGAAAAACTTAGAAAACTACAAGGAAGTGATTGAAATGGCAGTTGTCAACAACTTAAAAGAAATCCGCGAAAGCCGTGGCATCATTCAGGATGATCTCGCAGCTGCAACAGGCTTCTGTACCAGAACCATCAGTCGTATTGAACGTGGCGAAGGCACTCCATCCGCTGAGTTTATGCTGCGAATATCCGCATACTTCAACCTGATGGTTGAGGATGTATTTCATATAGAATAGTAGAGACCGGGGCAATCTGCCCCAGTCCTTACTGTTTATTATGGGGAGAGTTACCTGAAAAATAGCTTTTAAATAAAACCCCATCTATATTTTTATTTTCGTATACAAACTCCCACGTATTTATAGAAGAGGTCTCTTGAAGTGTTTTTTTTACATCATCATAAGCCATTCTCATATACTGTGCTACAATTTCCGATTTAACATTACCCGTTAGATGTCCAAACGCAGGCAACGTTATTGTAAAAATCTGGTTTTTTATCGCTTCAACAAGTGTACTGCGAGTTGCCGTATATATAATTCGCGGATCTAAAATCGGTTGGGGAATCCTCATCGTTGGTGTATGTAGTATTTTTTTGTTATACCCCGGTATATCTATAGTTAAACATGTTCCTACTGGTTGTTCGCCAAGAAATTCTTTCTGAATTACCCTTTGCACATTTGACTGTAATTGTTCGCCAAAGAAATCAACCAGTGCCTTATCAAGCCCTCCATCCATTATTCCAAATGAATTTGCCGCACTTGTCACTCCGTCTATTTTTTCTATATGATCTTTCAGAAAGCTCTCTATATCGCAACAACAAAGTTCAACATTAGTCTCCCATTGAAAATACTTCATCAAGCTATCTATCATTTTTTCATCAATATCTATTATATATATTTTGTCCAGGAACTTCACTTTCCCATTTCCTTTCACCTGTCTATTTCGTAGATTTGCAACGTTACCCATTCAATTTCTCTCATACCACTGTCTAAGATTAATCACTCAGCAATGCAATCTCAACTCCAACCACTCCATACTCCTTCTCCTCCTCACTGCTATAATATTTTAACATTGTTGAAGGCTCAAAATCATTTTCTTCAATCAGATTCTTTTTAACAAGCACTTCTTTTAATTGCACAAAAGAATCCGCTTTATGAATATCCACAACATAGGTCAATATGTTTTGTCCGGTATCTGTATTTGTAAATAATATCTTATCTCCGGGTTTGATAAGCCGTCTCTTTTCATCCCAGAGTCTGAACTCAATTTTCTTCTTGCCGGCTTCTATTCCCTCGAACGGATCTGGTTTTAATCTCATTTCATGAAGCATCACCTGCAACCTCCTGATCCTTTGCTAAAGATATATCTCCTCATCAGTAGTAACGCAATAACAGCCCAATGTTCCCCCTTGTTCCATGTGTCCAGCTCCGGCGTCAATATCCATATAGTAATCTGTTCTGTAGAACTTATTACTCATATCTTTATTTAATCTGAAACAAGGAACATGTCCCACAATAATAAATTGATCAAACCGTTCTTTATCTTTCTTGGGGACTTGATGTAAGTCCATACCAACCATATAACTGTAAATATTATTTTCAAAAGCCTTTTTTATACTACTCTTAACATTAATTGTTCCATCTGCGTTCATTACATAATTATTGCAATCAATACCAGTATGCGTAACGATTACATTTCCTAGATATCGGGAGCTAATTTCCGAGTAAATAGGCAAGTGCTCCAAAAAGGATAATAAATTTTTCTTCTCAAAGGCTGTCATGTTTTTAATCGACTTTAACGTGTCTCCACCTCCAAAGGCCGTCCATGTTCTCTCATCAAGAACCTTATCTGTATTCTTTTCGCCAAGAACACCGTTTAGATACATAACGGCAAATAACTCATGATTACCAAGCAGCAATTCCATCGAGTTATCTAAAATATATGGTTTGACATATCTCAACAGAGCAATCCCATCCGGCCCTCGATCCAAAATATCTCCCATAATTATTAAATTATCTTTTTCTCCATCAAATTCTATCTTCTTCAAAATTTGCTTAAATTCTAACAAATTACCATGAATATCTGATATTAAATATAGCATATTACTCCTACCCATTCTGATCTATGTTTTCATCAATTTTCTTAAGTTCCGATATAAATGATTCATCCTGTCTAGGCCAAATAAATCTCGTTAACAACCCTATAAATATCTCTTCCGCAGACAGCAGACTCATACATACCATTACAATATACAATATCTTTGAAAAAACATTGATTTCTGCAAAGCACTCCTCAACAGCTACTGTTGCAAGTCTTACATTAAAAGGAATCGTAACAAATAAAACAAGAACGAACATCCATATACTTTCATTCTTTTTAATGAAAGACACACTTTTCACAGCTAAACACAATATTCCAACTGCAGTTGCAATTCCCCATAAACCAAATGTGCATGTCAATCCTGAACATACGGAAGAATACAATATCATACCTACATTGACTGCACCTATTACTAATTTTGCCATATCGTATCTCAAATTCATTGAAACAGCGCTCCTATCCATATACTGATATCTGCAACTACTACAAGCGGCACTATAAATTGAAAAACTAAAATTACAAGACTTACACATATATTTGCTGCCCCACATATACCATGTACAGCAAAATAATCGACTCTTCTTTGTCTATCAAACAACACAGAAAGATTTGCTTTTGCCGCATCGACAACGAAACCTCCAAATAGACTGCTTAAAGCATGTTCCCCATCTAATCCTTCAGTAAAAGCCAGGTTCATGAGTACTAAAAAAACATTCTGTAATGCGGCAAATAACAGAGCTACTTTCCATGGTCTCAAGAAATTTCCAAATGTTGCCAATATCATAAGTACTCCTGCTAACAACAAATTCATTTCCACACCAGCAAGATTAATCTGTGCTCTTTTTGTATTGCTCTTTATCTTTGATTCATCGATTAAAACATATGCACCAAGGAACATTCCATTCAACATCACTCCAGCTTCAAACACTCTTCCATTTTCATCACTTAAGCAGGAAAAAGCATGTGCAGATTCGTGCAATATCGTTCCCAGAAAAATACCTCCAATACTTCCCAGTAATATATTCAATATAGTAGGATCTTCCATCCCCCATGTATTTTCATATGCAAATATACAGTAAAGCCCATATGCAAAAACCGGCAGGAATAAGATGCACAACAGAAAGTTCAATATTCTAGGAATTACCGAATTTGTTCTAGTCTTATTAGGAATAATCAATGTATATAATTTCATCTCATCTATATGCATACTTCTTCCTGCTTCTCTTACTAGCATACATTCTTTTAAGAATCTAAAGTAGCTGGTACATTCATCGGCTGAAAATCCTTTCATCCTATATGGATTTCTATTTCCATTAAGTCTTGTCAAATATCTAGCCTCTCTGTCTGACAACTTAATCGTTTCATCAATCAGACAGTTTTTCGCTATTACACCATCACGTGTTCTTTTCATCACAACCCAATTAGCACAACACGGATACTTTCCATTTACATTAATTTTTGTTGGCATAAACTCACCTCCGCATCTACCGACTTATGCCAATATATCCACAAAATAATCTGCTTTCCCCATCTCCATGAACTTACACAGATCCACAACATGTTCATTAAAAAGCATAAGTTTTTCCTTACCATCTTTCCATGGATACAATCTGTCCGCATGATAATGTCCCCAGGCCCATCTACGATAATCCAACTGATTTTCAATTTCACCCAAATACAATTCCATGGTCTTATCTACCTGAGATTGATCAATTGAGCCAAGGAACAAGTCATTCGGTTCAAATTCTATAGGACATGTATGCGAAATAACCAAATCCACTGATTTTTCATGATTAACCAGCATTCTTCCATACTGCATTTCTTCTTCCGATAGCTGCTCATCAGCAAACCACTGCCACCCATTTGCCAATCTGAGCCATTTGTCAACAGAGTATGCTCCTGGCAAAGACAATATCTTGTAATCTGCAAATTCATAAATAGCCGGACCATCCACAAGATATTCGATATTCGGAAAATCATTTTCAACATAAACCAATCCGCCATATTTTTCTATCGGATTCCATCTCGATGGATTGCGCTTAATCACATCACTGACTCTAGATTCATGATTTCCTCGCAAACAAATATATGTAAATGGCAGCTTTGATAGTGATGTCTTGTAATAAAAATCCGCCAATCCTGTTATTGAATAGTTTAATCCAACATCTCCTAACAATATGATATTATTCTGGCAATCATCCAACTTTAGTCTTTCTCTATGATGATTATAAAAATACTCTATGGCTGCAGCTTCGCCATGGATATCTCCTAGTAAAAACCAATTTTGTTTCACTACACCCTCCTGTTATCTAAAAACTACGAGTAAACAATGCAATATCGTGATTTATAAGCTGTAAACAGACTTCCTTTGCATCTTTTTTATCACAAAGTACCGAATACATTACAGTTACTGTATTTTTGTTGTTCATTGAGCTTCTCACTTCACACTCATGAACCAATGACGATAAATATATGTAACCATTTCTCTTCTCTATATCTGCAACTGTGTCCAGCATCATATCATTATAATCATCATCTACAAATTTATATTCCAAACTATGCATCACATAAAGCTGCTGGTTTGGATTGCTCTCTTCGTTATCCAATCCATAGAATTCAAACTTCAACTCAAACCACTGTGCATAGCAAGAATCAAGGTAAAATCCACTTGTAAATCCTGTTTTCTTACCATTGTCATTCATGTCGATTCTAATATGTATCTTTTCATTTATAACACTTTGCAGCTTATCAAATTTTTTAATAAATGCAGCATATGGCTCGTTAGTTAAAATATCATCTCGTTCTTTCTTCCTGAATATCATCATATGTCCATCTCCTCCTATAATGTATACTTCACGGTTCATTGTCATATATAGTAATAATCTCATCCTCAGGTTCTTTGATTTCTTCTAATATCTAGTCATCTGTCTGTTTATTCAGAAGACTATCAATCGTTAGGTAATATATCTGAGCCGCTGTCTCCGCATAGATTCTGGCATCCCTTTCAATCGGCTGCTCATAATACTCCATCTGTCCTTCCAATGTTTCGTCCCCTGGTTTATAATTACTCAAATTTGTTATCCAATCATTCACTCCATTCTGCTTGAATGCGTATAGATTTCTCTGTTCCGGAGTTACATTAATATACATTTCTGAAACAAGATTCTGATAGCAATGTCTGCATTCATGTAAAATAGTCATAAGGAGTTCGTCAGATGTTCCGCCTGGCAAACTACCATCTTTTATCGGCTTAGAATTAATGATAATCGTCTTGGTTGAATGATTATATGTTCCAAGCAATGATGTATCTTCAATATCTTTAAACTCGATATCTATCTTACATAGCCCAAGATATCGTCCTTCGCAATAACAGATTGCTCTCAAAACATCACACTTTTCTTCATAATCAAGTGTTTGAAATGTATCATTATCTCTTATCCATTTTATGGTATCTATATTTTCCTCGAGCCTATATTCATCTCCATAGTCTTCATGAACACTTAGTTCTCCTCCATATCCCGATATTCCAATTCCATCTTGTACATCTTCAGCATTAAGACCATACTCTGCACAAACCTTTGCATAATAATCCTCGTTTAACTTATCATTTGGAAAGCATTTAAGTGCTATTGGCAGCGCTATAATGACTATCGCCGCACAGACTCCAGCATTGCGCCTTACCACCTGTGTGCTTCTAAGGAATCTTGAAATAATAATCTGTTTTTTTCTATCTATTCTCCTTATCCTCTTAGCAATTATGCGAACAACTCCAAGCAGCGATATCACAAATAGTCCCACTCCTAACCACCTGATGAAACTAAACGCGTATTTCCCAATAGTTAAAACTGTATAAGATCCAATACCTAATAAAACATCTTGAATAACCCCTTTACCACTCCGATTATAATTGTAACTGAAAAGGATTCCGAACATACTGGTCAATAACATGCAAATAATCAACCTTGGAATTGAATTATTATATTTTGCGATTGGCACAAAATATGGAAGTATATTATATATGTCAAATGACCCTAATATAAGCCCATACAAAAAATGATCAAACAAGTATTCGCCCTTTGAGAGTGTTGATTTATCCTTGAGTTTAATCCCCTGTTTTCGCATGTTACCAGCCTCCTTCGTATATCTATATTGTTTTCTATTATGTAATTCTACGCATCTTTATGATTTCTTCTCGTTAAAGCTCAAGTACAATTCTGCATAATCAAGTTCGTCAACATCAAAAAATCTATCTATTGTACTGCAGTAAAGCGAAAACGAATAATATGTTCCACTAACAGCAGGATAATTTTTCCAGCCGTTTAGTACATATAGTATTGCTCCTTCCTTGTCACATAAATTAACATACACCCTAACTCTCTTGATGTTTTCATAATTATTTCCTACCATTTCTATAGAACCATTTACGTGAATATCGTTATCTTCACTTAAAACACCATACAACTGGTCTATCTTAAACTGCTCTGATATCCCATCCCTACAACGTACAATTACTCTTTTTCTTTTATTTGTAGAATCTGACTCCGTATTTTTATCCATAAATAATCCTTTCAAAAAAGTCACTCCATATATTTATTTGCTCTATTTTCTTATAACTCGGCCAATCAATAAACTATTACTCAATAGTGTTCAGAAAACATGAAATCGATTGTATCTTTTTAAATTAATCCCCAAACGGCATTCTGATTATCTCTGCACTTCTTCCTTTATCAGAAGTCTCTGAAACTCTGTCAGTTTCTTTTGATCTACGCTGCTCTGCCGATTTCTTACTTTCTCTTTCCTTGCGTTCCTCCTTTTCTATCTGTTTATCCAGTTCAGCAATTTTTTTATCCAACAGCCTCATGAACTCATCGTCAGCGACGTCTAACATTGGGTAATCCTTATCTTCTCCATCATAACTTCCCTTATTATTCTCTTCATCGTTAACGCCAAAGAAAAATTCTACACAATCAAGAATCCCATGTCCGGAATGCATTGCTATTCTTTCATATGGATTTATGGTTACGTTCTCCAACAAATAAATTAATGCAGTTGTTGTGGCATTCTCATCGTACCGATCAATATCTATATCCATAAGATAACCCATGGCTTCTATATATCCATCGCCTTTGATAATGTCCCCGTCATAACAGTACGCTTCCACTTCTGAAAGACTGTCCATGATCCTGCTCAGAGTAAATGGCATGGGCAGTCTGTCGAAGAAGCAGGCAAATTTGATCCGGTTACCGATATGCTCATCAAAGTTCATACGGTCAAAATCATAAAGAGTTAACAGCAAACCTTTCCATAACATCTCTTTACTTACTTTGTCCTTCTTCAGACAACGTAACATCTTCTTCCTTGTTACTTTCTCGATATCTCTATTATTACCTATCTCTACATCCTTTCGTCTAAATCTGCTTTTCCAATAAATTTCATTACCCTCTACGCTGGTTACCCCAATAAATGCATTATCAACTATCACCTTCTTGATTCCAGTCTTGTCCAGGCAAATAAGTCTGCTGCCTTCAAGAATCAAAAGACTGCCATCTGCCAGCTGATTGAGGATATTACCCTGCATGTATGAATAATCGCATATGTCGTCTTTCACATCTTCTATTTTTATTATACCACCCTGTATATCTTCGACAAATACAGATTCATCATTATCGAAGCGATAAATTCTGCCATCTGCCAGTGCCTCTTCCATAAGTAATGCATCCTCTAGTGCATTACGTTCTCTCAGGAAAGCTGTTACATCCTTTTCTCTTTTCTGTATATACAAATGGATATTTTCTTCATCCTTCTTTGTGAAAAATATCACTTCATCGCAGATATAAAAATCAATCCAGGTATCAGATGACAGAATTTTCTGTCTGTCATCCCCATAATCATTAAGAACACTCTTAACACCTTCGTAATTTTCTCTGCCATGAAGATTTCTCTTCATGATTGGATCTTTACAAAGTGCCTCTGTGATCCATGTTATGTATTCTCTGAGATCAAATGAATCCTGTTCATGTGTCTCTGTATTGAGCAGAACAACATGATTGGTATGACTTGAAATCACCTGAATATCAGATAGACGAATTTCCCTTGCAAGAAATGTTTTGATCCTTTTTCTTGTCGTATTGGTGATCATATCTGCGTTGACCAGCCGATCAAGTACATATAAAATTCTTTCAACACAAGATCCAAATGCAGCTCCGTCTCCGGTATATATTTTTTTATAAGCCGACTCAGCAACATCCCCTAAGTAGTCAAATGGCATAAATGGATTCATCTCTGCACCTCCTCGCTCCATACATATTTAGTTACATCTGCCATCGTATCTACCGGAACTAGCTCTACACTTAACCTGCAAAGCTCGTTTCTGTCTACAAGACTTTTGTAACACTCGGATGGAACAATAACTTTTTTTATCAATGATCGTTCTGCAGCAATACACTTTTCAAATGTTCCACCTACCGGTCCTATATTTCCATAAAGATCAATAGCTCCGGTAAAGGCTATACCGTCAGGAATCGGCCTTTCTAACAGACATGAAAGGATAGACATCGTTATTGTTAAGCCTGCTGAAGGACCATCCTTCTTTACAGCATCCGTCATATGAATATGCAGCTTGGGCAGCTCTTTCTCCATATATCTTCCAGCATAACAACACGCAAGTGTTACCGATTCCAGACAGGAGCCTTCTAATAAACCCGTTACAACAACTTTCTTATCCTGATAAGGATTAACAACTGTTTCCACTGCCGTGCATACACCAATACCACTTGTTGTAACAGCGAGAGCCTGTGCTAATCCGCATTTTCCCACTGCAAGTGGCGGCACATCATTCATCCCTACTGTTCTCTCCTGCCCCAGAGCCTCGCGTAAAAGCTCCTTACTAATGACCACACAATCGTCAAATTCACCATTATTGTTTCTTGCAATTCTCATAAGGATGTATTCGAGATCTCTCTCCGCATCACGCATACCGGGAAGAACATCATACTGATTCACATACAGTTCCAATGCGTCACCGGTTATAGACAGTTCACCAATCGAGAACTTCTCCCTTAACTTCGGCAGAATATAATCAGTTATGATTATCTTCTTATCCTGAATTGAATAGTTACTATATTCAACAACCTCCATACGATCTATGATTGGTGAAGGGATACAGGTAATATCGTTAAATGTAAGAATAACAATAAAGTTATTTTTCGGGATCTGGCACTCAAGGTACTGGTCATATATATACTCTTCATTCGGATCAAGAAATTCATATAAGGCATTAAAGAAATCCGGTGTAGCTTTATCTACCTCATCTAAGATGATCACATCTGAATAACTTCCATGACCACTTTTTTCAAGTTCCCGAATGATCATAGAAGGTCCGGCATTACGAACTGTTTTATTCGTTCCCTTTATGATCTCGCCTCCTCCAGCACCTCCTACATTGATCTTAATACAGTTTCTTCCTGTTGCTCTGGCTATCGCCTTTGCTGTACTGGTTTTACCTGTTCCAGCTCTGCCCTTTAAACCGATAACGGTCATCCTGCCTGTATTTTTTTCCAATTTCTTTGACAAAACCGCGGTTTCAATTCTCTCCCCAAGATCATTCTGAAGATAATGAGTCTTATTCAGTTCATCAACTATTGAGCCGATAGCCAGGGGTGCTGTATCTCCTTTAAAGATATTTGCCAGATAATGTACCACGTCTCTAGCATACTCCTTCTGGCTCTCATCATTTCCCCAGTTAAGGATCTCAAACAGCTTGATTGCCTTTTTCTGTACACACTCCTCATACTCATCATAACAGACAAAGAACTTGTGCTCTGCACCAGTGATGTTCCGTACATAAGTATCATGAAGTTTCTTATAATCTTCTTCTGTATAATAATAATTATCGATTTTCTGTACTGAAAAATCCGGGAAGGCTGTCTCTCCTTTTGTCACCGTCTTGACAACTATGGTGCGGATTACATTGTCAAGCTTATTCATATCCATGTTCGCAAGCTTGTATATAAGTATTCTGCAGCTTTTTGCCGGAATCTTCTTCGGGAAATCAATACCATATTCCCTGCAATACTTCGGCACGATAATCTTGTTGATTGTCTCAATGATCTCTGACTCTTCCGCATCCTGAAAATATATCGTAGTCATGTTGGCTCTTAACGACATCGGAATATCCTTGATGTCACTGCATGTAACGATCACGAACATATTCGCAAGGCCTATTTCCACCTCAACAAACTTATCAACAAACGAAGTTTTCTCTATTATTGGAAGGAGCGTATTTCTGATTCCAGATTCATAGAGCTCAAAATCTTCTATAACAAAGACTCCTCTCACTCCCGCTTCCTTGATATGCTCATATACCAGACCAGCCCGTGCATTATCATATATCTTTGATGTACCAGTAAGAGAATCGGTCTCCTTCATCTGTATACCCGCCAGATTTATCACTGTATGTCCCCGCCCTATAGAACCGGCAATCACTTCAGCAAGATGATTGAGTCCTACATCAGGATGCCCAATCAGACATATTGTTTTAGGAGCTATACCAGATATGTTAGCAGCTTCAAATTCTGTATATATCTCTTCAAGCTGCTTACGATGACCAATATGTTCCTTCTCTATCTTTTTCCTTAAAGCATCTATATCTATGTATTTGTAATCTGCATCACGAACCCAGTCGATGTCCAATATGTCCCCCATCTGTTTCAGGTAATTACGTTTTTCTGATGATGAGCAGTTTTTATCAAGTCTGCATCTTATTGTTTCATAAACATTACGAAACTCCAGTGGCATAACTTTTTTGAGTATGTTATATAGTGCGTCCAATTCTTCCTGCTCTTTGTATATCGTCACTTCAGACTTTTTCTCTTCTTCAGCATTTTTATCTGCTAGTGCCAGTTTTTTATTTCCCAGATCTTTCTGTATTTCGGGAGTAAACTTCTCAACACTTCTCTGAAACTTCACCTTCTCTTCTTTCGAGATTTTGTCGGTCTTTACAAGACTTTCTTCCATGTCGGTCACATCATTACAGGAACAAATGTACCATTTCTCTTCATTTTCATCTTTGCATATAGATTTGAGACCTGAAATATACACTGTCTTGCCAGCATATCCATCGAAGTATTCTGGTTTACGATTAGTTACAACCGACCATCTCTTACCAGCAGCCTCAACTTCCAAAGCAGCCATACCATCGGATGTAACTATAATATTGATAAGTCTGACAATCTCGCCTAATGGTTCACACCCATTATCAAGGCTGGTATGATTCATCAAGTAAAAAGCTCTTTCATCCATATTTGTTGTTACATCATATAATGTTTCTTCAAACGTCATTGCGTTATTTCTCTCAAACCTTTTCTTATCAATTGGTATTATATTTCCGCTCATATCGCATCACCTCATTTCCGAATTTATCTGCAACGCATCTTCCGTCCGGAGTATTCCCCTGTCAAGATATTCCAGTTCTAATCCCATATCCACGTACCCCTGACCAACTATCCTATAGTACGACTCCGTAGGTTTCTGATATGGTCTAATATTCGCATTCATGATATAGGCCATCGCATTGTACATTTCACCATTTATGGTAACTGGAAGTGTCTCTTTACTATAAAGTCTCGGATATCCCTCATAACGGTCCAGACTCTTTTCACACTCACTGTCTATACTCCATACAGTTATAGGAACCTTTTCTCCGCTTGCTTTCTCAATAGTCGCATACATACGAAAAACAAGCTCATAGTCCATAAGATATCCGTTCCCCACTACATGTGCAGTGGGGCAGCGGTACTTCATCTGTTCCTTGTTCAGATTACTTCCATACGCAATATAATAACTCATATCATGCCACTCTCCTTCCACCATCCATATTTTTCATCAGCTGTGATCTGACACTGCTGAATTCATTGCCAACTATTCCTACCTGATTCATAAAGCTTGACATTTTCTTTCTTTCGAAAGAACACGCCTTCATATGACTACATCTATAAGCATTATTATATCCCCTTGTTCTTTTCAAATAGCAACCCGTACAGCAAATAGCAAGTGCCAATACAATATTTGCTCTAACCTCTTTCTCATCAAGAGTTGCGTTAAAAAGCCTGAATTCTATTCCTTTTCCTTCAACGAAACTATGAAGATTAAGAATACGATATCTTGTACGATCATAATGATTATGTGATGAACCACTATTTCCATACCATATATTCATTATTTTAGCCAAAGATATTTCCCGTCTTGGTATATCGTTAATTACTTCGGCAAAACCAATTTCTGTCTTATGGCACCATCTCATGACCCTGTCCGGGCTAACCCTAAGTACTTCGCATAACATATCTTCGTTACGTGCTGTAATATTAACTATGTTGCGGAGCTGAATAGCAGATATGCCTTTTACATCCACATGAACATGCATTCCACAAGACTGATTCACACCCCCTCCCTTAGCCTTGATTTCACTTGTTATCTTTTCGAGGAGCTGAATATCCCCATAATCAAGAATAGGCATGACAAGCTCACATTTATAATGATCCAGCTTCGGATTCTGATGGTCAGCTGTAACCGAAGGCTTAATAGATGCATCTCTGACTATCTTCCATGTACGACTCATTCTATCAATAATATGATGTTCGTTATACACGCCGCCCTTATAGATCTTCTGTGTGCCAAGAGTTCTCGCAACTACTCTTCCAGCAGTATCTCTCGATATACCGGTAAACTCTATCTCACATCCAAACCTGCGCTTTTTGATTCCATGCTGCTTACGATAAGCATCTATTTTTTTCTTATATATACCATTTATCCACTCATTAAGGTCTTCTCTCACAGTACCAGGATGCTTGAACACAAAATCTTCAGAATATCCTGTGCAGTAATGATTAGGATCTATCCACGTAGAAAACATCCTAATATCTGTCTGACTATTTATACACGCATTCATATGTTCACGATAGCCCATGCGTGTGTTCAATTCTTCAATATCATTTACTACAGGACATTTTAGATACAACCAATTATGTACCACTCTGGAAGTTCCTTCAAACAATATCTCTCTATCACTGTTGAGCCACTACTGAGGTATTCCTTCTCCCTCAAAAACCGGATTTTCATTGTTACAGAAAAACCTGGCATGATATACATCTTTCCAATCCATACCATGCTTACTGATTCTGGTTGCTCTGATCACTTTATGATGAATAACCTTATCCTCATTCCAAAAAAACTCATGATAAATAGGTTTATCCAGTTTCTGATTTACATACTGCATTGAATCCGAAACGAACATTACCCGGCCATATTCTTTCGCAACCAAAGAATCGACTTTCCTGCCTGTTGCCGCATCTGCATATGACTTGTTTTTACAAAGAACAGGAATATGACAGTTCTGATAGTGAAGCTCAATAGCTCTCTCAATTTTGGTCTTTGACATACTGCACCTTGTATGACTATTTATAAGCTAATAATCATATGTTTCCTTTCTTTTTAATATCGTAGTTCAATACATTCAGATACTGTGTACTTTTGACTATTAACACGTAGCTATGACTACTAGAAAGAGTATATTTCCGTGGTCTTTATCTGAATTGTTTATAGCCATATGTTGCCGGAGTATTCCAAGTACTTATTTCCATCAAGTCTACGATGATAAGCATCAATGATATCATGGTATTTGGACTTTATAAAAGGAAGTAAAACCTCCTGATTTACATAGACATTGATAGTGCCAAACTTAACCTATTTGCCTTAGCTATATCTGCTCTTTCGTCAATAAATACTTCATGTTTTCCCACTATCCAGTGACCAACCGGAGTCTGCGTCACAGCCAGCCACTGGATTTCGACCAATCACCAATCGGTCTCTTCTGGTAGAAATATGTTCAGGAATGGTAAATATCATATCCTGTCAAATTGCCATCATCATCATAATCGAACCCCGCATGTCCATGCCCTTTCGATGAACTGCTTGGCCAAAATACAGATACATGATTTTCTGTTCCCTTCATTACGGTTCCATCATCACTAGTCACTACATCCTTGCCGTTAATAATATCTGACAACTGATTAACTAATGTATAATCCTCTGGATTCCAATGCTTTGACATATTATTTCCTCCTAATATTATATTATTTTAGGTTACCGGCCGGCTCCCATGACATATCAACTAATGTTGCAATCTATGTTTCGATCTGCGCCAAAGATCATCATCAGATGGGGAATATTTCATTCAACATTTTCTTTCTTATTCAAGAACTTGTTATATATGCCGATAACGTTGTCTACCAATATTTTCTTTTTATCTCTTCTTTTTTTATTTTAAAAAAATGTTATAATTTATTTGTTGATATTGTTTTACCACTCAGAAATATTGGAAATAAATTGAAAATATATAGTAAATTTACAACAGGAGGAAAACTCAACATGGATGATATAACCCCAAAGAATTTATATTTAGACATCTTTACAAATAGCGAAACGAACGAACCTATAATATACACTCCACAATATGAATACAGAACTCCTGCAGTTTTTTACAAAGCCATTTTCACAGGACAAATAATTAATAATGAACAGGCTCTGTGGTCGGATGCAACTAGAGTAAATCGTGTAATTAATAAGACACCTGGCTATGAGAAAAAATTCTGGAGCAAACTTGAAATAATGCTCCACTATAATCCACAGATAATTAGCGAAATACGTGATAATTGGATTCTTTTGTTAAATTCTGCAACAATAAATAAAAAAGGACTTATTAATTATGTTAATAAAAATTTTTCTACATCACGTACTGAAACAGTTTTTTTACATAATCTCATAACAAGCGATTTGACCGAATTATTAACTTGGCTTACAATATTTTCTTTTTTACCCGATAAAAGCTATAGATTATATGAAATTCATAAAAATAGGACAAAATCTATTAAACCACCCACTTTTTGGGAAACTCGTCCTGTATACTATGACTGTGTAGCAATAAATGACGCGTTTACACGTCTTAACCTTTCCAATAATACTGATTATACTCCATCTGATATAGACTATTACCGTCTATCCAAATTAACCAAATACATTGAAGATAAAGAATATATTATCGACCTATATTCTGATACAACATGCATTTTCCCTGTTGAAGAACTTTGTATCATGTCAGGGGATTTCAGATTAATAGATATTTTTGCTCAAGGCAAGCACTTAGAAGATTTTAGAACTAACATGTTTGATTTGCTATCAATCCCCGAAGAAAGTATATCATTTTATTTTTCCACTTTTAATATTCCCATTACGCTCAGCATGATAATAGGTGGAGATAAAATGGTTTTACCTATGAGGCACCTTCTACAAATCATTTTTGAATCTGACAGAATTTTTTCTTTTAATATAATGGGATATTTGTCAAGGCTAACAGATATATCATATTCTCTTAAACCAATAAATATCTCATACAACAGTACAGCACTTCATAGACAACGACACAATTTAAAAGTAAACCAAAACCAATAGTTTGCTTATAATTTACCCAATTTTTCATTTTGTCGTTGCTCCATTGTAAATATATATGTTGTACATATAAACTCTAAATAAATTTGAAGGAGTATATAAACACACATATCCACATAGTTTCTGTCCGATTTGAATATATAGAAAAAATATCCTATTCTGTAGGTTTGTCAAACATATGTTACACAGATGCCAGAT
>NZ_QTMQ01000030.1:0-367 GCF_003604095.1 Clostridium sp. AF15-41
ACTTCTGCTGTTCCGCCATTTGGTACGGCTGCTGTTGCTGTCTTGCCGTCAACTTTGCTTCCGCTTCCTACCTTATGGCTGGTTGTCAATGTATAACCTGTGATTCCTGCTACAGTTTCGACTACTGTGTAATCACCTACTGCAAGGCCATCAATCTGTACACTGCCGCCTGCTGTTAACAGTTCTGCTCCGGTTACGGTCTTACTGTAGCTGTCTGGGCCTGTGATCTTAAAGCTGATATCTGATGCTACATCTGTGAGTGTCTTGTCTCCACTTACTGTCTTTGTCAGCTTCAGGCTGCCGACCTGCTTCTTGTAGTTGTTTGTAAATGCTACTTCTGCTGTTCCGCCATTTGGTACGGCTGCTG
>NZ_QTMQ01000030.1:377-645 GCF_003604095.1 Clostridium sp. AF15-41
ACTTCTGCTGTTCCGCCATTTGGTACGGCTGCTGTTGCTGTTGCTCCGGCTTCTGTACTTCCACCATCTACTTTGTAAGTAGTAGTGACTGTATAACCTGTTGATCCGGTCACAGTCTCTGTCACCGTATATGTTCCTTTTGCAAGATTATCAATCGTATAACTTCCGCTTGCATCCAGTTCTGTTCCGGCTATCGTCTTGCTATATCCGTTTGATCCGGCGATCTCAAAGCTGATATCCGCTGCTACATCCGCAAGCGTCTTGTCTC
>NZ_QTMQ01000004.1:0-76488 GCF_003604095.1 Clostridium sp. AF15-41
TTTATATTCAGTTGTAACACATGTATTGTAATCCTACATTTGTCTTATAAACCAATTAATCTTTCTCTTATTTATTTTCATCTTAATACATATAATTATAATAATACATACAAGCGAAAGCACTCCTTGAATCATTAATATTTTCCTATTTTGATTCAAAAAATACCAGCCCATATTTCCTTTAAATAACCCCCCACTAATAGCACAAGAGATTGTATCAAGATAATTAATACAAATAAGTGATTCTGTATATATCAAAATTTTATTCTTTATCCGACCTTCATAAATCCATAAAACATATACTAATATTCCAACAATAAGAATTAATTGCGCATCTCTATGCTTTAATATACTAGTAGCAAAACAAATAAGAATTATTTCTATTGTTCCTATACAAAATCTTTTTCTACTAATCACTTTTCCATTCAAGAAACATTGGAATATAAGAAAATATTTTAAGTATTCAATTATATTTATAACTATATTTTCTACCATTTTTATTCCCATTTCATTTTTCTATTACAATAATTATAGTAACTGTCTCGGCATTTCTTTTGATTTACTTTTGGAATCTTTAACTCTTTTCCATTTTTCAGCACTATATCCTGATTTATACGTTGCACATAATCTAAATTAATTATATAACGCTTACTAATTCTGATAAAATTATTACCCAACTCATCTTCCCATTCTTTTAATGACTTACGAATCAATTTCCTTTCTGTAACAAAAGATCCATTTATCTTTTCATCTATCACATATTCTAAATTTGAATATACATGTTCAGCTTCAATCAAAATAATTTTTCTTTTCTGTATAAACAGAACTTTCTGATCATATTTTACACGGATTGTTTCATCTGCTTTTGTTTCTTGTTCAAAAAGCTTCAATTTATCAACTAGCTTATTTTTATCATTCAAGAAACTAACTTTATCAACAAATCCTATCACATATCTTCCAAATGCTTCCTGCACAAGCTCATCATGGCTTGTCAGATAAATAATGCTGCTTCCATACCTGTATCGTTCTAACTCTTTTCTAAGCCACAAGCCGTCCCTACCCGGCATTTCTATGTCTAATATAAAGAGATCAATATCCCCATCTATCTTATCAAGATTTTTCAACAAACTCTCCGCCGACCGGAATCCATATAATTTGACATCCGGAGATAAGTACTCTCTGCATATCGATCCTACATCTTCAATTACTTTCCTTTCATCATCACAAATGACGATATTCATCTTTTGCCCCTTTCCCTTCATACTTAAGTTATATAAAATAATAAATTGTTTTCTGGCTTTTTACAATAATAACTTTGTTATTCGACATTCTTAGACAAAAATAGTCAAAAAAATAGCTCAGGAGTTCCTGAACTATTTTTCCAGTTGATGCATCCATCAACTGCCGCAGTCTATATTGTTTTTTATACTTAGCTATATCTCTTAGATATATCTTTTTATTATAGAATATCCCTTTCCGGCAAATATCTTGCGCACCCCTTTATTCTATAAAAACATATATCTATATGTACTTATCTAATCCACAACGATACAGCAGCTTTTTCCGAACAAATACTTACACAATATACTTTATTTTCCCCAGCCTAAAAATCTCTTGATCCAATCAATAAAATCAAGTCCATACAACATGAATTTCCCCTTTCCCTTTAGGCGCCATCAGTTGTTTGTTTCGTACGATGGTTTCAGTTTAAAGGGATAAAGTGGTATTTTCTATTTATTTGTTCTGAACTGTCGTTTTTTGTTCTGTAGCAAAAAAATCATGTATAAACAATGACTATATTTTGTTATTTTATCTTCTTTAGTAAAAATGTGTCTTGGATCATTTCTTACTGCAGCCTTGTACTGTGTATCTCCCGTATTTATCGGAAGTTCTGTTGCTCCTGCGTAAAGATTCGATATTCCTGTTTTTATCTCACTTGAGAATTTTGTCAATTTGGTTCGCTATGTCTACTACTCTCATAGCACGGCTGTTCTACTTGATTATGTTAAGAAAGTAAACGATAAAGAATCATCATTATAAAAAGGAAAATAACATTTGCAACTGTAAATTCCAGAAAATATCTGCCACGGAACGAGCGGTCTTCTCTCGCAACATATTTGAAACTGATCAGACTTGCCATTGATGCTATCAAAGTACCAAGTCCTCCGAGATTTGTTCCGATCACCAGCTCCCGGATATGGTCTGTAAATCCGGATAACAGAATCGCAGCCGGAACATTACTCATTACCTGACTTGCAATTACCGAAGTGACCACCTCCCGTCCGGTCAATATATCCGAAAGCAGTTGACTGAATGCCGGGATACGTCCAAGATTACCGATGAATATAAATAACGCAATAAAAATACATAACAGAGAATAATCAACCTGTGTCAGGATTTTCCGGTCACGCAGAAGCAAATATAAAAATACTAACGCGAAAGGCACACCATACGGAAGAATATGTGAAACCGCAAGCAGACTTATGACAAACAGAATAATATATGCTGTAAATTTTTCAATCCATTCCGCATCCTTTTTCTCCCATTTTGAACCGGAAGCACCCAACGGACCTTTCTGTCTTTTCGTTGAAGCTTTATCTTCAGCAGAGTCTAAGCCTTTATTCTGTTTTATTTCTGTCTTCTCATCATGACTTAACTTTCTTTTTCGAACCATGGATGCCAGACCGATCCATGCCATTAACAAAGCAAATGCACAGACTGTATATGGTAGCATGATCTTTAAAAACTCCGCAATACCTATACCTGCTTTTCCATACAGATACAGATTCTGAGGATTACCAAGAGGTGTCAACATACTGCCAAGATTCGCCGCGATCGTCTGCATGACAATTACTTTTAGCATCCATTTGCCATCGACATCCGGATTCCGTTTCTTCATTAATATAATTGTAAACGGCACAAATGTAATAAGTGATACATCATTTGTTATAAACATCGACATAAAGAAACACAGGCATATAAGGATCACCGTTACTCCCCCGATCCCATGCACCTTTGCTAACAGCCGTTCCGCTAATTTATCAAACACACCAATATTCCTCAAACCGGTAACGATACTCATAAGGCAAAACAGGATTGCCAGTGTTCGGAAATCAATATATGAAATATATTCTCTGTCAGGGGTCACAAAAAATACTGATATCACTGCCAGTACGACCGCGATCGATAAAACGGTTTCCTTCTTTATAAAATATAAAATCTTTTTCATTCTTCTAATCCTCTTAACACATATTTTCTGCTTGCATTATTGTACTGCATTCACTTCCGCCCCACAACCTGTAATTCTGCAATTTATGATCAAGTCTTCCTTATATTTTAGATGCTTTTTTACCGGAAATATTTTATACTCTACATATAAATATTTACAAAAGCGTTCCTGTATTGGTAGTATCAACAGGTTGAAGCTCATAATCTACACAAGCTGTACAAATATTAATAAGGGAGGGCATGCATATGAATCTCAAAGACAAAACACTCTGGCAGAGAAATGCTGCTGCGATCGGCGGCATGGTTTTATTTGCCGCCGGAATCAACTTCTTTATCGTCCCCGCCAGTCTGTATAACGGCGGTGTCCTTGGTATCAGCCAGATCATACGAACCTTACTGATCCAAGTATTTCCATCGCTTGCATCAGGAACCGATATCGCAGGTATTATCAACTTTATCTTAAATATACCTTTATTTATCATGGCATATATCTCAATCGGCAAAAGTTTCTTCAGCCGGACACTGGTCTGCCTGATCAGTCAGACGATATTCTTAAGTATATTTCCAATTCCGGCTACACCTCTGGTCAATGACAGCCTGACTGCCAGCATTATGGGTGGACTTCTCGCCGGTACAGGCATCGGTATCTCCTTACGCTCCGGCGGCTCCAGTGGCGGTATGGATATCGTCGGTATGTTCTTTACCAAGAAATACAAAAATTTCAGCGTGGGAAAGGTATCTTTGACAGTCAATGCTGTTGTCTACGGCATCTGTGCAATCCTTTTTGGTATCCCGACAGCCGTATACAGCATTATCTATTCCGCTGTCAGTACTCTGATGACTGACAAAGCACATACGCAGAACATCAATACCGAAGTTGTGATCTATACAAAAGAAGAACCGGAAGCCATCCTTGATTACATCGTAAACGAATTTCACCGGGATGCAACCTGGTGGGAGGCGCGTGGTGGTTATACCGAAGAAACAACTTATATGATCGTTACGATCCTTTCCAAATATGAATGTGTTCATCTCCGCCGCGGACTGAAAAACATCGATGAACACGCCTTTGTTGTCGTAAAAGAAGGTATGCATATTGGCGGAAAATACGAAAAGCATTTATAAAACCTGCATAAAACCTGTAATTTTCAGCATTTTTTTGCATATATAAATTGCATTTTTCAAAACACAATGGTATATTTATTCAGAAAAGAATGAAAGGAAGTAATGAAAATGAAACTTAAAAAATTTTTAGCAATTACTATGTCTGCAGCCCTGGCTATGACTGCATTAACAGCATGCGGAAGCAAAACTGACGACAGCAAATCTTCTGATAAGAAGACTGCTAAGGTTATCGAGATTGACCTCACAGATGAGGAATACGCTTTCGGCGTTGACAAAACACAGCCTGACTTATTAAAAGAGGTTAATACATTTATCGCAGATATGAATTCAGATGGCACATTTGAAGAGATCTGCAACCACTACTTCGGTGATGGCGAGCCTGTTGCTGTTGAATCAGCTACATTAGACTCAAGCAAGGATCAGTTAGTTGTAGCAACAAACGCTGCATTCGAACCATTTGAGTATACAAAGGGTGAGAACTACTACGGAATCGATATGGAGATCGCTAAGGCACTTGCTGACAAACTCGGTAAGGAGCTGGTTATCCAGAACATGGATTTCGATGCTGTATGTCTCTCCGTTGGTCAGCAGAAATGTGATATCGCTATGGCCGGTCTTACAATCAAGCCGGATCGTGAAGAATATGTAGCTTTCTCAGATTCTTACTACAAGGCTTCCCAGAAGTTGATCGTTCCATCAGACAACACAGAATTTGACGAATGTAAGACTGCCGATGATGTAAATGCAATCCTTAACGCTAAGGATTCAAGCAGCAAGATTGGTTTCCAGACAGGTACAACCGGACAGTTCTACTGCGAAGGTGATGATGACTGGGGATTCGCTGGTCTTAAGATGACATCTACCGGTTATAAGAACGGTTCACTTGCAGTTCAGGATTTATTAAACGGAAATTTAAATTATGTTATCATCGATTCAGCTCCTGCTGCTGCCATTACAAAATCATTAAATGCTATGCAGTAAAAATATGCTATAAGAATCACGCGTTTCTCGCGTGAAGAAAATATATGGTAACAGGTAATTGTAAATTGCTAAAACAGTTCTGCTGATTCAGTGTATCTATATTTTACAATTACCTGTTATCTGATAGATATTGAAAGGATATTTCATGGGAGACATTTCAAGTAAAATACAAAAGTTCATAGAAATATTCATTGATAACAGAGGATATGTAAAGGTTGTTGAAGGTCTGAAGAATACCGTTATCATCGCCATAACCGGTCTGATCATCGGTATTTTGATCGGAACCATCATTGCAACTGTCCGCGTCATTCCAAAATATAAACGGCTGCCACGAGTTTTAGATGCAATCTGCAGCGTCTATGTCGGATTCTTCCGTGGAACTCCTATGGTCGTGCAGTTACTGCTGTTTTACTATGTTCTGCTCCCTATCGTAGGAGGTCATATGAGCGGTGTACAGGTATCAATGCTTGTATTTGGTCTAAACAGTGGTGCTTATATTTCCGAAATCATGCGAAGCGGTATCCTTTCTGTGGATCCCGGACAGATGGAAGGCGGACGTGCCATGGGCCTTAGCTTTGCGACGACCATGCGTAAGATTGTGATTCCTCAGGCAGTTAAAAACATCCTTCCTACTCTGGGAAATGAATTTATATCTTTGATCAAGGAAACATCTGTTGTAAGCTTTGTTGGTGCTACTGACTTATATGTAGCATTTAACTATATTGGTAGTAACAGCTACGAATTCATGATCCCATATCTGGTTATGGCACTGATCTACATTGTGATGGTGCTTCTGATCAGCCTTGGTATCAAACTTATGGAAAGGAGCCTGAGAAAGAGTGATAGACGTCATTAATCTTGAAAAACACTTTGGTGACAATGAAGTTTTACGAGGCATCAATGTCACAATCGATAAAGGCGATATAATGGTTGTAATCGGTCCTTCAGGTTCTGGTAAGAGTACATTTCTTCGCTGTTTAAATTGTATGGAAGACCCAACAGGCGGTCAGATCATCTTCAATGGTGTCGATATTGCAGACCCAAAGGTTGATATCAACATCCACCGTCGTCATATGGGAATGGTATTCCAACATTTTAATCTGTATAACAACAAAACCGTTATTCAGAATATCATGCTTGCTCCTGTACTGGTGCGTTGTCAGGATCTGAAAAAAGCGAAGCGTCATAATCGTATGCTTCCGCTTACGAACCTGTTCCGCAAAGAGAAGCAGGAGAAAATAGAGATTACAACAAGTAAATCTCAGATCGTTGCCGAGGCAAGAGCAAAGGCAGAAGAACTTCTGAAACGGATCGGTCTGGAAGATAAAGCAGATGTATATCCTTCTACCTTATCCGGTGGTCAGAAACAGCGAGTTGCCATCATCCGTGCTCTTGCTATGAATCCGGATGTGATCCTATTCGATGAACCGACTTCTGCTCTTGATCCTGAAATGGTTGGAGAAGTTCTCGACCTGATGAAGGATCTTGCAAAAGAGGGAATGACCATGATCGTGGTTACTCATGAAATGGGATTTGCAAAGGAGGTTGCCAATAAAGTCCTCTTCATCGATGAGGGACAGATTCTTGAAACCGGCACGCCGGAAGAATTCTTTGGCAATCCGAAGAATCCTCGACTGAAGGATTTCCTTTCGAAAGTATTATAGACCGGCTTGGCATTATAAATAAAAGATGATAGATACTCTTTGTTACGCAAAACGCTCTCGCTCTATTTTCACGTAACGGTACTAAGCTCCCGCTTATGCGGATCGCTAAGAACCGACGTTCAAATAGGTTTGCTTCACAAAAATATCTATCATCTTTTATTTATATCCACTTTAATGGCTTTAACTTCATATATTAATATGTACAAACCTACACCAGCGCGAATAACTGAGAACTTAGCGAGGCTTCCGCCGAGGTTAGTTCGAAGTTACACAGCGTGGGCAGGCTTACTTCATAATAGTAATACCCTCTTCCATTTTTGTTTCCACTTCTCAATAGTAAATACATTTCATTATCGCTAAAGACCGACGTGAATAACTGAATGTTAACAAAAAATAATACAGGGAGCGTATATACATTGTGAAGCAAACCTTTCTACACGTCGGTACTTAACGATTCACCGTCAGGTGAAGAGTTTAGAACCGCTACGTGTAGAATAGAACGCGAGTGTTTTGCGGAACAATGTTATATATGACCCCTGTATTATTTTTTGTTAACACTATTTCTTTAATGCTTCCTCCAGGGTATGCCAGCCAAGGACTGCGCATTTTACACGGGCAGGCATATGGGAGATATCTTTTAAGGCGGAGGCCTCTTCCAGTTCATCGATCTCTTCATCGGTCGCTTCGCCCTGTATCATCTTTAAGAAAAGTTTTCCAAGCTTCAACGCTTCTTCCTCGGTCTTTCCGACGATCATGCCAAGCATGATATCAGCGGACGCCTGTGAGATCGCACAACCGTCTCCGACAAATGCTCCGTCTTCGATGATTCCGTTTTCTACTTTTAATTTCAACCAGATATCATCCCCACAGTTCGGGTTTACACCTTCCAGTACGATGTTCGCATCCGGAAGATCATGTTTGAATTCCGGACGGATATTGTGTTCCGTCAGAATCTCATTATAAAAACTTCTATTCTCCATATCCCATTCTCCTTCTGACATTTGCAACACTCTCTACAAATGCATCGACTTCTTCTATCGTATTGTAGAACATAAAGCTGGCTCTTGTTGTATTATACACCTTCAGATAAGTAAGTAATGGCTGTGCGCAATGGTGCCCTGCACGAACATCGATACCATCTGCTGCCATGATCTCACTGACATCATGTGGATGTACATTGTCGATCGTAAATGCCACAATACCGGTATGGTTTGCAGGATCTTCTGAGCCGATCACATGAACATGCGGAATCTTTGCAAGTCCTTCCATCGCATGTCGGGTCAGTTCCAGTTCTCTCTGCTCGATCGTCTCAAATCCAATCTTATTAATATATGAAATTGCGGCTGCAAGTCCGGCTGCACCGGCTGCATTTACAGTTCCTGCCTCGAACTTATGCGGAAGCTCAGCCCATACCGCTCCTTCTGTCGTTACAGACTGGATCATCTCGCCACCTGTCATAAATGGCGGCATCTCTTCCAGTAATGCTTCTTTTCCATATAACACGCCGATACCCATCGGTCCCATCAGCTTATGACCGGAAAATGCAAGAAAATCCGCATCCAGATCTTTGACATCAATCGGCATATGCGGTGCGCTCTGTGCCGCATCTACTACAAGGACCGCGCCGACTGCATGTGCAAGCTTTGCGATCTTCTTGATCGGATTCACACAACCGAGAACATTGGATACCTGTCCGATCGCTACAAGCTTTGTCTTCTCATTGATTCCTGCTGCAAGTGTCTCATCTGTCAAAATACCGTCCTTCTCACAGTTCAGATACCGGACCGTTGCACCTGTCATTCTCGCTGCCATCTGCCATGGGAGAATGTTGCTGTGATGTTCCATGATGCTGACTGCGATCTCATCTCCTTCTTTCAGATGACTGCATGCATAGCTGTATGCAACAAGGTTCAGACTCTCTGTTGTATTTCTTGTAAAGATGATTTCTTTTTCCGAATCTGCATGAATAAAATCACGCACAACTTTTCTGGCATCTTCATATGCTTCTGTTGCTGCAAGGCTCAGCGGATAGAAGCCACGAAGCGGATTTGCATTGCTTTCTTCATAAAAACGCTTCTCTGCTTCAATTACAACTGCCGGCTTCTGTGCTGTAGCTGCATTGTCTATATAAATGGTTTTATTTGTCTGTAATAACGGAAAATCCTCTTTATAATTCTTTTCTATCATCTGCCATTACCTCCGCAAGCTGTGCTTCTACCAGCTTCTGTGTCTGCTCATCTCCTATGTGGCGATATAACATCTCGAATTTGCCGTGGGTCATGATATCCTCCGCAGTCTCCTTGTCGATGCCCCTTGATTCAAAATAAAATAATGTCTCCTCATCCAGTTCACCTATCGTTGCACCGTGAGAACCTTCTACATCCTCCTCTGCACAGAGAATGATCGGGATTGTCTTATTGATCACATCATCACCAAGCAGGAGTACATTTTCTGTCTCTGCACCTGTGGATTCGGATGCACCGTTCTTGAAATCGATCGTTCCACGAAATACTTTCTCTGCTGCATCCTTTAAGGTTCCATCTACCTGGATCTCACAATTCGTCTTCTTACCGAAGTGATTTATGATCAGGTTCACATCAATCTTCTGTGTCTTCTGTCCAAGGTAGCCGATCTCGACCTGTGTATCTGCTCCTGTACCCTTAAGATCTGTACGGATTCCGTTATAGAGATCACCTTTTCCGATAAAGATCTGAAGGATATCGAACTTTGCATTTTCATCGCAGACACAACCGATATCATTTAACAGAGTCTGTTCTTCATCCTGCATAAATACCTGTACCAGACGAACACGGCTGTCTTTCTTTGCCTGTATCATCGTACGGTATGCCAGTGAACCTGCCTGCGCACTTTTCTTTGTAAATGTCTCAATTATGGTTGTATCCGTACCTTCTTCTGCCGTCAGATAACATGCACCTGCCGCAGACGCTGCTGTCGTTCCATCAACAGCCAGACGGATCGTTGCCTTTGCGTCTTTGTCCGAAGCAGTCAGAACTGTTTTTTCTGTCTGCGCATCTGCAAAGATCGAATCTGCCTCTCTGCCTGCTCCACTCTCAACTGTGGCAAATTCTGCTGCATCCCCGGATATCAGGCTGTTTGTCTCTTTATCCTCAAATGCTTCCTCTACCGTCACCTTACATGGTGCTATATCAGGATTCCATGAAACCTTTGTATCATTCATATGAAGCCAGTACCATGTCTTGGATGGAAGTTTATTAATATTGATCGTATTCTTGTCCATTGCTCATTTCCTCCTAACCTATACTGCCCTTCATTTCCAGACGGATCAGATTGTTCATTTCCAAAGCGTATTCCAGTGGAAGCTCCTTTGATACGTTGTCCGCAAATCCACTGACGATACAAGCTCTGGCATCTTCCTCGCTCATACCACGGGACATCAGATAGAATACTGCATCATCACTGATACTGCCGATCTGTGCCTCATGTCCGACATTTGCCTTTCTGGTACGGATATCCATCGCCGGGATCGTATCAGATCTTGAGATGGAATCCAGCATCAGCGACTGACAGGATACTGCTGCCTTGGCATTCTCTGCTTCCTTTGCTACTACAACGGAAGAACGGAAAGTACTGATACCTCCATCCTTTGAAATAGATCTTGTATTAATGTAAGAACTGGTATCCGGTGCGCTGTGAACGACCTTTGCTCCGGTATCCAGATTCTGTCCTTTTCCGGCAAATGTGATACCGGTAAATTCCATCTTCGCCCCCTTTCCCTTCAGTATACTCATCGGATACAGGTAGGATACATGAGATCCGAAGGAACCGGAAACCCATTCGATCGTTCCGCCCTCTTCTACAACTGCACGTTTTGTATTCAGGTTATACATATTCTTTGACCAGTTCTCGATCGTAGAATAACGAAGCTTTGCATTCTTACCGACAAATAATTCCACGCATCCGGCATGGAGATTTGCCACGTTATATTTTGGTGCAGAACAACCTTCGATGAAATGAAGATCCGCGCCCTCATCCACTATGATAAGGGTATGTTCAAACTGTCCGGCTCCCGGTGCATTCAGACGAAAATAAGACTGCAACGGAATCTCTACGGATACTCCCTTTGGCACATATACAAAGGAACCGCCTGACCATACAGCACCATGAAGAGCTGCGAACTTATGGTCATTGGGACGAACCAGCTTCATAAAATGCTTTCTTACCATATCTGCATATTCGCCATTTAATGCACTCTCCATATCGGTATATACAACACCCTTTTCAGCTACCTCCTGACGGACATTGTGGTATACCAGCTCGGAATCATACTGTGCTCCGACACCTGCAAGAGATTTTCTCTCTGCCTGTGGGATACCCAGTCGTTCAAATGTATTCTTGATATCTTCCGGCACATCAGACCATTTTGCTTTCATATTTGTATTTGGTCTGACATAGGTTACGATGTTGTCCATATTCAGACCTTCAATCGATGGTCCCCAATCCGGTACTTCCATATTATTATAGATCTGCAGGGATTCCAGACGGAAGGTCTGCATCCATGCCGGATCATGTTTCTCTTTCGAAAGCTGCTCAACGATCTCTGGCGTCAGTCCTGCCTTGATCTTATAAGCATCTTTTTCATCATCTTTGAAGTCATATATATTTCTGTCTATGTCTTCTACATATGTTTTTTCTTTCATATCTATCGGATGCTCCTTTCAAAGACTACTGATTCTGCTCTGTCTTCTCATATTTTGCAAATCCATTCCGGTTGATCTCCTCTACCAGAGATGCATCACCGGTCTGTATAATCTTACCTTCTACCATAACGTGTGTATGATCAACAGATAAGGACTCCAGAATCTTCGTGCTATGGGTAATGATCAGAAGACTGCCCTTGCAATTCTTCTGGTATTCTTCGATACCGGCAGATACTGTTCTTACAGCATCAACGTCCAGACCGGAATCTGTCTCATCAAGGATTGCAAGTGAAGGCTTCAGCATCAGGAGCTGTAAGATCTCTGCCTTCTTTTTCTCACCACCGGAAAATCCGACATTCAGATCACGCTCTGCATAGGATGGATCCATCTGAAGGATCTCCATTGTACGCTCCAGCTCTTTCTTGAAATCATATAAACGCTGTCTTTTTCCTGTCTTCTGCTCCAATGCATTTCTGATAAATGAACTTAAAGTCACACCCGGAACCTCTAATGGATTCTGGAAGGACAGGAAGATTCCTGCTTTCGCCCGCTCATTAACAGGAGCCTCTGTAATATTTTTACCCTGAAACCAGATTTCTCCGCTCTTTATGGTGTATCTTGGATTTCCCATGAGTGCATAGCCAAGTGTTGATTTACCTGTTCCGTTTGGTCCCATGAGAACGTGCGTCTCACCTTTTCCGATTGACAGATCTATACCATGAAGGATCTGCTTCTCCTCTACATCTACATACAAATTCTTTACATTTAATAACTGTTTCTCTGACATATTCGTGCCTCCTGTATATTCATCTATTCTTTCACTGTTTGTCCGGCTTTTCCTGCCACATCGGCAAGTGTCATATTATCAAAATAATTATTGATCAGATCGGCAAGTCCTTGCCAGATCGGTAATGTATAACATAATTCCGACCGGTCACACGGTACTGAATCATCCTTCAGGCAGGATACCGGTGCAAGGGTCCCTTCGGTCAGCTTGAGGATCTCTCCCACACTGTATTCCTCCGGTTCTCTGGTCAGACGATAGCCACCTCCATGTCCGCTTGCCGCTTCGATCAGATGTGCTTTTGACAGCATCCGGGTGATACTTTCCAGATATTTCTGTGACAGCTCTTCGTGTTGTGATATTTCTTTTAATGGTATAAAACTGCCATCATGATTTACCGCCAGATAAACCATAACGCGTAATGCATACCGTCCTTTTGACGAGATGACCATAGTATTTCTCCCTCTTTCCAAATTATGCTACAAAGATAATATTCCTATTCACCTACCATGTCAATAGGTGAATAATATTTTTGTTGCTTTTTCGACTGTAAACCTTTAAACTGGAACAGTATGGCACGTATAGATAATTGCGTAAGCATTAGTTACTAATATGCATAAATCTGAATTATGCAATCATCTATATAATAAAGAAATAGATAGGGTTAGTTTATGAGTAATAAAAATACGAAAAGTTTTGGAAGCAGATGGGGGTTCATTCTGGCTTCTGTTGGTTCTGCCGTTGGTATGGCAAATGTCTGGGGATTTCCAAATAAATTAGGAAGTAATGGTGGCGGCGCATTTCTGCTGATCTACCTGCTTTTTATCTTTATATTCAGCTATGTGGCACTTCCGACCGAATTTGCAATCGGACGAAGAGCCGGAACAGGAACACTTGGTGCTTATAAATATGCATGGGAAACAAGAGGTAAAAAAGCCGGTACTGCAGGTGGACTGCTTGGCTGGCTTCCACTTGCAGGCTCCTTATGTATCGCGATCGGTTATGCGATCATCGTTTCGTATATTTTAAAAGCCTTCCTTGATTCTCTGATTGGAACTTTAATGCATGAAGATACAGCAGCCTGGTTTAATTCATTTTCATCCAAACCGTTCTCCGTGATCCCGCTTCACATTATCGTGGTAGCCGGAACGCTTCTGACTCTGTTCTTCGGTGCACATAGTATAGAAAAGACAAATAAGATCATGATGCCGTTATTCTTCATCATTTTTCTGATCCTTGCAGTCCGTGTTGCTATGCTTCCGGGCGCAGCAGAAGGATATAAATTCATGTTCACACCGGACTGGTCAAAGCTTGCTGATCCTATGATCTGGATCTGGGCAATGGGACAGGCATTCTTCTCCCTGTCAGTTACGGGAAGCGGCATGATCGTCTATGGCGCTTATCTGTCAAAGGATGAAGATGTTGTCGGAGTTGCCAGACATACTGCGATCTTTGATACGATTGCTGCCGTTGTCGCAGCACTGGTCATTATCCCGGCATGTTTCTCTTATGGCGTTGATGTCGGAGCAGGTCCAAGCCTTCTCTTTGTTACCCTGCCGACCATCTTACAGAACATTCCGCTCGGACGGTTATTTGCAATTATCCTGTATATAGCAATGATCTTCGCCGGTGTAAGCTCCCTTCAGAATATGTTTGAGGCGGTTGCCGAATCACTCTTACACCAGTTTCCGAAGCTCAGCCGTACCGCAGTCCTGATCATCATCGGTGTGTTATGCCTTGGCTGTGGCATCGGTATGGAGACGATCTCCAAATGGGGACCTTGGATGGATATTGTTTCTATCTACATCATCCCGATTGGCGCAACCATCGGTGCTGTCTCATGGTTCTATATCATGAAAAAGGATGACCTGCTCGAAGCTGTCAACTGCGGCAGCAAAAAGAATCGTGGCACACTCTGGTATTCCATCGGACGTTACCTCTATGTACCACTTGCCATTGTATTATGTGCAGTTGCGTTGTTTAAACATATATCGTTTTAAAACAAAATCCGCAATATATCAAAACATTGCGGATTTTATTTTATACCTTTATTTCTAAATATGTGATATAAAAACGGCGGGAAGTTCCCCCGCCTGTTCTTTTGGTTGGACCTGGGTTTTTCGACCAGCCCATAACTGTGACCTGTCACATTCTTTATTATAGCTCTACCACACTTCTTCTGCAATCTCTTTTACAAGACGAAGCTTATCCCACTGTTCTTTCTCGGTCAGCTTATTACCGATCTCACAGGATGCAAATCCACACTGTGGGCTGAGATACAATCTGTCAAGTGGAATATAATTTGCAGCCTCCTTTATACGGGCAATTACTTCTTCCTTATTTTCAAGCTTTGGTGATTTCGTTGTAATAAGACCAAGCACAACCTTCTTATCACCGGAAACCTTTGCAAGCGGAGCAAATCCGCCGGAACGTTCATCATCGAATTCCAGATAATACGCATTTACATTTTCCTCTCCAAACAGGATATCTGCCACAGGATCATAAGCACCACTGTTTGCATAAGTAGAATGGAAATTACCACGACATACATGTGTATTGATCGTCAGATCCTTTGGTGCATTTGCGATTACCTGATTATTGATATCCTTATGGATCTTCTGAATTTCCTTTAATCCCTCCGCAGTTGTACCATATGCAAGATGTCCGCTTCTGTCTGCCATCATGCCCCAGGTACAGTCATCAAGCTGGATATTTCTGCATCCTGCATTGTACAGATCCTGGATCACTTTTCCATATGCATCTACAATATCCTTTACCAGATCTGCATCGGATGTGTAGTATTTCTCTGTCTCCACACGGTTGAATGGCATCGTAAACTGCGCAAGAAACTGAGCCGGAGATGGCATTGTCTGTTTTGCTACTGTATTCTCATCTTCAAACTGTTTTACGAACTTAAAATGCTCTACAAATGGATGCTCTTTGGATATACCGACTTTTCCGACCAGATAAGTATCATCAACCATAGCTGCTTCACCATGGAATGGAAGGCCTGTCTTTGTAGGTGTATGTCCGATTCCATCAAATCCCCACATAAAATCAAGATGCCAGGTTGCACGACGGAATTCACCATCTGTAATAACATGATAGCCTGATTCTTTTATCTTTGTTATAAGCTCTGTGATCGCTTCATCTTCTACTTTCTTTAATTCATCGTATGAGATATTTTCCTTATCAAACTGTCTTCTCGCCTTCTTTAATTTTGCAGGGCGAAGAAAGCTTCCTACATAATCATAACGAAATGGTGTCTGTAACTGACTCATTGCTTTATCCTCCATATAATTCAAATCATTTCCATAATAACCACTCTGCTTATTTTCCAGCCGTGATTTCCCGCTTATTATATGGCAATGAACAAGATCTGTATAATACAAAAAGGATTCTGTTTTCCATAGTTTTAAACTATATCAAAACAAAATCCTTTTTGGTTTTATTTCAGCTTCTTTATATGTTCATCTATCTTATCTGTAACATCCGTCAGCATTTCCCCATCTCTGCCAAGTTCATTAAAGCGTCCCCGATGTTCCAGTTTTCGTCTGGGCGGTTCCGGACCCAGATATTTTTTCAGAACCTCCAAATATGTATTTCCCAGCCGGCTGATCATTCCTTTCTTATGTGTGATATATCCGATCCGCATATCACTCTCATCTGCAAGAGGAACTGCTATGATGTCTCTGCCATTCAGTTTCTTATCGATCACACCGCTGCACACGGTATAGCCATTTAACCCGATCAGCAGGTTAAATAACGTAGCTCTGTCCCGGACACGGATATTCCGTTTCCGCTCAAAAGATGAGAAAATCTCTTCTGAAAAATAAAAGGAATTATGCTCTCCCTGTTCAAATGAGAGATATGGATAGTCCTCAAGTTCTTCATTTGTTATGACCGTCTTGTCGGCAAGTGGATGTTTTCTGCTGATAAATACATGCGGTCTGGCTACAAACAGCAAATGAAATTCCAGATCATGCGAACGCAGGAGCTTACGCAATACTGCTTCATTAAAATCATTCAGGAATAAGATTCCGATCTCACTTCTCATCCTTGCTACATCTTCGATGATCTCATAAGTCTGTGTCTCCCGTATACTGAAATCATATTCATCCTGTCCATACTGCTTGACCAGATCTACAAACGCATTAACGGCAAATGAATAATGCTGGGTTGATACACAGAACTGTTTCTTGCCACCATCATTTCCCTTATATTTGTCTTCTAAAATAGCCGCCTGCTCTAAAACCTGTCTTGCATATCCTAAGAATATCTCTCCTTCCTTTGAAAGACTGATACCCTTATTCGTCCGGTTGAAAATGACGATATTCATTTCCTTTTCCAGTTCATGGATCGCATTTGTCAGACTTGGCTGCGAAATATACAGCTTATTTGCTGCTTCCGTGATCGTTCCAGTATCCGCTACTGTTATCACATATTTTAACTGTTGTAATGTCATTGCCGGCACTCCTTATTATTAACTTATCTGAAGTCCACCTTCACTTCCACACCATCACCTGTATTTTTCATCTCACAGGTAAATCCATGGCGATCCATGATGGTTTTGACGATGGATAAGCCAAGCCCGGTTCCTTTGTGTCCATGTCTGCTGTTATCCCCTTTGACAAATGGATTCCAGATACTCTTTAAAACATCTTCCGGAATCGGCTCACTTGTATTCTGAATGGAAAGGCTCTCATTGCTCATCTGAACTGTGATCTTTCCATCCTTTGTAACATACTTAATCGCATTATCCATCATATTCATAACTGCCTGATACATCAGAGTCTCGTCTGCTTCGATCTGGCAGCTTCCCTGAATGTCAAGCCTGATATTTTTAGTTTTAATTGTTTCCGCATATACCTCTGCTGCTGTATTTATGATGTTCCTGATATCAACTTTAGTCTTATGAAGCTCTGTGTTTACATCCTCTGCCTTTGCCATATCAAGGATGGATGCAACCTGTTCATTCATTGCCTTTACTTCATTTAATATCCCATCCATATAATACTGGTTCTTCTCCGGATTCTTTCCTGATTTCAGATTCTCGGCATACAGAGAAATAACGGCAAGCGGACTTTTGAGATCATGCGCCATCGCATTTGAAGTTGTTCGTCTGTACTGCTCCATATCATACGCTGATTTATAGGATCTGTACATTACATATGCGATCAGAAGTGAGATCAATGCACTTCCAAGCACTACCCCAAGCCATGTATAAATGATCATATGTCCCATCAGTGACTTTACAATATTATAATGATAATCTATGACCGCAAAAGCAGTATTATCATTGTTGACAGGAAATGCATAGACTGCATGTGTGCCGTATGCACATTTTTCTGTATCTTCCACATATTCCCAATTGGAATTATTCTGATAATCATTCACGATCTCATCCGTACCTGTATACCGGTCAACCTTCAACGATGTTGGCATACAACCTATAACTCCATGTGGAATGGTAAATCCTAAATTCTGATCCAGCTTCACATAACCATCCGGTATCTCTGATACCGTTCTTTCCTGCTCCTCCTCATCTACAAAACAGGTATAGGAAGCCGGATAAAACTGCATTCCTGATACATAGATCTCATTCATTTTATCAAGTGAAAAATCCGCAGACATATCCTTTATTTCAGGAACAGCCGCTTCAAATATATCATTATCACAATACAGCATATATTTGTTCTCAGATGTATCATTGATCTGAAGAAATACCTTATTCTTCTGATCCGTGATCTCTGTCAGATTACCGGCATCGTCCTTCTGATACAGATGAATAAATCCCTGCATATTGACCACCTCGCTGTCATTTAACGCAGCCATTGACAGATTATTCAAATATATCATATTTCCAATATAATGATTATACGGTGTCTGGAACTCGTAATCTGCGTCTTTCTGTTCTTCAAGCTCCGTCTGATAAATATTCCAGTATTTTATGCCTGCCTGACGAATCGTCTTTTCTGCAGCCTGCACATTGCTCGATATATTATTCTGAAATGTCAGGTTTAAAAATGCTGTAATGATACCCCCAAGTATCGATGTTACAATAACAAACGGAATAAAAATCTTTAAAAAGAAGGAATAAAACTTCTTCTTTTTTCCATAATATTTCTTTTCTTTTTTCTTCATATGATAGTCCACCTCTCTGATCTGATTACTCCATCCGATATCCTTTTGCAAATACAGTCTTTACCAGTTTACCGCTGTCACCAAGTGCTTTGCGAAGCTTCTTTACATGGTTGTCAACCACACGGTCGCCACCATCGTAATCATACCCCCATAACCGGACAAGCATATCATCCCTTGTCACGATCATACCTTTATGCTCCATCAAATATTTGAGCATCGCATATTCTTTTGGTACAAGCCGGACCTCTTCTCCTGCTGCCTCAACAAGCAGTCTGTCCGGATACATCTTGATGTCTCCCACCTGGATCACCTGATTCTTCGTCCACAAGCCTTTCGACCTACGTAAAAATGACTGGATCTTCGCCTGAAGCTCTGCCATGGAAAATGGTTTCACAACGTAATCATCACAACCGAGATCGTACCCGTAAAGCCGGTCCTCTTCTCTACCTCTGGCGGTCAGAAAAATGATCGGAACGTAGCTCTTTGCCCGGATGGCTCTGCATATCTCAAATCCATCTGCCCCCGGCAGCATCACATCTAAAAGTGCCAGATCATACTCATGTTCGTACACCAGAGCAAGTGCCTCGTCTCCGTCCGCCGCCCAGGTAAATGTAATCTCACTCTCTTTCATGTAATCCATGATGCCCTCTGCAATTCCTGCTTCATCTTCTACCAGTAAAATGTTGTAACTCATAACGCTCCCCATTTCCAGAACTCATTTTTTAATCTCTCGATATCTTAGATTCTGAACCTATCATACATGGCAATTATATCCTATTTGTATCCTGTTGTACACAAATGTAAGTTTTCAAAACGAAAAGAACGTCCTTCTGCCTGGTATCAATGCCCATTATATAACGCGTTACGATTTCTGCTCAATGCACATGTCTGATTCGTAAATACTCTCGTGCTAACTCGCCTGCGGCTGAGCGGAGCACTTAGTGAAGACGAGCGTTAACGCGAAGTCTGAGGTTAGTGCGTGCCATGTAAGTACACTTAGTGAAAACAAGCATTAGCGTAGTTTGAGCTTAGTGTAGCTTACGCTGATCTGGTTATGTGCACCGCACAACGAAATCTCACTGATGTTATATTAATGAACATTGATACCAGGCAGAAGGACGTTCTTTTTATTTTTTCTTCTTATTATTTTGCTACTACAAATTCTGTTTCATCCAGATCTTCGGAAGCTAAGATATCAAGCAAACGAAACGCTGGTCCGGTTGGGTGTGTTCTGCCACACTCCCATGCCTCTACTGTTTTCTTCGAAACACCCATATAAGATGCAAAAACTCCCTGTGTCATTCCTGCCCGCATCCTGATCTCACGAATTTCTGTATTTGAATATTCTTTCACTGGCATTATCATATATGTTTTTACGCGAGCTTTTCCCTGTCCTTTTTCATACTCTATTGCTTCTTCCAATCCCTGTTTTAAATCATCAAATAATGAACCCATAGAAATCATCTCCTATTCTTTGCCGTTTCCTCTTTCAAAGATTTTACCAACTTCTTAAGTACATTTTTTTCTTCATTTGTCAAATTTTCCTGACTTTTCTTTTCAAATGCAGTTATTAGATAGGTAACTTCATATTCTGCAAAATCCGTATAACATACACGAACACTACCACTCTTTCCTCTATTTTCTAATGGGAACCGTACCTTACGTATTCCACCAGTTCCTTCCATTACCGGTCCTGATTCTGGATTTTTTAATAGCATAATTTGCAATGCTCGTAACTCATCTTCCCCAAGCCCTATTTCTTTCCACCGTTTTGTAAATAATGGTATTTCAATAAATGTTCTTATCATTCGTTAATTCATCCCTCCTTTTTTCTAAATAGTATACCCTATTTTGTAGGGTGTCAATCTTTTTATTTAATCTGTTTTGTCTAATATCCTATTTTACACGATCACAAATTATTCAAAATAAAAGGAGCATCCCTTTACCGAATATATATCCAGTAAAGAGATGCTCTATTATTTTATAAAATCTCATCCAGATAGTCTAATAGCTCCGGTAATGTCTTTCTTCCAAATGCTATATGTTCATCGTTCACAACAAGGCACGGTACGCTCATAACCTTATAGCGTTTCTGATAAGATGGATATAGCATCACATCGTAAATCTCTGCTGTAACCTGTGGATTTTCTGCGGCTATTTTCTGTGCCGCGGTGACAAGATCCGGACACATGGAACAGGCAAGTGTTACAAGAATCTTGATATGAAGCGGCTTTTTGATCGCATGAATACGCTCCATTATCTGTGCATCCACTTCTTGTCCCGGTCCGGCAGCATTATATAAGCCAATCACAAAAGAAGTGAATTCATGTCCACCCGGTACACCATGGAAGCCAAGCCCGGTATCACTTCCGTTTTCTCCTAAAATCCTGACAAATGGTCGTTCGTTTGCCGGAACAGAATCCCCGTCTGCCCCTTCCTCCGCAACGATTACACTGAGTTTTTCGGTTCGTCTGCTCATAGCTTCCATATATTGTTTTAGCTGCACTGACTCCTGCTTCTGATTCAGATATAATTTCAGGATCAGCAGATGCGCCATGCGGTCAAAGACCTCATCTAACTGCTTTTCCGTCTCTTCATCAAAGAACTCGTCCGACAATGAATCTTCTGCTTCCGGCTGTTTCTGTTGTCCAGTTTTATGCATTTCATATCCGGTATTTTCAGCGACCACAGGCTGCATTCCTTCACGCTTTTTCTCCTGTGTAACATTCTTCTCCTTTGATTGTTTATTTTCCCGCAAATTCCGTGATGGCTTTGCTCCATTCTTTTTCTGCATGGCTGCCACATACCGTTCAAGCTCTGTCGCTGCAACTGCACCATCACCGACTGCCGTCACTACCTGACGAAGATTTTTCTGGCAGACATCGCCAGCCGCATAAACACCCGATATATTGGTCTGTCCGGAAGCATCCGTAATTACATATCCCTTTTCATCAATCTCTGCTTTTCCCTGCAGCAACGAAGTCTCCGGCTCATATCCGGCAAATACGAAAATACCAAACGTATCTCCTTTTGGCGCATGATATACACTTTCTTCTCCTGTTTTCACATTTTTATACACCAGTGTTGTCAGGACATCTTCACCCTCCGCGCGGACGATCTCAGTACTGGTAAGCACCGTAATTTTTTCATTTGCTCTGGCTTTATCCGCCGATGATTTAGGGCAGGAAAAATCTTCGCCCCGGATCAATATCGTCACATGGCTGGCATACTTGGTAAGGAATACACTTTCCTCCGCAGCGGCATAACCGCCACCCACAACAAATATTTCCTTGCCGGTAAAGAACTCTCCATCACAAGTTGCGCAATAAGCTACGCCCCGTCCTTTAAACCGTTTCTCTCCCTCAAATCCGATCATTCTCGGATGTGCTCCGGTTGCGAGCAGAATTCCATAACAGGAAAAGTTGCCCTTATTTGTATGCACGATTTTATATTCTCCATCTACATCCAGCTTTTCAACCTCTGCCATCAGGAATTCTGCACCAAAATTCTCTGCCTGTCTGTGCATAGCAGCGGTCAGGGATTTTCCATCTGTTTTCTCTATTCCCGGATAGTTCACCACCTCTTCTGTGATCGTGATCTGTCCGCCAATCTTCTCTTTCTCGACAACAAGCACCCGGTAACAGGCTCTCGCCAGATAAATAGCTGCTGTAAGCCCCGCCGGTCCCGCGCCTGCAATCACCACATCATACATATTTTCATTCTTCATTCTTACAATCTCCCTACAAGATCCAGACTTGGACGCAGCGTAGCTCCTCCCGGCTGCCATTTGGCAGGGCAGACCTCGTCTCCATGCTCCGCAACAAACTGGCATGCCTGCAATTTACGAAACAGTTCATCTGCATTTCGTCCGACATTTCCTGCACTGACTTCATAGGAGACAATTCGCCCTTCCGGATTGATGATGAAGCTGCCACGTTCTGCCATCCCATCTGATTCGATCATCACTTCAAAATCTTCACATAATTCATGATTTGGATCTGCCAACATCGGAAAAGTGATCTTTCCAATCTTTTCCGATGTATCATGCCATGCCTTATGCACAAAATGCGTATCTGTTGATATGGAATAAACCTCACAGCCGGCAGCCTTAAAATCCTCATATTTATCCTGCAGATCTGACAGCTCCGTCGGGCAGACAAATGTAAAATCTGCGGGATAGAAGAAAAATACACTCCATCCGCCTAATATGTCGTCCCTGGTTACCGTTTTAAATTCACCATTTTGATATGCATGCACAAAAAAATCGCTTACTTCTCTGTTAATCATCGACATTGTTTAATCTCCTTTATCAAACATTATTTCTGATTAATATTACCTGTAAGCGATTTTTTATACTGTTGCTACATAAAAAAACAGATAGCCTTTACCTCTGTCAGCCAACAATCTCCATTGAATAACTCATTGTAATTTCTATTCGTTGCACATGCCCTATTCGTAAATACTCCTGTGCTAACTCGCCTCCGGCTCGAACAAGCACCCGTATTTACTGGCAATGTGCATCTCATAACGAAATTGCACTGATATTATATCAATAGAGACTGTTGACTGATAGAAACAAGACTATCTTTTTTATAATAATACTCTACATAGTATGAACATTTTACTATTTAAACATCTATAAAATACGTTTCACATCTTCTGCAATCTGTTCTGCTGTCAGATGATTTTCTTTTAATACCTCATTTACATCGTAGCGGTCATAGAAGAATTTCCTTAAACCGTAATTCAGAACCTTCATATCAGAATCACCATAGAAGCCGGCGATTCTCTGACCGAAGCCACCTTCCAGATAACCGTCCTCTAATGTAATTACGATATCATGATCTTTCTTCAGACCATTCAAGAGTTCTTCATCCATACCGGAAACATACAGTGGGTTAATGATGGTTGGCGCAACTCCTGTCTGCTCCTCGATCAATGCTGCCGCATCTGCTCCAAGCTGATAGAAAGTACCTGCACCGATAACAGCAATCTTACTTCCCTTTTTAGTTACTTCGTATTTATTTAACTGACTGAAATCCTTTGTTACAGCCTTTCCATCCGATACCATCGCAGCTCCCGGAAGCTTGATCGCAACCGGATGCTCTGTCTGCTCCACGCTCCAGTCAAGCATTGCCAGATATTCCTCTTTGGTTGTCGGTGCCAGATACACAAGCCCCGGAATACTTGTAAGCATCGGAATATCCTGTAATCCAAGATGTGTCACATCATTCATTCCATATACAGATCCCGCAAATACAACGATCGTTGCAGGGTTGTTATTGATACACAGATCCTGTGTCAACTGATCATATGTCCGCTGGATAAATGAACTGTATACACCATATACAGGCTTGCCACCATTTGCCGCAATACCGGATGCCAGTGCAACCGCTGTCTCCTCTGCGATACCTACATCAATAAACTGGCTGCCCGCTTCTTTTCTCTTATCCTCTGTAAATCCCATAACGGTAGGTGTTGCCGATGTGATCGTAACTACAGATGGATCTTCCTTCATTTTCTTTAAGAGATAATCTCTGGTTACGTCGGAATAATCTTCTCCGTCAAATTCCATCAAAGACTTTCCTGTTTCAAGGTCAAATGGCATACACCAATGCCACTGTTCCTTATTCTGTTCTGCCGGTGCATAGCCTTTTCCTTTTAAAGTTTTAATATGCACGACAACCGGTTTCTTACTGTCTTTTACAGATTCAAATGCTGCGATCAATGCAGCAATATCATTTCCTTTATCTACATATACATAATCAAGTCCCATTGCACGGAACAGATTACATTCTGCCTGCCCATTTGTCTCACGAAGCAGTTTCAGATTCTGATATAAACCGCCATGATTCTCAGCGATCGACATATCATTATCATTTACAACAATGATCAGATTGCCACCAAGCTCAGCCGCATAGTCAAGACCTTCCAATGCCTCGCCACCGCTTAATGAACCATCACCGATCACAGCGATCACGTTGCTGTCTTCCTTTTTCAGATCTCTGGCTTTCGCAAGGCCACAGGCAAGACTGACAGATGTAGATGTATGTCCGATCTCAAAGAAATCATGCTCACTTTCTTTTGGATTTGTATATCCGGATACATCATCGTAATGTTCTTCGTAGAGATAAGCATCCTTTCTGCCTGTCAGCATCTTATGCGGATAGCTCTGGTGGGATACATCATATACGATCTTGTCCTTTGGCGACTCAAATACATAATGCATCGCGATCGTTGCTTCTACCATACCAAAATTCGGTCCAAAATGTCCGCCATGCTTACTTGCACGAACCAGCAATGCCTGTCGCATCTCTGCTGCCATCGCCGTCATTTCTTCTATATTCAATTTTTTTACATCTTCAGGTCCGTTAATCTGTTCAATATACATAATTTCTAACAATCCTCCTTATCCCATGACAATACGCCGGTCTGTACCGCTTTCTCATAGCGCGATACCTTATAGGCAAGCCGCTTCATGGTCGCCTCGATCTGTTCTTTCTGCTCCCGCAATGCATCATACTGCTCCTGCAATAGCTGCCGTCTTGCTTCAAACGTCGTATCTCCCATCTGATACAGTTTCACATATTCAATCAATGCCTCGATCGGAACGCCGGCATTCCGCATACAAACTGCATTTTCTACCCAGCCAAGATCCGATTCCTGATAATCTCTGTTTCCACTCGGAGTTCTTGTAACCGGTGGAATCAGCCCTACACGCTCATAATACCGAAGGGTATCCTGTGAGATACCAAATTTCTCACTTACTTCCTTGATCGTCATCTGCGCCACCATCCTTCATTTGATTTTTCCTTACTATAACACTTGGAGTTCGCTCAAAGTCAAGATATTTTTTGCCAGTCTATAGATGAAATGTTTATTGTGATATATGCCACTGCCGCCTGTATAGCCTGCAGAATACGCTACGCTTTCTACTCGTCACACGCGCCTATCCGCTCATGCTCCTGTGCAATTCGCCCTTCGGGCTCAGACAGGCACCCGCATTCGCTGCCAGCGTGTTCCTCATTACGAAATGCTCGCTATGATTCTGCAGGCTATACAGGCGGCAGTGGCATATATCACAATAAACAATACATATTATTTAATAAATTCCGCCGTCTGCATCATGATTTTTTCCAGATTATTCAGATTCTTCCATACATCGGCTGTCTCTAAGGAATGATTTGCTTTCTCTATCACATGAACCGGAATCCCTGCTTTTTGACACCGATCTGTAATTGCAGCGGTGCTCTCCACCCACGGATCTGCCGTTCCTGTAAATGCTATCGCTCTCCCCGACAGATCAGATGCACAATTGTCAAATGTCGCCTCAAGCGGAGTATACAGCACATGCCTGCATGGTATCTTATGTCGTTCTGCATAAGTAGTCGCAATGATCGTTCCTACACTTTTTGATAAGAATAAAATGCTGTCATACCCGGAAAAATCTATATCTTTTAATATTTCCTCTGTCTGTCCGTACAGGTCTTCAAATGCTGCCTGCATTTTTACCGGATCACCTTTGACATTTCCGATCCGATTCACATATTCTACGTTCTTATATTCTTTATATCCTACGGATTCTGCTACACGCCTGCCATAATATAACAGTGGCTTGTCGCAGTGATAGCCGATTCCCGGAAAACATACTACCAGCTTCATCTTCATACCTCCTGTTTTTTTCGCTAAATCGTCTATTTAACCACTACTCTTGTGATAAAACATGGCACGGGAATTTAGCGGTTACCAGTGTATTTAGCAAATACGCTCCGCTTTCTATTCGTCACACCCGCTTATCCGCTCATGCTTTTTGTGCAACTCGCCCTTCGGGCTCAAACAGCACACCGCATTCGCTGCCAGTGTGTTCCTCATTTACGAAATGCTCGCTATAATTCAGCTAAACACACTGGTAACCGCTAATTCCCGTGCCATGTTTTATTATAAACTCTATCTGCTTAAATAGACGATTTATTTGCTTTTATCTTGAACTGATTTTATCCAGTTATAAACTGACATTTAATTAAACATACGCGTTTTGATAAAGATTGTCAATTCCATGGTATTTTAAAGACAACTCTTATGTATAAAAAATGTTTATCCAGTATTATATAGAAAATTTCCTGATTATATTGTTTGTATTATATACCTCTCTATAACGCAAAAACTGTGGTGGGAGGATATCTGTATATCTTCCACGCCACAGTTTTTCAATGAATATTATTTTTTACGATTTAAAATTATTATTTATTTTACGTTTATTGTTTTTTATTTGAATATTATTTTACGCTTCCTTTTCAGCAGCTTTCTCATTCTTCATAAGAACAAGTTTTCTGATACATGTAATTGCTACAATGATACCAAGTACGATAAGGAATACTGCAACAATGAGCTGAAGTCCTTCAACAAGGAATGTACCGGTTCCGGCCTGGAACTTCTGGATATTTCCGATTACGTTGAGAACGATAGCTGTAAATGTTACAGCAAGCATTATAAGCATTGGTGGATAAAGCATTGCATGCTTTCTGCTTGTTGCCTTGAGGAATACTGCTACACCGATCAGTACAAGTGCTGCAAGCATCTGGTTTGCTGATCCGAAGAGTGGCCATACATTTGAATATCCACCCTTGCAGAGAAGGTAACCAAAGAACAATGTTATAACTGTAGCTAAATACTTATTTGTAAGAATCTTCTGCCATACAGGCATCTGGGATGGATCTGTAGTATCTCCCATGAACAGCTCCTGGAATGACATACGTCCGATACGTGCGACTGAATCAAGTGATGTAAGAGCAAGTGCTGATACACACATGGTCATGAATACATTCGCTACTGAATTTGGAAGTCCGAACTTCTCAAGGAAACCTGCGATACCCTGTGAGAAGATCTGGAATGGTGTAAGTCCTTCCGGTGCTTTTCCTCCAACTGCTACTGCACCAACTACGATCAATGAGATAACACCGAGGAGTGTCTCAAGGATCATTGCGCCATAACCTACAAATAACATATCTTTTTCATTTCTGATCGTCTTCGATGATGTTCCTGATGAAACAAGGCTGTGGAAACCGGAAACCGCACCACAGGCGATCGTTACAAACAGTGTTGGGAACAGATAACTCTTAGCACCTGTTGACGATACAATTGTGAAACCATTGAAAGCGTTCAGTCCCATATTCGGATGTCCAACCAGAACACCGACAAATGCTCCAACCAACATACCAACAAGCATGAATGTTGTCATGTAATCTCTTGGCTGCATAAGTAACCACATAGGAAGTACGGATGCAAGGAACAGATATGCCATGATAACGTAGTTCCACTGGTCACCGTTTAAGTACCAAGGAAGCTTCATACCTACTGCAAACATTGCAACGATGAGGGCGATAGCTACGATTGCTTTCACCCACTCCTTCATATTCTTGCAGGTCTTCATAACAACACCGAGCACCATAGCGACAACAATGAATAACATAGATACTGTAGCGGCTGCTGCGCCGTTAAAGTTCTTTGTTACTGCTCCGTCAGCACCTGTTGTAAATCCGTTAAATGTTGATGAAACCATAGATGTAAAGGCTGCAATAACAAGAAGTGTAAAGAGCCAACAGAACAGCGAGAAGAATCTTCTTCCTGCCTTGCCTATGTACTTCTCAATAACAAGTCCGATGGACTTACCCTCATTTTTAACGGATGCATACAGAGAACCGAAATCCTGTACTGCACCGAAGAATACGCCTCCGACAAGCAGCCAGAGTAAAACCGGTACCCATCCAAACATTGCCGCAATGATTGGTCCCTGTACAGGTCCCGCACCTGCGATGGATGAAAACTGATGTGCAAATACTGTAAGCTTTGATGATGGTACATAATCCTTTCCATCTTCATTTGCAACGGCCGGGGTCTTTGCATTTGCATCTATGCCCCATTTCTTAGCAAGCCATCTTCCGTAACCCAGATAGCCAGCTCCTAAAACTACTACTGCGATAAGAATAATTACCAAACTATTCATATCATTCTCCTTCCTTCCGCCATATGGCAGATACTTGATTATAGTATGTTCACAAAGAGTTTATACAAAAACATATCTTTTATAGGACGACCTTTCCTATAAATTAAAAAAAGCTTTCGTCTTCATGTAATTTCATAAAGACGAAAGCCATTAAACTTCCGCGTTACCACTTTATTTGCCATTCAAAAAAATGACCACTCAACCTCATCTCATAAGCTCACACTGTAGAAATAAGTTTCTTTGTAACGGTAGAAAACCGGTGACACCTAATGTCCATATCTGGAATTCAGTGCACTGCTCGCAGAGGATAATCACTAAAAACATACACCGTCTCACACCACCCGACGGCTCTCTGAAATACTCCTTTTTTAATGATCGTATTCTGTTCGTTGCATTTGCTCTTTGTTAACTGCTAATTTAGCACTCTGTTTTTTTGTTGTCAAGAGCGATTTTAAATTTTTTTGACTTTTTCTGAATGATTTTTCCCTATTCTTTACCATCCCAACAATAAGTACACAGCTTGCACTTATCGATTCCAACGGATTCCAGCATATCGTCCAAGCGATTGAAACGCAATGATGTAAAGTTCAGTTCCTTACGGATCTCCTCAACCATTGTTTCGTATTTCTCAGATTCCGGATCTGCATACTCCTGTAATACCTCATCGGTTACATTTCCATTCTCCAGACGATCGATCACACGACGGGTGATCAGATCCATTTCTGATGATGAACGGGAGAAATTCAGATATTTACATCCGTATAATAACGGAGGGCAGGCCGGACGGATATGTACTTCCTTCGCACCACTCTCATATAAGAATTCAGTTGTTTCACGAAGCTGGGTTCCACGTACGATCGAATCATCGATCAGCAGAAGGCTCTTATCACGGATCAGCTCATCCACTGCTAACAGCTTCATCTTTGCGATCAGATTTCTCTTACTCTGGATCGTTGGCATGAAAGAACGTGGCCAGGTCGGTGTATATTTGATAAATGGTCTGGAAAATGGGATTCCTGATTCATTTGCGTAGCCGATTGCATGAGCAATACCGGAATCCGGTACCCCGGCTACGATATCCGGCTTTACATTATCACGCTTCGCCATCGCCTTACCACAATTATACCGCATCTGCTCTACACTTGTGCCCTCATAGGAACTGGATGGATAACCATAATATACCCAGAGGAAGGTACAGATCTTCATTTCTTTATTCGGATTGACCAACGTGATACAGTTCTTGTCTGTCACGACAGCGATCTCTCCCGGTCCAAGTTCCTTATAGTCCTTATATCCAAGATTTTTATATGCAAAATTTTCAAAGGTTATACAATAGGCATCTTCTTTCTTACCGATGACAACCGGAGTTCTGCCGTATTTGTCACGGGCTGCATAGATTCCCGCCTGATTCATCAACAGAATGGATACAGAACCATCGATAGAATCAAGCGCAAACTGAATTCCTTCGATCAGATTTTCCTTCTGATTGATCAGTGCTGCGATCAACTCCGTTGCATTGATATCGCCGCCGCTCATTTCTAAGAAGTGGGAATGTCCATTCTCGAACAGCTTCTTTGTAAGTTCACCTGTGTTATTGATCTTACTGACTGTTGTAAGTGCATAAGTGCCATGATGAGAACGTACGATCAATGGCTGCGGTTCGTAATCGGAGATACATCCGATTCCCATATGACCACTCATTTCCTGAACATCTTTGTCAAATTTTGTACGAAATGGTGCATTCTCAATATTGTGGATCGCACGATTAAATCCGTCTTCTCCGTATACTGCCATTCCGCCTCGTCTTGTTCCCAGATGTGAATGGTAGTCGATACCAAAGAACAAATCAAATACACAATCCTGCTTTGATGCTACGCCAAAAAATCCGCCCATTGCCTTTTCCTCGCTTTTCTAAAACTCTCATGACATTCCTCAACAAATGCTTCCATAACGAGATGTATCCATATATATTCTTTATTTCACAGAACACTTGCGTTCTATTTTTACGCAACGGTACTAAGCTCTCTGCTAATCGCAGATCGCTAAGGACCGGCGTAAAAAGAGGTCTGTTACATAAAAATATATATGTCTACATCTCTGTTTTCTAGTACAATCTCATATCTCTTTGTCAATTCATATCAATATTTTCTTCAGTGATAATTCTTTGTTTTTTACAAAACCTTTTTTATTTTATAGGATGTACTTACATAAATCAATAATTTCTATCAAAAAACGTAATAAAAAAAAGACAACATCATACATTTATCGGGCTGCAAACAGCTTATAAAAATGTGTATGATATTGTTCTTTTTTTATCGAGCGCAATGTTATTTTATAGCTATATATAGCATGCTGTATTATGATCAGCCACGGGCAGTTTTTGTAAAGGCAAGGCGAAGGGCTCTGGTGGTTTCTTCGGCGGCACACAACTTATCCGCCCATGTTACGATCCAGCTCTCCCGGAACTTTGGAGGTGTTATGTTGAGTGGGAACATATGCTTTCGGATGATATCCCGCTCAATGAAGTTCAAATTGAAATCCCGTCTGGCATTATGCAAGGCTCGTTCTGCATGAAAAAAACCATGCAGCCGATGTCCGCCATCCTTCTCATGCCAGTCATACAAGAAATAATCATGAAGCAGTGCTCCACGCACCAGCGACCGTTCATCAATATATGCGGAACATTTCTCTGCAAGCTCCAGACTTTTCTCCGCCACCCGCAAGGAATGATCGTAACAGGTTATTGAACCATGTTGCACAAATGTTTTTTCTTTCTGCATACCCTCTGATGCCAGGATATCCACACCATATTTATATATTTTTTCTTCGATACGATTCGCTTCCATTTTGGATTCTCCTGAATTCCCTAATCTCTGTCTCTTACATCATTCAACTACTGCCAACTATTTTCCAATTCCTTGCTTTTTTCTCAAACCGGCTATTTATTCTTACCCATGATAGCACAATTTATATGTGATAAACTATTACTTTTTCTTAATGTTCTTTTCATTTTTTTTGATTCATTTTTACCGATAATTCGGGAATAACAACTTTGATCACATTTACTGATTTTGTCATTGACTCTGTAATGATAAAATCTCTTCCTGTCTGGTTCTTCATAAGAAGCTCCAGTCCCATAACCTTCTCATCAACATCGGTCAGAATGCTGGCAGTTCCTTCACCCATCACGCAAGCATAATATGCCCCATATTCACATGGAACTTCACCACCACTGGTCAGTACCATATCTGTATCAATCTCGATAAATACATTTGGATTAGCTGCGATCACGTCATATTTGCGTCCTTCCGTTGCGCCATGCATATATAACGTAAGTCCTCCATCCTTATAAATATATCCATAATGCAATGGAACGATGTATGCCTTTCCCTCATCCACCATCCCAAGATGAACCACGCCTGCTTTCTTTATGATCTGCTCGATCTTCACCGGATCTGTAACTTCACGTTTTTGTCTTCTCATTGGTCTGTTCATTATGTTCTCCTTTTAGCCACATTGGGCTTAAATTATTATTAAAGACTTATTTCCCATCCCTCAATCATCAACAATAGACTTATGAATAGGGCGTACTTTCCTATAAAGTAAAAAAACAGAGAATTCGCACATCGTCGAACCTCTCTGCTCTTTTTTCATTATATACCAGCTTTATGTTATCTGACAAGTGAGCATTTATAATTATTTAAAGTTGCATACAGAATTAACATTCCCCCTCTTTTATGTCAACACACAACCCGGCAAACATAGTAACTGCGGTTTCAAGTATGGAATCGGGAAATTCGAAATGCTCCGTGTGAAGCTGGGCATAATCCTCTCCATCACCAATGCCGAAAAATGCGCCCTTTGTCTCCTGCAAGTACCAGCCAAAGTCCTCCGACCAGCGCATCGGCTCAGGCAGCTCTATATATGGGATCTGGTGAGAAGCCGCACACGCCCGGATCTTCTGCACCTGTTCCGCATGATTATCCGTAGATGGAAACCGTTCAATCTCCTTTATCGAAAGTTCCAGAGCTTCCTTCTGTGCCATAACCTCTGCCAGCTTACGGATCTCTGCCAGATACTCACGAAATACCTGTTCACCTCCGCTTCGAACGGTAAGTCTCAGATACCCGTCCGATGCCGCTACACCGTAGTTCTCACTTCCAAGTTTCATCCCAATCAAAGTCATGCGGACAAATCCCTTCGTCTCATTAAACTGCTTTGTCAGTTCTTCAATCTGAAGCAGAAGTCCGGCAAGTGCATATCCGGGATTTCTGCCAGCTTCCGGATATGCTGCGTGGCTCGGCGTTCCTGTCATGTGGATCTCTAAGCCCGTTGAAGCACATGCAAATGTTCCATCCTTCACAAGTACCGTTCCAAGCGGCTTCCCCGGTATATTATGAAAGCCATAGATTTCTCCGATATGCTTTTCTTTGATCAGGCTTCTGCAAAGCTCTGCCCCCTTTCCAATCTCCTCTGCCGGCTGGAAGATCAGATATACATCCTGTGCCAACGGCTCTTTTCTGCTGTCCAGATACAAGCCAAGTCCACATAGCACACTGCTGTGCCCATCATGTCCACAGAAATGCCCCGGCTTTCCATCTTTACCACATACCGCATCCATATCTGCCCGAAACGCAATCGGTTGCCTATATTCCGCCATTTGATCCGGTATCTCCATAGTCGTTTCGCTCACATCAAACGCTTTATTACTTTCTGTAGTTACCGGATTGACTGCTCTTTTCACCGCATAAAACCATGCCCCACAGTCTACAATCTCTAATGCTGTATGCGATTTTAAGAAATCCATCAGCAACTGTTTTGTCTTTACTTCCTGCATGGAATGCTCCGGGATCCGGTGGAGTTGCTTTCGCAGTTCCATTATTTGCTCTATAATCTGTTTATCTATATATTGCTCTCTCTTATCCATATCGTCAGCCCTCTATTCCCATAAATCTTCATCGTTTCATCGTTACTTCATAAGTATTTGTGCAGCAAATACCGCAGCAACACTTAATATCACACTTAATCCTATATAAAGTATCGTAAATCCGTAATTCCCGCTCTGTATTAATTGATCTGTTTCCAGTGCAAATGTAGAAAACGTCGTAAATCCACCGCACACTCCCGTCTTTAATGTCAAAACCAGAAGTGGTGATACCTGATACTTTTCTGCCGACACAGAAATTAAGCCAATAACAAATGCTCCTATTACATTAATCAATAATGTCTTTATCGGAAAGCTGTTTTGTGCCCCGATCGGTATTAAACCTATCAAATATCGAAGCATTGCACCTATGCCGCCTCCAACGCCAACTAACAAACATTTTACCATTTTATCTTTTCTCTCTTTCTGTCATTTCATACCTACACTATCAAATGATAAAACAATACAAATTTTATGCAAGCATAATTTTGTATTTTTGTAACCTTTAAACCGGATGAATTGTGTTATTATTGAAAGGCCTTTTAACACAAGAAAAGAGGATGTGACTATGCGATTACCAACACAAACTGTTATACAAATGTATCAGGACAATCTGTTCCGCATTGCATTTTCCATTTGTCAGAACCGGGAGGATGCCGAAGATGTTGTTCAGGAAACATTTCTACGCTATCATTCAGGTGCCGTGGATTTTAACGATGAAATGCATATCCGGGCATGGCTGATCCGGGTTACGATCAATCAGTCAAAAAATATGCTTCGCACCTTCTGGCACAGGAACCGGACATCATTGGAAGATTATATGGAACAACTGAATTTTTCTGATACTGAAAGCCAGGAATTATTTGAAACAGTCATGAAGTTGCCGGAAAAATACCGGACAGTGATCCATCTGTTTTATTATGAAGACTATTCCATTAAGGAAATTGCAGACATTCTAAAGATCAGCGAAAGCAACGTAAAGGTCCGGTTAAACCGCGGACGTACCGTGCTTCGCGACACCCTAAAGGAGGCTTGGGACTATGAACAATCAGAATAAAGAACGCTATAAGAAAACATTTGACATGATCCACTCAGATGCAGTCATCAACATCACCCCGGAACGCTCAAAGAAGCTGCGGATCCACACGATCACACGCAGACTTTCCTACGCAGTTGCCGGACTGGCAGCCATCTTCTGTCTGTCAAATGGCATCTGTCTGGCAGCAACCGGAAGCACCTGGGTGCATAAGGTATTCTCTACTGCAAATGGTACGAAGGTCGAATACGATGCAGAAGACGCTACCATGTCTTTCCGTATCGAATCAACCGATCAAACCTATGTCACCGCGAGAGCCGGAAGACTGTATTTCACCCTGAACGGACAGCAGACCGATATCACAGACAAATGCAGTACAGATACCTACTTCCGATATGATTACACGGATGCCGATCATATCACACATGTGATCGTCATAGGCGGAACTGCCGATGATTATGGCTATGCCGAATATCTGTATGATGCAGACGGTACTTATATCTTCAACAACATGAATGTATCTTCCGATACTCCGGCATGGTTTGTAAATGCGGAAAAAGATCTCGGTGTAAATGCGGAATCCTTATCGGATGAAGCTGCCACCTATTCCGTGACCGAAGAATAAAAATTTTTAAAATAATTCCATAAATCCTCCATTTTCTTTCGTATGTAAATTAAAGAAGCAAATAAACCGGACATTGATATGACTATATATTTTTTTGAATATTCTTATTCACTGATATATGTTAGTATTATTCATATCTGACCACGAAAGAAATGGAGGATTATTTATGAATAAAAAGATAATCAGCTTATTACTTGGTGCATGTCTGTGCACAAGTCTTGCAGGATGCGGAAACGCAGATAATAATGGCGGCAGCGTCACCAAACAAAAACTTTTAGCATCAAAGGAACTCGGAAGTGACATCGCAGTCGGAGCAAAACCGGCGCCCGTCGATTCCTATGAGGAACTTAAAAACGGTGTCAACAATTTTGCATTTGACCTGTATGATGCACTTCCAAAAGACAGCAACTGTTTTTATTCCCCTTACAGTATTTCCAGCGCACTGTCCATGCTCGATCAGGGTGCCGGGGGCGAAACGAAAACGGAACTGGAATCAACACTTGGCATCAAAGATCTTTCAACCTGGAATACAGAAATGCAAAGCTATCTGAACAAAGACTGGTCCAAGCAGACATATGTAAATACTGCAAATTCCATCTGGATGACCACCGGAAAAGACTGGGCGTCTAATATCTCAGATGATTTTCTGCTTCCGGCCAAGACCTATTACCATGGTGAGATATATGAAGCCGATTTTACGGATCATGCCGATCAGGTTGTGAAGGATGTAAACAACTGGGTAAATGAACATACAAATCAGATGATCCCATCCATCATGAATGAACTTCCGACAAATACTGTTATGATGCTCATTAATGCAGTTTACTTTGAAGGAAAATGGCAGACACCATTTACAGAGGATAACACATACGATGATACTTTCCACGGAACAAACGGAGATTCTACCGTACCAATGATGCATCTGTACGATGAACGATTCTCTTATGCGGATAACGGATCGATAAAAGGAATCGTACTTCCTTACGATGGTGATTCTGTTGTAATGAAAGTATTCCTTCCATCTAAAGAAGGCGATACAATCACCAACCTGTTCGATGCTTTAAGCAGTGATGAGAAACAGGCACTTATCGACTCTCTGGATAATGCTGATTCTCCTGAGATAGAGACCATTCAGCTTCCAAGATTCACAGATGAACAGAGTATCAACGGTCTGGATGATATCCTGAACAGACTTGGAATCCGGTCTGCATATGCTTCTGCTGATTTCTCAAAGATCGCAGATGGCATCGCGGTATCTTCCGTTTCTCACAAAGCAAAAGTGATCGTTGATGAAAACGGAACAAAGGCTGCCGCGGAGACGGATATCATAATAAAGGAAACTGCTATGATGCCACCGGAAGAAACCTATAACTTCATCGTTGACCAGCCATTTGTCTATGTCATTGAAGATCAGGATACCGGAATGATCCTGTTCATGGGACGGGTAAATGATCTGTAAGATCCAATTCCATATTGATTTTCAATAATCTCTGTGCTATCGTAATAAGAAATAAATACAGACACATGCAACGGAGCAATTCAGAAAATGAGTTGCTCCGTTTTTTGTTTTATCAAATATAAGACTGAAAAATCTCCTGCCTGCAAGAGATGATTTTTCAAACACGATATGGATATTTTATTTACGATACAAGGAGGATACAGGAATGGCGAAACTTATTACAAACTCGACCCCAAAGGCTGACGGTTTCCGTATGCCAGGAGAATTTGAAGAACAAAAGCAGATCTTTATGATCTGGCCGGAACGAACCGACAACTGGAGAGCCGGTGCGAAACCGGCACAAAAAACATTTGCAAATGTAGCTGCTGCGATCTCAGAATTCGAACCTGTTACAATGTGCGTATCTGCCGCACAATATGAACATGCAAAAACCATGCTGCCTGCCGGCGTACGGATCATTGAAATGAGCAGCAACGATGCATGGTGCAGAGATATGGGACCAACTTTTCTGATAAATGATAAAGGCGAAACCCGTGCCTGTGACTGGACCTTTAATGCCTGGGGTGGTCTGGTCGATGGTCTGTATTTCCCATGGGATAAGGATGATCAGATCGCATCCAAGATCTGCGAACTGGAACAGATTGATTCTTACCGAACCGATGATTTCATATTAGAGGGCGGCTCTTTTCATGTCGATGGGGAAGGTACACTGATCACCACCGAGATGTGCCTGCTGTCAAAGGGAAGAAATCCTCATCTCACAAAAGCTCAGATCGAGCAGAAATTAAAAGATTATCTGAATGTCGATACGATCATCTGGATCAAGGACGGCATCGATCCCGACGAGACAAATGGACATATCGATGATGTTGCCTGCTTCGTCCGTCCCGGTGAAGTTGCCTGCATCTATACGGATGATCCGACTGACCCATTCTATAAAGAAGCACAGGCCGCTTACCACACCCTGTCAAATGCTGTAGATGCCAAAGGCAGGAAACTGATCGTCCATAAGCTCTGTACAACCAAAGCTCCGGTTTATCTGAAGGGCATGGACACAGTCGATGCAGTTCCCGGAAGCACTCCAAGAAAAAACGGTGACCTTGCGATCGCCTCTTATCTGAATTTTCTGATCGTAAATGGCGGCATCATCCTGCCACAGTACGGTGACGAAAATGACGCTCTTGCAATCCGTCAGGTGCAGTCCATGTTCCCGGAACGTAAGGTTATCGGTGTCCGTACCGAAGAAATCGCTTATGGAGGCGGCAATATCCACTGTATCACCCAGCAGCAGCCGAAAGCCTGACATGATGTCTGCCATCTTTATCATAGCAAATCTGCTATTGCATCACCGAAATTCACTACAAAAATGGAGCATACAGAGTTCTCTCTGTACGCTCCATTTTCTACTTTCGCATCATTACAAACCGCTCCTTGCGAAGCTCCTGCATAAGAAGCTTCACTGTCCAGTTCTGATTGCTTGGTGTCAGAATGGCTTTATACATAACCTTCACCTCAGCATGACGAAGCTCAAACAACATCTTATCCAGCCGTTTTTCTTTCAGATTGCATACCAGAATTAAGCTGTCTGCACGGCTCTTTGCCTGTGCGTTCACCGCCCCTGTCTCTGAAGAATGTCCTGTCACATTTTCCTGTTCCCGACCAGTTCCATCTATCGTATCTGCAGCGTTTTTATAGGTTCCATTTACAAGCTCACCCAGCTTATAATTCGTTGTCACTATCTCATCCGGTATCCGATCTACAGCGATCTTCAACCGGCTTGCAATATTCTGTATCTTGTGATATTCGATGTCATCTACATGTATTAATACTAACTTTTCCATGCCGTCTCCTGTCTACATTTTATTATGGTACACCGATGTTCATTATACCACAACTGCCACATTTCTCCTACTTATCTTCTTCTGCCCAGACTTCTTTTGCCATACGAAATACTGCCCATGCCTTTGGCCATCCACAGTAAAAAGCTGCATGTGTAACGATCTCTGCAATTTCCTCCTGTGTGATTCCGTTTGCCTTTGCACTCATCAGATGATAACGGAAGGATTCATCGGTAAGCCCCTGTGCCATTAATGCAACTACAGTTACCAGTGACCGGTCTCTGAGGGACAGCTTATCCTCTCTGCTCCATACCTCACCAAATAATACATCATCATTTAATTCTGCAAACTTTGGAGCAAATTCTCCAAGCTGTGTTCTTCCTGCTGTCTGCTTTACTGCCATGATAGATCCACCTTTCCTATGCTAACTTATTATATTCTTCATCTGTAATCGGTTCGCACCATTCATTACTGCAATTCTCCCCCGGTACTTCTACTGCGATATGGGAAAACCAGCTATCCTTCTTTGCACCATGCCAGTGCTTTACCTCTGCCGGAATCGTAATTACAGTTCCCGGTACAAGACTGACTGCCTCTTTTCCTTCTTCCTGATACCAGCCCTCTCCGGCTGTGCAGATCAGAAGCTGTCCACCGCCCTTTGTTGCGTGATGGATATGCCAATTGTTACGGCATCCCGGTTCAAATGTTACATTTGCAAGAAATACTGCTGTCTTATTGGGATCGGTCAGTGGATTCAAAAAGGAATCTCCGATAAAATACTGTGCATATGCTGTATTTGCTGTTCCTGTTCCAAATACGTTCTGCTTCTCAAATTCTTCTCTGCTTGTAGTCTTCATACTATCACTCTCCATCTTACTTAAACCTGCTTCAGAGCTTATGCTCTTATGTTCTGATGTTTCCCGTATTTATATACGAAAAAGGAGCATACCTTTTTCGTACACTCCTATCATACTCTTTGAACCTTACTCCAAGTCAAGAACTTTTTTGTATGAAGTTTTTATGAAGTAAGTATTCTCAGTAGTGAACTACCCATTGTCTAAAGCCAATGGGATTGCGGTAGCCTTATTTCAACGAACTTAAACGTGATCTGACCGGCATCAGCCAGAAGGTTCTGACCAACAGTCTTCGCTCAATGGAAGAAGATGGGCTGATCCCCCGACCGGGTGCTCTTGCTTTATCTTTTCTTTGCTGCCTTGGCTGCTTTCTCCAGCTTTCGCTTCTTTGCCTGCTCAGCCATGAATAATTTTCTGAGATTTTCCAGCTTTGCAGCCTCCTCTTTTGCGGTATTCAGATCATCTGTGACCCTATCCTGTGCGTCCTGACTGTCAAATCTTACAAACTTCTCAAATACGGTCGGATAAGTGAAAGTCTTTTCTATATTCTCACACTGAAATAAAATACGGATGTGTGTACCATCACATTCAACTACATTCCCCTCACCAAATTTTACATGTTTCACTTTTTCGTTTTCAAACATAACCTATCTTCCTCTCTACCTATTGAAAACATCTCCAACTGCCAATATGTGCCCTGTTTCGTCTTGCCGCTACGGCTAAAAAATAACTTTTTTATTTCAGACTTCTATATTATTAATATTACCAAATATTTTCCATAAAATTCCAGTGCAAATTAATTTTCGTAAGAAATTCGGAAAAAACCACACTCAAGCTTTCAAATTTTGTAAAAAATTTATTCTTGACATTTACCCGGCTATTCAAATATGCAGAAAACCGCCTCAAAAAATAATGCACTTTTAAAGTTCATCCTGCGTTAATTGCAGAAACTTTCATATCTGTTTTGTTTGGAACTATCCGATATATTACAAAAGCAACAGTTACTATATATTACACTATTATGTAGCAAGCCTTTTTCAACGCCGGTCCTTAGCGAGTTGCCATAGGCAAGGAGCTTAGTACCGCTGCGTTGAAATAGAGTGCAAACGACTTGCGGAATAATAGGTGTAATTATAGTACTAGTTGCTTTTAATATCTTTCATTCTGTTCCAAACAAAACAGATATGGGTTTTTCGCTTATCTTGCGGAGGCTTTTAACAGTTCAGCCACTTCAGCTTCTGTGGATAAGGACAATGCTTTTGCTGCAAGAGCATCTGCATCTGCCTTTGACCATTTGGCAATCGTGCCTCTGGTTCTTAAAACAGAAGTTGCCGATACACTGAACTCTCCCAGTCCAAAGGAGATCAGAAGTGGGATCAGTAACGGATCAGCAGCTGCTTCACCACACATACCTACCATGATGCCTGCTGCATTTCCTGCTTCAATAACATTCTTCATAGAACGAAGAACAGCAGGATTGTATGCGGAATACAGATATGCAACCTTGGCATTTCCTCTGTCAACTGCCATTGTGTACTGGGTCAGATCATTTGTACCGATACTGAAGAAATCAGCTTCCTTTGCCAGAAGATCTGCGATCAGGCTGGCTGCAGGAGTCTCGATCATAACGCCGACCTGAATATCCTTGTTATATGCGATTTTCTCTGAATCTAACTCCTTCTTAAGTTCCGCTACCAGTTCTTTTACCCGTCGAATCTCATCCACACAGGTAACAAGCGGAACCATGATCTTAATATCGCCAAATGCACTCGCACGAAGCAATGCACGAAGCTGTACCTTGTAGCTGTCCTCATTTTTCAGACAATATCTGACTGCACGGAAACCAAGGAACGGATTGTCTTCTTTTTCCAATCCGAGATACGGGATATCTTTGTCACCGCCGACATCCAGTGTACGGATAATAACTTCTTTACCCTGCATCGTCTCGGCTGCTGCCTTATATGCTTCAAACTGCTCGTCCTCTGTTGGCAAGCTGTCTGTTCCCATGAACAGGAACTCAGTACGGAATAAGCCTACGCCTTCACCATCAGCAGCTACAACACCCTTGGCATCCTCCGGATTGCCGATATTGCCATATAAAGCTACCTTTGTTCCATCAGCAGTTACTGTATCTTTTCCTCTGTAGATCTCAAGCAGTTCCTTCTCTTTCAGGTAATCTGCACGCTTTGTCTCATATTCTGCGATCTCATCCATCGCAGGTTCTAAGATGCAAACGCCTTCGCATCCGTCTACAACTGCCATCATACCATCGGACACCTGATCTACGATACCATCTACACTAAGTACAGCAGGGATCTCAAGTGCTCTTGCAAGAATAGCTGAATGAGAAGTCTTACCGCCAATCTCGGTGATAATACCTGCTACATTTTCCTTTACGATTCCTGCTGTCATGGATGGTGTCAGATCCTTTGCGACGATCACTGTACCTGCCGGAACATCTCCGATATTAATATCCGGCGTACCGGTAAGGATCTTAAGCATACGGACACGGATATCTCCTACGTCAGTTGCTCTCTGTCTGGTCAGTTCATCATCTACCTGGGAGAACATGGATACGAACATATCACATACGCTGTCAACGGCTGCTTCTGCACATTCGCCATTACCGATCAACTCCTTGACCTGATCCTGCATAAATGGATCACTCATCAAAACGATATGTCCTTCCAGGATCTCTGCATTATGTCCTCCAACCTTTTCTTTCATTGCATCTGCCATTTTCTGAGTCTTTTCAACAAAAACTTCCATAGCATTCTCAAATCTCTGAAGTTCAGCATCTGTATCTGTTACTGTATGCTGCTTATATTCCGGTTTGCCATCACTGATGATGACAACCTTTCCGATGCCATAACCGGCTGAGCCGCCTATTCCTTTTAACATATCTTCTACCCCGCTTTCCAGATGAAAGAATGCTGTCTGACTATTCGCCAAGGCCGGATTCAACCAACTCTACTGCCTTTGCGAGAGCTGCCTGCTCGTCTTCACCGTCACACTCAATTGTCATCTCTGTTCCACACTTAATACATGCTGCAATGATCAGCATAACGCTCTTTGCGTTGATTCTCTTACCGGCAATATCGATTGTTACGTTACATTTGAACTTTGTCATTTCCTTTGCAAATACTCCTGCCGGTCTCATGTGTAATCCCTGCTCATTAATAACTTTAACTGTCTGTGATACCATAATTATCTTCTCCTTTTTATATCTCTTTTTATTTCTTTTATCATTTGTCCGATTCGGACAAACGCATGATCAACATTGATACTTTTGATTTAATATTTGAAATATTCCTGTTTTATTTATATCCGGCAGGAACAGATTCTTTCTGTTCCCACCGTTATTAAAAAGGATAGGGTTTTTGTTTTTATTCTTCTGCTACATTTTTCTTGATCAGACCGAGCAGTAAACAGGTTACTACAGAACCGATCACCCATGAAAGAATGTAGAATAATGGATGTCCTACTGTTGCAAATACGAAGATTCCTCCGTGTGGCGCCATCAGTGTACATTTGAATGCTGCTGATAATGCTCCTGCTACACCTGCACCAACCAGGGTACATGGGATAACATGAAGCGGATCTGCTGCTGCAAATGGAATCGCACCCTCTGTGATGAAGGAACAACCCATTACAAAGTTAGAAACGGCTGAGCCTCTTTCTGCCTTTGTGAATTTCTTAGGAAACAGCTTACATGCAAGTGCAATTCCCATTGGTGGAACCATACCGCCGATCATTACGGCTGCCATGGAAATGTAACATGCCTGAACGGCTGCATCACTCTGGGATGCACCGGCTGATACAAGGTCTGCTGCTGTAGAAAGCATTCCCGAGCCGAATACATAAGCTGCCTTGTTGATAGGACCGCCCATGTCGATCGCCATCATTGCTCCGAGGATCAGACCAAGGAGAGCTAACAGATTCTTATCTGCAAGTGATGTAAGCATATTGGAAAGTCCTGTATTTATAAGGCCGATCAATGGATTAAAGATAAATACCATCAATACGCCTACAAGAAAAATACCAACTAACGGATAGATCAATGTTGGCTTGATACCCTCTAATGACTGAGGGAACTTTGAACACATCTTCTTTAATAAAAGTACGATATAACCTGCAAGGAAACCTGCAAGAATACCACCTAAGAAACCGGATACTGTATTACCGGAGCCTTCGCCTACAAAACCGAATTTTGCAATAAAATTCTGGAATGGGGAAAGACTTGCACCTGCCCATATATATTTTGCGATCGCTGCATTACCGGATGAAGCAAGAAGTCCGCCGGTAAATCCAACTGCAAGACCCGGACGATCTGCGATCGAATATGCGATATAACCTGCAAGTACCGGAACCATCAGTCCCATGGACAGATCTCCGACATATTTAAAGAATGCGGAAAGTGGTGTACAGGTACCGAAGTTTGAACCACCGGTTGAACCATATCCACAGATTGTATCGATCAGAAATGCCAGTGCGATCATGATACCGCCACCGATAACGAATGGAAGCATATGGGATACACCGCTCATCAGATGCTTGTAGATCTGACTTCCAACTCCGCCTGCGCTTTCTTCCTCTGCTTTCTTTCCACTCTCATGATGCACCGAAACCTTGCCATCGATCACTTTATTGATAAGCTCTTCCGGTTTGTGGATACCATCTGCTACCTTTGTAAAAAGAACTGGCTTGCCGTCAAATCTTGCGGTCTCTACATTCTTATCGGCTGCTACGATAATACCATCACATTCTTCAATCTCCTTTGCTGTCAGACGATTCTTAACACCGCCGGAACCATTTGTTTCAACCTTGATCGTAATGCCCATTTCATTTCCTTTTTTCTCAAGGGCTTCCGCTGCCATAAATGTATGTGCGATACCGGTCGGACATGCTGTAACTGCAAGGACTCTGTATCCTGTCTTTTCCGGTGCGTTTTCTTTCTTATCTTCTGTTGCTTCTCCAAGTTCATCCGCGAACTTTTCCATCTCATATTTGCTGCAGATATCTAAGAACTGATCTGCATTCTTTGCTGCAAGAAGTTCTGCTCTGAAGTTCTCATCCATCAGCAACATACTGAGTCTTGATAATACTTCCAGATGTACATCTGCGCCCTTTTCCGGTGCTGCGATCATGAAGAACAGGTTTGCAGGCTGTCCGTCTAATGAATCATAATCTACACCGTCCGGTACTGTCATAGCTGCAAGTCCCGGCTGCTTAACTGCTGCATTCTTGGAATGAGGAATTGCGATTCCCTCTCCAACTCCGGTCGAACCGGATTCCTCTCTTGCAAGAATTCCTTTCTTGAATTCTGCCTTATCTGTTATATTGCCCGATTTTGCATGAAGATCGATCAGATAATCGATCGCTGCGTCTTTAGAATCTACTTTTACACCAAGGGCAATTCCTTCTTTTTTTAATAACTCCCTTATTCTCATACTCATTCTCCTTTACTCAAATACCGGTTTATCAGGATCTGGTCAGGTCAGTCGGTTCTTCTCCCTTTTCCCCAACTGTTAAAATTGTCCTAAAAGCTTCTCAACCTGGTCTTTAGTTGCAAGTCCTTCTGAAAATGCGGTTGCGCTGCCTGTTGCTGCGCCGTATTTTAATGCTTTCTTGTAATCATGCTCTGCAAAATAGCTTGCGATAAATCCTGCCACCATGGAATCTCCGGCTCCTACAGAATTAACAACTTTTCCTTTTGGAACGCCCATTCTGTATGTCTCTCCGGTCTCTGTGATCAGCATAGATCCGTCTCCTGCCATAGAGACCGCTACGTTTCTTGCTCCAAGTGCCTGTAATTTCTTTGCATATTCTTCAATCTCCTCATCGGAATGAAGTGTTACGCCAAACATTTCTCCAAGCTCGAAGTTATTCGGCTTGATAAGAAACGGATGATACTTGAGAACATTTAACAAGAGATCCTTCGTAGCATCGACTACGATATCAACCTTCTTGCCTGCAAGTCTTGCCATGATTTTCTCGTACACATCAGATGGTAAAGATGGTGGGATCGCTCCTGCCAGAACCAGACAGTCACCGTCTGTTAAACCATCTAATTTCTTATAAAGTTCTTCCAGTTCTGCATCGCTGATATTGGGGCCTTTTCCATTGATCTCTGTTTCTTCTCCGGCTTTCAGCTTAACATTGATTCTGCTAACGCCATCTGAAACCGTGATGAAATCAGCTTTTACACCAAGGGCAGCGACTCCTTCTTCAATCGCTTTTCCGGTAAAGCCTGCAACAAATCCAAGTGCTACAGAATCTACGCCCAAATTCTTAAGGACTGTCGAAACATTGATTCCCTTTCCACCGTAGAACAGGGCTTCTTCTCTGCTTCTGTTTACCGAACCGATTTCCAGTTTTTCTATTCTGACAACATAATCGATTGCCGGATTGAAAGTTACTGTGTAGATCATTCCTTCATTACCTCCTTTATGACTGTTGCATCTGCATACTTATCATTTACAAGTCGGTCGGTGATAATACACGCCTTCTTGATTCCTGCAAATGTAACCGCTGTAACCTTGTCAAACTTCGTGTGATCGGCAAGGACAACACTTGCATAAGATCGGTTGACCGCTTCCATCTTTACAAGTGCTTCTTCTACATCGACTGTCGTGAAACCGTAATCTGTATGTACACCGTTGGTTCCAAGGAAGCATTTTGAGAAATTGAACATCTTCATATTATTTACAGCATCTGCACCTACCGTAGATTCTGTGACCGGCTTTCCGAGTCCTCCGATCATGTATGCCCGAAGTCCTTTGTTCATCAGCCGTTTGATATGTGCAATTCCGTTTGTGACAAATGTCGCTCTGGTTGATTCCAGATACTCGATCATCCATCCGGTACTTGTTCCTGCATCTATGAAAATAAAATCGTCATCATTGATCATATTCACCGCATACCGCGCAATTGCTTTCTTTTCTTCCACACAGAGCTGCTCTTTTACACTGACCGCAATCTCATCTGCAATAAACTGGTGTGCAACTGCTGTAGCTCCTCCGTGTACCTTATTCAGTTTTCCCATTTCATCGAGAGCGATAAGATCCCGCCTTATGGTTGATTCTGATGCTCCTGTGCACTCTGTCATTTCTGCAACTGTGATCGTTCCTTTGTTCTTCAGAGCTTCCAGTATCTTGTTATATCTTTCTTCCGTAAGCATATATATAGGTCTCCTTATTATCAAATCATTTTATTATTTGCAATTCAATTCATATATATGCATTATAACCGATTTTTCATCCAAAATCAATCATATTCGTTCAACTTAGATTTATATTAACACACATTTCGTTCAGAATCAATCATTAATTTGCATTTTTTTTGAAGTTTTTTGAACAAATATGAAAGAAACAGAATTAAAGAAAGCAGGCAGTCTCGTTATAAGACCACCTGCCGGTCGATAACCAATCTGCTATATCGAATATTGCTGATTGATATATGACATCAGCCAAAGGGTCATAGCTGCGCCTCTTCCAAAAAGGATTTCATTATAGAGTTCTTTTTTGCGTACGAAATTCTAAAATATAAAATGGGACATCACCATATATTTCCGGTTGTTCCTGTCTAAAATTACATATATAATATAAATATCTGCATTAGCTGATATGGGGGGACTTATTAAGTTAACAGATCAAATATTTTAATTACATAATTCGGAGGTAATTTCTATGAAACATTCCAATTCTTTCTGGAAACGTACAATCATCGGATGCAGCCTGCTCGGTATGGTTATCGTAACTGCATTGCCAGCACAGGCAGCAGTTCAGGCAGCAACTTTAAATGAGCGCACAGTTTCCGCTGTCAGTACATACACAGGCACCAATGCTGCCCTTGCCACAAGTAAGACCGCAGCTATAAACACTGCCACTTCTACTACAAATACAACCACAAATGATGCCACCCTTACCGTAAGCAAGACTACGGCCAAGAAAGCTGCGCTGAATAAAACATCTTTAAAGCTGAAGAAGGGCAAAACTTACCAGTTAAAAACAAAAAATGTAAAGGGAACGGTAACATGGAAGTCTTCTAATAAGAAGATTGCCACAGTTTCAAAGAAAGGTAAGGTTACTGCAAAAAAGGCAGGCTCCACCGTTATTAAAGCTACCTATAAAAAGAACGGAAAGATAAAGACATTAAAGTGCAAGGTCACTGTTACAGCAGCGAAAAAAGAATCCCGTGAAGAGACTGTAAAAAAGAAAATCCTTGCATTACAGAATACATATAAAGAAGGTACAACATGGACAAATGACGACTTCTATTTCTGGAAGGCAAAGAACATGTACTGCTATGGCTGTATCGCCCTTGCCGGAAAGATCAGTGATACTGTATTCGGCAAAGATGCACCTGTAAAAACGCATAAAGATTTCTCCGCAATCAAGAACGGCGACCATATCCGGATCGGTAATTATCATTCCGTTATCGTCATCTCACATACGAGCGATTCCGTAACAGTAGTAGAGGGAAACTACAACTCCTCCATTCACTGGTTCCGAACCATAACGAAATCTTCCCTGCAGCAAACAGGCTTTTCAGTAGATACACGGTATTAAGCAAAAAGGTGACAGGTCAATATCTGACCTGCCACCTTTTATTTATGAACGATAATCCCCGTTGATCTTAACGTAATCATAAGTCAGGTCACAGCCCCACGCCTTGGCGGATGCTTCGCCCTGATTCAGATTGACGTTAATATAGATATCATCCTCAGATAATACCTCAGAGGCTTTTTCCTCAGAAAATGGAATACCGGAACCATTTCTGCACACCTCTACGATTCCCTTCTCAGATTCAAGATCTACATCTACTTTATCGATATCGAAATCTGCTTCTGCATATCCGATCGCACAGAGAATACGTCCCCAGTTTGCATCTTCACCAAACATCGCACATTTGGTCAGTGGGGAACGGATAATGCTCTTTGCAACGATGATCGCTGTGTCCTGATCCGGTGCTCCTGATACTGTACATTCCAGCATCTTGCTTGCGCCCTCTCCATCACTTGCGAGCATCATCGTCATACACTCCATAACGATGTACAGTGCTTTCTTGAAAATTGCATAGTCGTCATTTTCTGTTACGATCTCTTCATTTCCTGCAAGTCCGTTTGCCATGACACTTAAAGTATCATTTGTCGATGTATCACCATCTATAGACAGACAATTATAGGTTACCTTTACGATCTCACTCAGAGCCTTCTGGATCATATCGGCTGAGATTGCAACATCCGTTGTGATAAAGTTCAGCGTGGTTGCCATATTCGGATGGATCATACCGCTTCCCTTTGCCATTCCACCAAGACGACAGGTCTTGCCACCAAGTGTGAATTCTACTGCAACCTGCTTATCAACTGTATCTGTCGTCATGATCGCATTTGCAGCCTTATCATTGCCATCGGCACTTAAACCGCCAGCAAGCTCTTTCATGTGCTCTTCAAATGGTTCGATCGGAATGATCTGACCAATCACACCGGTCGATGCATTGATGATCATATCTGCATCGATTCCCAGTGCATCTGCTGCCAGCTCACAGATCCGCTCTGCCTTTTCCACGCCATCAGCATTACAGGTATTTGCATTCTTTGAATTAACGACAACTGCCATGGCTTTGCCGCCTGTTGCCTTCAGATGCTCCTTAGTTACAAGGATTGGCGCACCCTTTACCTTGTTCTGTGTATATACGGCTGCTGCATTACAGACTGTACTGCTGTAAACCATACCCAGATCATTCTTATTCTTATCGGAATTCAGTCCGCAGTTTATACCATTTGCCACAAATCCCTTTGCTGCACAGACACCACCGTCTACATATGTGTATCCTTCGTATGTTTTCTTCTTCATAATCATCCGTAGCCAAATCCTGTCGACTTCCACGTTTCATTCCACTACTGCCGATCAGTGATTCGCCACTGCCTCCTTTTTAAGATATATAAAACTCTGCCTGTATTTCTATTATCTTACTTGCCGATCGCTGCCAGGAACTTATCCAGTCTTCCGATCGTACGATCCTTGCCGATCACGTTCATGATCGTAGCAAGATCCGGTGAATTCTTCTTACCGGTTACTGCCACACGAACGATCGTGCAGACATCTGTGATCGATCCCTTATAAGCATCCGGATTCTTCTTATACTCCTTGACATTCGGACAATAGCCCAGCTTGTCGCCCATCACCTTCATCTCGGCAAACCAGTTCTCAGCATCTAAGAACAGATCCTTCTTATATTCATTGATGATCTCTGCCATCTGATCTGCATTATACTTCTCGTCGATCTCGTAGGAAAGCTTCAGCTCATCCTCCGGCACATAGAGATAGCCGAACATCTCTGCCAGATCTGACCACTTGCCAACATCCTTACGGACTTTATTTCCGGACATCTTCCAGAGACTGATCGTCTTTAAGAAGCTCTCTTTATCATTTGTGCCAAATTCATACAGCTTCTCATCAAATTCTTTTGCCCATGCCATGATCTTCTCATAGCACTTTTCTTCTGAAAATGTGGAGATCATCTCTTTGCTGACATCATTTAACTTCACCATGTCGAATAACGCACCGGATGCCGGCATCTTCGCAAGTGACAATGTAAAATCATCGATCGTCTTATCCGGATTTGCTGCATGCCATTCCTCATAATTGGAATTGGCGATCGTCATCAGATATTCCAGTACACTCTCGGATGGATAGCCCTGCTCCTGATAGAAGCCAACGGCTGCCTCCGGGTCTTTTCTCTTACTAAGCTTTCTCTTATGCTGATGTTCATTTCCATCCTCATCGACGGATATTTCCATCTTCATAATTGGTGAAATATGTGCATACTCAGGAAGTTCAAATCCGCACAGTTCAAATAACTGCTTATGAAGCGGATAGGATGCAAGCCATTCATCACCACGGATGACCATATTTGTTCTCATAAAATGATCGTCTACTGCATGTGCAAAATGATAGGTTGGGATTCCGTCAGATTTTAACAGTACAACATCCATCATGTTCTCAGGCATCTCGATCTTACCACGGATCGGGTCACTGTAAACAACTGTCTTGCCTGCCTCGCCCGGGCTCTTAAGTCTGACAACATAAGGCTCTCCGGCTGCCAATTTCTCCTCGATCTGCTCGTATGTCAGATTTCTTCCAACTGCATACTCTCCATAATATCCGATATCTACCTTTGCAGCCTCCTGCTTTGCTCTTATCGCATCCAGTTCTTCCGCAGTTGTAAAATCAGGATATGCATATCCCTCCTGCATCAGCTTCTTAACGCAAATCTGATAGATCTCTTTTCTCTCGCTCTGCTTATATGGTGCATATGTGACAGGGCTTCCTTCAAATGGTCCCTCATCAAATCCAAGATCAAACTTGTTTAAGGAATTGATGATCTCCTCCACGCCATTTTCAAGCTCTCTCTTTCTGTCTGTATCTTCTATTCTAAGATAAAACACACCACCGCTCTGCTTTGCAAGTTTTCTTGATATCATAGCAGCATATAAACCACCGATATGCATATATCCGGTTGGGCTTGGCGCAAATCTCGTTACCTTCGCACCCTCCGGCAAGTCTCTCTTTGGAAATCTTGCTTCGAGATCGTCTACCGTTCCTGTTATATCCGGGAATATTAATTCTGCTAATTTGTTATAATCCATCTTATCTGCCACCTCTTATATCAAATCTATTTTTCATTTCTTACCGCCTGACAGCACCTAATCGACTGTCAAAACACATATAGTAAAAAATACCACAAACCCCACATTTTGTACAGTTGTTTATTTCCTGTACACCACCGTACACCGTACGCCGTACAGTATGGGTTGACGGATATCTCCGATACGCTTCGTTTTCTATTCGGTTCACGCGCCCATTTGCCTGCAGTCGCCCAAACTCGCCTTTCAGGCTCAAACAATGGGCTTAATGCAGGCAGCTAGCGCAAACCTCATTACGAAAGCCTCGCTATGATCGTTGATATCCGTCAACCCATACTGTCGGCTGGTACCGGCATTGGCTGGTAATGCTTTTTCTGAACGGGGTACGTCTTGAAGATACTGCTCGAAGTTCGTAGAACTTATATTATATCTACAGTCTCCAAAGCGTAAATAAAATGGAAGACAGTTTTCCATATGATTCGCAAGTCTTGACATCCAACTTGTTACATATAGTAAATACTGTCTTCCATTTTTATTTCATATATTATTATCTGCCAAGCTGAACAATATCTGTAATACAGCACAAGCTACTACTCACAGTTGCTTATTCGCGATAAAGTAAGTAGCTGTACATGTCAGCGTATTCGTGTTTGCCCTGTTTGATGAAATCAATGGCCTCTCTTGGATGCTGGTTCAGCATACCGGTCAGCATGTACGGTACATCATAGCCCCATACAGCATCACCCTTTTCCTTTAACGGAACCATGTAACGCTCAATGAACTTCAGGATATGGTACAGATTGTACTTTGGATTACGAAGGAAGCCAAGCAGCAATTCCATCGCGCAATTTCCTGCACCTCGTCCCATAGAGCTTACCGTTCCATCTAACATGCTTGCTCCATGTCTCATTGCTTCAACAGTATTTGCATATGCCATCTTCATGTTGTCATGTGCATGAATACCAATCTTCTTACCGTATTTCTCTCCAACTGCCACATATTTCTGTGTCAGTCTCTGGATCTGCTCCGGGTATAAAGATCCGTAGCTGTCTACAATGTAGATTCCGTCTACATTTGATTTGCCTAACATCTCAAGAGCGATATCGATCTCTGACTCCTGATCCTTTGAGATTGCCATAATGTTACAGGTCGTCTCATATCCCTTTGCATGTGCATCCTCTATCATCTCGATCGCAGCAGGCATGGTGTTGATGTATGTAGCCACACGTATCATGTCAATAACACTGTCTGCTCTGTCAATAATATCTGTCTTGTAATCGCATCTTCCAACATCCGCCATAACAGATATCTTCATCTCTGTATTATTCTCTCCGACTATACTGCGAATGGCTTCTTCGTCACAGAACTTCCACTTTCCGAACTTTTCTACATCGAACATCTCCTTGGAAGCCTTGTAGCCGAATTCCATATAATCAACACCAGCCTTCAAATTTGCTTCATAAAGTGCTTTTACAAATTCATCTGTAAAATAAAAATCGTTGACAAGTCCTCCATCTCGAATTGTAGCATCAAGCACCTGAATATCAGGTCTGTACGTGATCATATCTCCGCCTATCATCGCTGTTTCCTCCTAAATCTTTTTTATCACCTGATGAGCCGATCAAACTCCCAGGGTTATCCAACGCTCTTTCTATTTATTTTCTCACTTTAACGCGTTGGCGTGAGTATAGTATAACAGCTTTTTAAAATAATGCAAGCACTTTTTTACTTCAACGCAATAAACTAATTCTTCCTTTCAATAACCTTTGACTATTTTATGTCAATTGGGGTTCCGTTTTCTGCATCAATTATCAATAATTCATTTGGATACACATCCGAATGATAAGTAATCAGCATATCGTCTAATGACAAAAATACCCATACTGGTTTGAGTGCATATGAACCATCCTTCAGTTTCTCCATATAATACGACAATTCCACATAATTAAAGGTAATATTTCCCGATATTTTTTTATTTGAATAATAATTTTTAATATTGTCATTTGCCACAGTAAGCATATCATCCCATGCTAACAGCTTTGTATCTTCCACCTTCCCAGTTCTTCGATAGTTATCATGGCATACCACACCTATAATTCCATTATCATTTATATTTACTTCATATGTCTGTGTCGTTAATCCTTCTTTTCGTTCCCCGGATTCATTCAAGCTTTCTACAAAATCAAAATATCCTATATATGGAGAATAACCATCAACCGTATCTGCAAAGGTGATATAATAGCCATCATAAACGGTCTTCGGTTCATTCTGCCCCAGAACCAAATCATAACACAACCATTCGGAAGCTGCTGTTTCCACAACCTCTGCATCCGTAATTCCAATACGCTTCAGAAAATCTTCTGCCTGTGCAACCATCTCCTCTTTTCCTAGTGTTGCTACATTCAAATCATTCGTCTGTACTAAATCCTGCTCCACACCCTCCCCATATTGCGTATGAGCAATAGCATATGTCACATTTTCTACCGAAAGCATTTCGGCGTTTAATTCTTCCGCATAACGTTTCAGCTCAAACCCACCATTTTGCAAAGTAAAATCAAGCAGAAACAGTCTGCCATTGATATATCCAATATAAACATCTACATCATAATTTCCTGCTGCTTCCAGTTCTTTGGCAGATGCCTTTTTCTCTATAATCTCCGCAAACATATCGTTATACATGGAAAGTGCATTTGTATCATTTTGCTGCATTGCTATGTCTATACATTTCTGATAATATGCTTCCATCTCCGCAAGCATATCCTCTGACATACTGCTTCCATCATATACATATATCCCTTTATCCTTCTCAAATATATGTTCTGCAATCTGCTGTTTGTATGCATTATCTACTGTTACTTCTTCATAATATACAGTTTTCATGGAATCTGTTTCCGGCACTATAATATTCTCTGTATTTAATGATATCGTATTGTCTCCGTTTCCGTCAAACGTATAAGACACCACGTTCGGAACAGACAAACTGCCTTTTAATCCACTTTCTTTCTCTCCCAAAGCTGCATCATATATAGCTTTTTTTTCTCCACAGCCACACAGCATAGTACATACCAGTATCACAAGAATGACGCCTGTTCTATATCTCGCTGTCTTATATCTTACTTTTCTCATATTAACCTTCCATCCTCAATATTTAATATCCTGTCACCCATATCTGCAATTTTTTCATCATGTGTAATGACTATCAAAGTCTTCCCGATATCATTCACACTTCGCAGAGTTTCCATAATTTCCACACCAGTCTTTTTGTCTAAAGCCCCGGTCGGCTCATCTGCCAGTATCATATCCCTGTCCGATGCCAGTGCTCTGGCAATTGCACATCTTTGCTGCTGTCCACCTGATATATTGGCAGGAAGTTTTTTTGCCAGATCTGCAATTCCCATCGCTTTCAGTTTTTCCATAACAATTTCTTTTCTCTGTTTTTTGGATAACCCATTTGCAATTAGCGGTATTTCAACATTTTCAAAAACTGTATAATGCTTCATAAGTGCAAATTGCTGAAAGATAAAGCTTACATTTTCTTTTCGGAAATTATGGAGTGCATTCCCTTTTAACTTATGTACCGCTATGTCATTATAATAATATTCCCCAGTCGTTAACGTATCCATCCCACCCAAAATATTTAACAACGTACTTTTACCGGAACCGGAAGTCCCCATAATCGATATGTACTCTCCATCTTTTATATCGAGCGAAATTCCATTTAACGCAGGTGTCTTTACTCCACCTGTCTCATATACCTTTGTAACATTCTTTAATTGAATCATGTCTTATCTCCTATCAGTTCGGACGCCGAATTCTTTTTTATTAACACAATTGGAAACACGGAAGAAACTGCTGTAATAACCGCCCCTGCCAAAATAAGAACAGGCAGCACATTTTTATACATAATCTGATTTAAAATTCTTTGGGATTCATAAATTGCTTCAAAAAAATATTTTGCAATTATTGACAGGACCGGGAGTACCAAAATCAACGAAACAAGCATTTTAAAACATTCCTCGAAAACAATAATCAAAATCATATCTGTTTCGTTAAAGCCATTTGCGTATAAAATTCCATATTCATATTTCCGTGTAAGAATATTCATACTTTGAAAACAGGTAAGTGATACGCAAATAGATATTGCAACAATTACAAACAAGTCAAATAAATACTGCCTTATGGATTTCGTAGACGCATCTGCCGCATCCATTACTGCAGCTATATTTGAAACTACAATTTCCACCCCTTGCTGTCCTGCAAGCAGCGTCAACCTGTATTTCACATCTTGAAACTTATAGCCATCTGCGATTTCAAAATACATATTTTCTCCACATGCATCCGGTTCCCAATCCACAACAGCAATTAGTGCATAATCTAATGATGTAGTCGTATAAAAAGAAAATTTATCCACTGTAACCATTGAATTCACTGGCATGCTTTGATTTTTATCTATATATCCAGCCACCATATATTCAAAATCATCTGAATCCGGCAAAACATCCCCAATCTTCAGGTCTTTTTGATATTTATATCCCACATATAGCGGAACATATCCTTTCTTCATCACCGTATTCACATCTTCAGATCCTTTTTTCAGTCTGATATCGAACAACGAAAACACATCTTTCTGAACAAACAATACTTCCGTATATGAATCTGCATCTCTAAGTTCGTCAAATATTCGTTTGTTCACGGATTGTCTGGTGCTGACAGCATCCCAGTTTTCTTGTGAAATTTCATATTCAGAAATAGAACCTGCCATTGCAATATAAGCCTGTGTGCGCATTCTGTTTATAAAGTCCATTGCCTTTTTTTCATCATCCGAACTGATTTCGATACATCCAACACCAGAGATATCCTCTGCAAAAGCCTTTTGCGTATCCTTTCGAAACTGACCAGTCGTTTTAAAAATAAAGACTGTTACGCCTAGGACAAGAAATGCAAAAAAGCTCATAAAAATTCCAGCTCGCACCTGTTTCCCATGCAGGGAAATATTATCAATTGTAAATTTTATTCTATGACGAAATTTCATTTTCTCCCCCTTATATTTTTGTCACCTGTATGGACTTCATCTTATTTATAAATAAGCAGACAGACAAGATACAAACTGCCAATGTCAGAACAAATCCGCATACCAGAATCAAAATCAGCCATGCTACCATATGCTCCGATGCCCGCCATCCATCTATTATGCTGATATAGGAAGTGGAAATTACTGCTGCCAGAAGCAATCCAATACCAGCTACCATAGATAATTCCTGAAAAACAAGCCAAATAATTTTACAATTACTGATGCCATACAGACGCATCACTAAAAAATCTTTTTGGCGACGCATCGTCCATACGCGTGCCAACATAACGCAATTAATAATTCCAAACAGTCCCATTATGCATACAACCATTGATTTTATGTTATATAAATAATCCCAGAAATTTCTAGACAAACCACCCTCTTGTCTTGCTAACTGACGTTTCAATAAATATCCCGGTTCACCCAGATACAAATTATCATTCTGTTTTAACATATCCTCGAATGTCTCACTGGATACCGGCTTCACATTGGAACCTATTGCTATCTGAACCTCGTCATCATTCATGATATTTCCTAATTCTTTCTGGAAAAATTTTGAATTCTGGTAGACTGTCCGTCCCCCGAATAACACGATAGAATCATCTTCTTCTGAAGCATTATAATTTTCAAAAACGCCGACAACCGGAATGTACATATCTCCAATCCAAATATATGACGTTCCATTCATTGTAACTGTTTCTGATTTCAAGCTTTCACCAAGCACAGCACATAATGTACTGTTGTCACCTGTCAAAGGATACTGTCCCTCTGCCAGATCACGATACCATGTTTCCTGATATGAAAAAATCACATCTAAGAAAACAATTTTTCTGCTCTCTCCAACCTTTAACCCCAAATCAGAAAGATACGTTGTAACCACTTGATTCGAAAGAATATCGACCATGCTGTCATTATCTTTTTTACATAACTTCAGACACTCAGCCTGCTGTTCAACATCCATTTCCACATATCCCTGTTCGTCCAACAGTTCCGTATCCATATATGCTGCGTTATAAGAATTTTTAGAATGTATGTACAAATTTTTTGTATACTCATAGGACACAGTCTGCTTTTTGTACTGCCATAACCAATTCGATACAGTGACATAACCTGTACATACCAATATAAATAGAAAAGTAAAGCCAATAATAAACAAGATAGATATCTCTTTATCCCTGATACGCATAATATCCCCTCTTATCCTAAGTACAATACAGCCTGCCCGCGGTTACAGACTGTGTTACATTGCAAAAACGATATTACTAGTTACCCAATAGTGTAAAAGATGCCTGCTTGGAACCTTCAATATAATAGCTCACTGTTGCACTTGTATTACTTGTACTAATGCTTTTGGAATTGCTTGCTGATCGTTTTCCATCATATACTTTTGAATCGCATGAAGTACCAGTAAAGTCAGATTTCATCTTCACGCCATTAAATGGACCACTCTTTGTGGTATGTCCATAATTTTCTCCTCCAATTGCGGCATAAGAACTTATCTTATCCTTGGAAACGCGATATAAATAACTTGCATTTCCTGTTACCTTTATACCACTCTTAGTATATGACAATGACGGAACATTACCCACATAAGACTTCGCAAATGACACTGTGCTGAACATCATACACGTAATGCACCCCATAACACAAAGAATTCGTTTTGTTTTTAATAAGCTTCTTTTTCTTAACATATAATATACCTCCATCTTTCTATTATCTGCAGACAACCATATTATAGCAATTTACGCGAAAAATAAAAGCAATTCAACAAAACTTGACATATAACAACTAAAACCCCCATTAAAAACTATAATTCGACAAAATGCGATTAAATAATTTCCCTATTTCTTTTATACTTCCTGATCTACGCCCGCTTCAGGCTTCCAACCCGAAGTTCGAATTCATCCAGTGCCTCCTGCTCCGGATGCTCACATTTCAAATGGACAAAGTCGATCAATCTGGTGTGCGGCTCATACTCGTATTTGTAATCAATGTCGGACAGATCAAGTCCCAGTCTGAGCCACAGATGATTCATATGCTCTTTCGTGACAGAATTCTCATACAGAATCTTGATCGGTGTCATCAGACTGTAGCTGTACGCTGTCTTTGCATCCAGATAGACAGGCATGCTGCACACGATATTCCGGGAGCTGTTTCCAATCAGGATATTATAGATTCCTTCCTCTGCCACCCACTGATGCAGGTCACTGTCAAATGAAGCAAAGTCCTCTTTTTTCAGAGTAAAGCTGACCTTCTCCTGGTCGCCATATGCCAGCCGGATTTTCTTAAACGCTTTCAATTCCTTTACAGGCTTTGAAATGGATGCATACGGATCACTGATATAGAGCTGAACAACTTCCATACCTTCAGAGAATTCTTCCGGTCCCTGATTGATCACATCCACAGCGATCTTGATTGAATCCGTAAATACCGGCATTTTCTTATTATCTACTTTGCCATCCGGATAAATGATCTCTACCGGAGACTGCTCTCCGATTGCACGCTCATTGCTGATCTCAAAATGACTGTAGGATAATCCATGTCCAAATGGATACAACGGCTCTACCATCTTCTTATCATAATATCTGTATCCGACGTAGATGCCTTCTCCATAATTGACCTGATATCCGTCACCCGGGAAATTCAGATAGGTCGGCGTATCCTGATATTTCTTTGGGAATGTCAACGGCAGCTTTCCGGATGGATTCACCCTGCCGGTTAAGATATCTGCCATTGCATGTCCACCTTCCATGCCCGGTAAGAACATACAGAAGATACCATCTAACTCATGCTCCCAGAGTGCCAGATCAACCGGTCCACTTACATTTAAGATAAGTCCCAGCTTCACAAGCGGATTTTCCCGTTTCAGATCTAACATCTGATTCAATATCTGTGCATCCTCGGCGGACAGCTTCATATCCTTCCGGTCATTTCCTTCCATGCCCGGTATTCTGGCAACGCAGATATAGGTGGAAATGCCTGCACGCTTCCCTGCTGCCGGTATTCCGATACTCACCTCGACACCATTTTGGATCAGCCCCTCGTAGATGCTGCTGTCCTTATCTGTCGTAATACCTGCACTTCCGGTACCACAGTCATATAAACGGATAGCTCCGCTTCCGCAAAGAACGACACCCGATAAAAGATCATCTTCCACAGCTGTCTCAAATACCGAATCACTTCCTGCCTTGCTCTTTGCCTGAATCGGAAAGATGTCATTCTCATTTTTCAACATAACAATGCCCTCGCAAGCCGTCTTATAGGCTGCCTGCTTCGACATATCCATGATATACTGCGCTGACATATCATAGCACTCCGGTGCAGCGTAAGTCTCTGCCAGTTCCAGTATTCTCGCCACATTCTGATCCAGTTCTTCTTCGGTCAGTTCCCCATTTGCAACTGCTTCCATGACTACTGTAGGATCAGCTGTAACTCCCGGCATATTCAGGTCATTTCCTGCTTTTAATGCTGCGATCGGATCGTAGACTGCGCCCCAATCTGACACAACCATTCCGTCAAAGCCCCAGTATTTACGTAGGATGTCATCTAACAGCCATTTATTCTGTGTACATGCCGTACCATTGATCTTATTATATGCTGACATTACAGTTGCCGGTTTCCCCTGTTCTACACAGGCACGGAAGCCCGGAAAATAAATCTCCTGCAACGCCCGTTCCGATATCGTCTCATTGATCCCCTGACGGTTCTTTTCCTGATTATTTGCAGCAAAATGCTTGATATTTGCCGCTACTCCTTCCTCCTGCACACCCTTTACATACTCCGGTGCAAGCTTCGACACCAGACACGGATCTTCTGAGAAACCTTCAAATAATCTTCCACTCAATGGATCTCTGTGGATATTGATATTCGGTGTTCCAAGAAGCATATGCACGCCATACGCCCGTGCTTCCCGTCCAAGTGCATGTCCTGTCATATTCACGATATCCGGGTTAAATGTAGCCCCAAGCATCATCCCACATGGAAAACATGCAGGCGACATAATGTCTGCCGCAGCATCCCCTGCCATCTCTACAAATGCCAGTGTTGTCTCATTATTTGTTGTATTCTTTACAAACTGATCCTTGAAGTGATCCCGAACCTTCTTCCAGACCTTCATTTCCTTTTCTGTCAGCTTATCAGGACGGAAATAATCAAATATAACATGACGTTCTTCTGTAGCACTGAAGTCTTTCATCAGCCATGCTTCTTCCTCATCCCTCGGATTCTGTCTCCATGCAAGGATCAGATCGCCGATCAGCTGTTCATAATTAATTCCCGTTCCGCCATCCAGCATACGGATCGCCGGTACACCACACTCAGGAACTGCTGCGGTACTGAAGTTACTTGCACCGCACACCATAGTGGCTTTTTCTTCTATTGTCATTTGTTCTAGTATGTTTTTGATCTTATCTGTCATGTCTCAATCTCCTGCTATTTGAAGCTATTTTTATCTGAAAACAGCTTACAGATTCTATCTAATAAATTCCGATTCTTATAAAAGTACCCGCTTTACCGCAGTCTCCCAACCGGAAAGCCGCATCCGGCGCATCTCCTCATCGATCTCCGATGTAAATGCCCTCTCTACGCTCCAATTGCTCTTTATCTCTTCTATATCATCATAATATCCAACTGCCAGTCCTGCCAGATAAGCCGCACCAAGCGCTGTCGTCTCTGTCACAACCGGACGGATGATCTCGCCGGACAACAGATCTGCCTGAAACTGCATCAGGAAGTTATTTGCACTTGCACCACCATCTACACGTAACTGCTTCAGGCTGATACCGGAATCACTCTCCATCGCTTTTAATACATCGTAAGTCTCATATGCCAGTGATTCTACAGTTGCCCGGACGATGTGCTCTCTTGTCGTTCCTCTGGTCAGCCCCAGGATCGCACCTCTGGCATAAGCATCCCAGTACGGTGCACCAAGTCCGGTAAATGCCGGAACTACATAGACACCATTGCTGTCCTTAACGGATAACGCTATTCTCTCGGTATCACCGGCTTTCTCGATCAGCTTCATCTCATCACGCAGCCATTTGATCGCGGCTCCTGCGACAAACACACTGCCCTCCAGCGCATACTGTACTTTGCCGTTCAGTCCGATCGCTATCGTGGTAAGCAGCCCATGTTCTGAATAAACAGCCCTGTCTCCCGTATTCATCAGCAGGAAACAGCCGGTTCCATAAGTATTCTTCGTATCTCCCGGTTCGAAACAGCACTGTCCGAATAATGCCGCCTGCTGATCTCCGGCAACGCCTGCAACCGGAATCGAACCACCGAATAACCGCTCGTCTGTATAGCCATAGATCTCACTGGAATTATGTACCTCCGGCAGCATACTCTCCGGTATACGGAATTTCTCAAGTAATTCCTTATCCCATTCCAGTGTGTGGATATTAAACAGCATCGTTCTGGATGCATTTGTATAATCTGTTGCGTGAACCTTGCCTCCGGTCAGCTTATAGATCAGCCATGTATCAACCGTTCCAAAATATAACTTTCCATCCTCTGCAAGTTTTCTCGCTCCCTCTACATGATCGAGAATCCACTCAATCTTTGTAGCTGAAAAATAAGGATCAGCGATCAAACCTGTCTTCTCGCGGATCACTGTATCATAGCCCTCTGCTTTTAATGCCTCGATCCGGTCTGCCGTTCTTCTGCACTGCCACACGATCGCCGGATATATCGGTTCTCCTGTTTCTTTATTCCAGACGATCGTTGTCTCTCTCTGATTCGTAATTCCGATCGCAGCAATCTCCTCAACAGGAATTCCCAGTGTCTCTCTGGCTTCCATCATCACGCTCATCTGTGACGCCCAGATCTCCTTCGGATCCTGCTCTACCCAGCCATTTTCAGGAAAATACTGTGTAAACTCCTTCTGTGATACAGCCGCCATCTCTCCATTTTTTCCGAATAAAATCGCCCTTGAACTTGTCGTACCCTGATCAAGTGCCATAATGTATTTCTTCATACCCATTTCTCCATTATATATTTTCTGCTTTGCCCATTCGTTACTTTATATCGTTCTCTTATCTGCTTTGCCGCATAACACTTCAGCCTTTATTTCAAATAATCATCTCTCAGTATCCGGTTCACACGTTCTACTTCTTCCCGAAGCCCACGGGAGGACATTCGAAGTGCACCCTGCCCCATGATGATCAACTGTTCCAATCCATCTGAGGATGCAACCGTCACTTTATACTTTCTGCCAAGTTCATGTGTCGTCTTTTCTATATACATATCGGCAGTCTCTGCTTCTTTCGTATAGACCACATGGATATTTCCATGCTTTGTAATGCTGCCCGGATTCTGCTTCACCTTATAAGCATCAAATACGAGGATCAGCTCACAGCCGACATACCCCTGATAATTCGACATAATATCAATCAGCTTATCTCTGGCACTGTCGATGTTCACCGCTGCCAGCGCTTTCAGGTCATCCCATGCAAATATCACGTTATACCCATCAACTAACAGATATTCTTTCTCGCCCTTTTGCTTCCTGTATGCTCCGGGTCTGGCAATTCCAGTATCCGCCGTCTTTAATCCGACAGCCGGTGTCTGCGCACCGGTGGTCTTGCTCTTGCCATGTTCTGCCGCCTTTTTCACATACCAGTCCGCTTCCGACACACTCTTATTATACCGATTAAAACCGGCTTTATTATAAGCTGCATTTTCCCGGCTGTTTGAACCATAGGTACGGACAAATATATCCTCTAACTCTTTCTCATCATACACCGGAGCACCTACGTCCTGCCGCTCACGCGCCATCCGTTTTCGGTTATCCTCGTCTGCCTCAGTAGGCTCTGACGTTATATTTCGCAGGACATCTTCCATTCCTGCAAGTGCAAATCCCGGATCTTCTTTTACATGCATCATATCATACACATCGTACCAGTCCACGATATATCCGGCTCCATGTGCACAGAATACCGATGATGCCGGATTTGCCATATCAAGCTCCGGATCATAGGTACTTGCCGCCAGCACTTCATCTTCATTGTGGCATGGCTCATATCCCTGCAGGGTACAGGATAACTTACCCTGTCCTCTGGTATATGCCGTCACATCCTGCTGGTACTCCTGCATCGTAGCAACCGGTGCAGTTCCTGTCAGGATACTCATTTCACCCTCGATCTCCGGCTGTGCAAATCGTCCATGCATCCGCGTGATATCGTTCATCGCCCGCCCGGTCATCTCTGTAGGAATCTCCAGCCGGAATGCATACACGGGTTCTAACAGTCTGCATTCCCCCATCATAAGCCCCTGCCTTACTGCACGATATGTTGCCTGACGGAAATCACCGCCCTCTGTGTGCTTCTGATGTGCCCGTCCTGCGGTCACTGTGATCTTCATATCTGTGATCGGTGCGCCTGTCAGCACGCCGCGGTATTCTTTTTCTTCCAGATGTGTCAGGATCAATCTCTGCCAGTTCTTATCGAGTACATCCTCGCTACATATCGTATCAAACTGCATTCCACTTCCCGGCTCCAACGGTTCCATCAGCAAATGCACTTCGGCATAATGGCGAAGCGGTTCAAAATGACCGACACCCATTACCGGTTCTGCAAGTGTCTCTTTATATATGATCCTTCCCATACCAAATGATATGTGATAACCAAATCTGTCTTTTATGATCTGTGTCAGCACCTGAAGCTGCACCTGTCCCATAACCTTGACAAAGATCTCCCGGGTCTCCTGTGCAAACTCCACATGTAACTCCGGTTCTTCTTCCTCCAACTGCCTGATATCCCGGAGTACGACAACTGCATCCTTGTCCTCCGGATAGCTGACTTTATAGGATAACACAGGTTCCAGTCCTGCGAATACATTTTCCTGTTCACATCCAACGCCCTGACCTGCGGATGTCTCACCAAGCCCGGTGACCGCACATACCGTTCCGGCAGGAGCCTCCTCTACCGTCTCATAACGCGCACCGGAATAAATCCGTATCTGGTTGACTTTTCCTTCAGTTCCCTCGATCTGCTCTCTGCACTTTAAGCTTCCTCCGGTCACCTTCATATAGGTAAGACGTTCCCCTTTTGCATCTCTCGATATCTTGAAGATCCGTCCGCCAAATTCTGCATTATATGCAGGCATCACCATATAGGCTTTCATCGCATCCAATAATTCCTGCACACCGGAGAGTTTGAGTGCTGATCCCCAGAAACACGGAAATATCTTTCTGTCAAGAATTGCTTCGATGATATCCTCTGTCTCAACCGTACCACTATCCAGATAGGTATCTAACAGTCTCTCGTCTGCCATCGCGATCTGTTCATCTCTGTCCCCGGATGAGAAATCAACGCAATCCCCATCCAGCTTTTTTCGTATATTTTGGAAAACAGCATCTTTATCTGCTCCATCCATGTCCATCTTATTTACAAATATAAATGTCGGGATCTCGTACCGCTTCAACAGCTTCCATAACGTATCGGTATGACTCTGTACCCCGTCCATGCCATTAATGACAAGAATCGCATAGTCAAGCACCTGTAAGGTTCGTTCCATTTCCGCTGAGAAATCAACATGCCCCGGCGTATCAAGCAGCGTGATCTCCATGTCATCATATGTAAATACCGCCTGCTTGGAAAATATCGTGATCCCACGCTCCCGCTCCTGTGCATCCGTATCCAGGTAAGCATCCTTATGATCCACCCGTCCAAGCTTACGGATCTTGCCTGCCGTATATAACATGGCTTCCGATAATGTAGTTTTTCCCGAATCAACATGGGCAAGAATACCCACCACCAACTTTTTCATATCTGTATTTACCCTGTTTCTGTCCATCATATATCATATCGAGCATATAGCTGACGGATATTTTTCCATCCGTCCCACATCTCATACGGGTCAGACTTCCTTCTTCTTATTCTTTCTCTGTTTTATAACTGCAAACTTCGCTGCATAGGCCGCGCCCAGTGCACACGGAAATACAAATGTTGCAAAACGGTATAGCAGTGCCATAGCTCCTGCTTTCGCACTTCCCACGATCGCACCAAACATTGCGATCATTACAAACTCACTGGAACCGATCCCGGCAGGCGTAGGAATAACTGCCGCCAGCATGACGGATACCGTCGTGATCGCCAGTGCCACATCCGGCGAAAATGCACCGCTCTTGTACAGTACGATATACGGAATCATAAACCAGCAGGAAAACTTACAAAAGTTGATCAGCAGAACGCCAAGCAGCAGCTTCCAATGGCGCAGCAATTTCTTTGATTCCGTTTCCATGATATCACACTGTTCTTTGATTTTATCAAACTTTTCTGTAAATCGTCCTTTGTAATTCACCAGATCCATCAGCTTCTTTAAGATCTGATGGAACCATCCGGCACATACAAACAACAGTAAACATATCGTAATAATGACCGTAGCCACAAATCCAATTCCAATATATGCTTCATATTCCGCAAAGGTTTCATTCATATAATGGAAATGCAGCAGATACAGGATCACCGCCATAATTCCGATGCTTAATTTGTGCACTGCATATTCAATCATATACATACCAAATGCTTCTGATGTCTTCACTCCATACTCATTCAGGTAAACCAGAGCCGACACACCCGCTCCGCTTCCAAGCGTCGCCGTTCTGTAAAATGACACAAAATATGTCATTCCAAACGCCTGTCTGAATGTAAACGTCGGATTATACTGTCTGGCAAATAACATCGTGATCGTACTCTCAAACACACCATACAGCAATGTTGCCACAAGGATCAGCACGACGATCCAAGGGCTTGTCTTCACAAGCTGCTTTGCGATCGGTCCTGCCATATCCCGGAACACATATACGATCAGGCCAAGAAGCACCAGCACAAATGCCCATTTTATAATACTTTTCTGCGTTTCTGTTAATTTCTTCATACTCAACTTATTACCTTTTATCTAATTTCCATATATATCCGCATATAAATATACTATACCATATCCACACGCTCACCGACAACATAAAAGGCTGTTTGTTGTTACAGGCATTTGCATCTAAACTACTGTGCCATTTACGCCTGTGCCGCTGTGCCATATACCATGATATAAAACATTAGTGTCAGTTTCGTTATGAAATGCATATTGCCAGCGAATGCGGGTGCATGTTTGAGCCGGAGGCGAGTTTGCACAGGAGCATGAGCGAATAAGACATATGCATGGAATAGAAACTTACACAAGTTTTTATTGCCTGTACAGCTATGCCATATATTATGATATAAAACATTTGGGTCAGTTTCGTTATGACATGCATATTGCCGGCGAATGCGGGTGCATGTTTGAGCCGAAGGCGAGTTTGCACAGGAGCATGAGCGAATAAGGCATATGCATGGAATAGAAACTTACACAAGTTTTTATCATAATGTATGGCATGGCTGTACAGGCATAAAAGACACAACAGCAAACACGCCCCACCACATTGCTGTATGGTGGAGCGTGTCTGCTTTGAGATAAATGATTTATTCTAAAAGGACTTATATATTCACATTCGTTTAAATTACATCTTAGCCAAAGAGCGGAGTTGAGTAATATCTGTCACCACTGTCCGGAAGGAGAACTACAATCGTCTTTCCTGCATTTTCAGGACGCTTTGCAAGTTCCTTTGCTGCTACGAAAGCTGCACCGGATGAGATACCAACGAGAATACCTTCTATACTTGCGATCTCTTTGCCGCCTTCAAATGCTGCATCATTGTCGATTGTGATGATCTCATCGTAGATTTTTGTATTTAATGTATCCGGTACAAATCCTGCACCGATACCCTGAATCTTATGAGCTCCTGCAGTTCCCTTTGAAAGAACCGGTGATGTAGCCGGCTCTACTGCTACAACCTTAACATCCGGATTCTGCTGCTTCAGATATTCACCGACACCTGTTACAGTTCCGCCTGTACCAACACCTGCTACAAAGATATCAACCTTTCCGTCTGTATCATTCCAGATCTCCGGTCCTGTTGTCTTTCTGTGTGCTTCCGGGTTTGCCGGATTTACGAACTGACCTGCAACGAAGCTGTCAGGGATCTCCTTAGAGAGCTCCTCAGCCTTTGCGATCGCGCCCTTCATACCCTTTGCACCTTCAGTCAGAACGATCTCTGCGCCGTATGCTTTGATGATATTTCTTCTTTCAACGCTCATGGTCTCCGGCATAACGATGATTGCCTTATAACCCTTTGCTGTAGCGATAGATGCAAGGCCGATACCTGTATTTCCGGATGTAGGCTCAATGATCGTAGCGCCCGGCTTTAATGTGCCCTTTCTCTCAGCATCTTCGATCATCTCTTTTGCGATTCTGTCTTTTACGCTTCCTGCCGGATTAAAATACTCTAACTTTGCAAGGATCTTTGCATTTAAGCCTTCCTTTTTCTCAATGTGATTGAACTCTACTAATGGTGTATTTCCGATTAACTCTGTTGCGTCTTTATAAATTTTACTCATAATTTTAATCTCCTATTCTGATTCTATTTTTTCGTTTTGCAGGTGACCGATGATCTTCGATCACCCATATTTTTTTATTGTTTTTATGTTCAATTATCTACTGTTTTTATTATTGATTATTCTGCGATTGCCTTAAATGCTTCATCCAGATCTTCGATAATATCGTCGATGTTCTCTGTTCCGATGGACAGACGAATTGTATTCGGCTTGATACCCTGATCTAATAGCTCAGCCTCGTTGCATTCTGAATGAGTGGTTGATGCCGGATGGATAGCAAGGGATTTTACATCTGCAACATTTGCAAGGAGCGAGAATAACTCAAGCTGATCGATAAATGCCTGTGCCTCTTTTGCTCCGCCCTTGATCTCAAATGTAAAGATTGATCCGCCGCCATTTGGGAAATATTTCTTATATAATGCCTGCTGTTCAGGATCCTCTGAGATGGATGGATGATTTACCTTCTCAACCAGTGGCTGATCTTTCAGATACTGTACAACCTTAAGTGCATTTTCAACATGACGTTCTACACGTAAGGATAATGTCTCAAGTCCCTGAAGGAAGATGAATGAATGTACCGGCGAGATAGTTGCGCCCATATCTCTTAACAGGATCGCTCTGATGTAAGTAACAAATGCAGCAGGTGCTGTATCCTTTGCAAAGCTTACTCCATGATAAGATACGTTCGGCTCTGTTAACCATGGGTATTTGTCACTGGATGTCCAGTCGAAATTACCACTGTCGATAATGACACCACCGATCGTTGTTCCGTGTCCACCGATGAACTTGGTAGCGGAATGTACAACGATATCTGCGCCGTACTCGATCGGGCGAACGAGATAAGGTGTTGCAAATGTATTATCTACGATCAATGGAATGTTATGTGCATGTGCGATCTTTGCGATTCTCTCGATATCTACAACCTCTGAGTTAGGATTTCCGAGTGTCTCAATCTCGATACCGGTTGTATTGTCCTGAATAGCAGCTTCGATTGCATCATAGTCAAATGGATCAACGAATGTTGTCTCGATTCCAAAATCCGGAAGTGTATGTGCAAGAAGGTTATATGTTCCACCGTAGATGTTCTTTGCTGCTACGATGTGGTCACCCTTATGTGCAACTGCCTGAAGTGCATATGTCAGAGCTGCTGCTCCCGAACCAACTGCAAGTGCTGCTACGCCACCCTCTAATGCTGCGATTCTCTTTTCGAAAATGTCTTCTGTAGGATTTGTAAGTCTTCCGTAAATGTTACCTGCATCTCTGAGGCCAAATCTGTCTGCCGCATGCTGGCTGTTATGGAATACATATGATGATGTAAGATAGATCGGAACTGCTCTTGCATCTGTTACAGGATCCGGTGTTTCCTGTCCTACGTGTAACTGTAATGTTTCAAATTTTAAATTTCTTTCGCTGTATGATTTCTTTGCCATAATTTTTAATCTCCTGTTCTTTTCTCCCGGCTGATGTACGTTTCCGTTTCCTCTATCATTATGTACTGCCGTTTTATTATCTGTCATTTTATTCTGTATTCGTTATTTGCTCCCTATGCCGGAGCTTATCATTTCGTCATTCATGGATATTCTTATCCGGGCTTACTCTAGCGACAACATCTGTAAATTCCGCCTGCTGATAACGCTTGTCTGGTAGTACACATTCGATTGTCTTCATTCAAATATTGTGGTTGATAATACTTGTTCAACATACCTTTTACCTCGTTTCCGCTTATTCCTATCAACAAACTATGATTTATCTTATGCATGTATATTACACCTCTATTCCTACTTTGTCAATAGGATAATGGAAATATTTTTATAGATTTTTCTTTTAAACTGGTGTATAATCAATTCATAGAAAATTAGTATGAATTATGATCGTGTAATTTGGAGGTGTATTACATTGAAAATATCAACAAAAGGAAGATATGCATTACGGCTTATGATCTATATAGCAGCCAACTCTAATGGTAAGCCGGTCAGCATAAAGGATGTAGCAAAAAACGAGGATATCTCTGATAAATATCTGGAACAGATCATTTCTATATTAAATTCCGGCGGACTTGTCCGAAGCGTCCGTGGTCCACAGGGTGGCTACCTGTTACGAAAAGCACCGGAAGACATTACAGTCGGTGCAGTTCTTCGTCTGACAGAAGGAACGCTTGCCCCTGTTGCCTGTGTCGAAGAGGATGCGCCTGAATGTGAGCGTGAATCCATATGCTCCACCTACAATCTGTGGAAGCAACTCTACAGTGCGATCTGCAGTGTTGTTGACACAACCACCATCGCAGACCTCTGCAACAGCCGACCGGAAGCTGGCGATGAATACTGCATTTAGCCTGATACTCCAAGCAGCTGAATTGCTTATGCTCTGACACTAACAAAACTAGCATAGATTTCTATTTAATGCATATGCCTTATCCGCTTATGCTCCTGTGCAAACTCGCCCTACGGGCTCACACATGCACCCGCATTCGCTGGCAATATGCATTATATAACGAAATCTATGCTATTGTTTTGTTAGTGCCAGAGTATAACCAATCCAGCCGTTTTGTAACATCATAGGAAACTCAGTCGACTGCACTATCGATTTTTAAACGATGGGCTGTCGTGCACTTAAAAGATATTCTTATCAATAAACGCGTGATCAGCCTTATCACTAGAATGAAACAAACTTAAAAAATCCCCCCTTCGGGTACTAAACTGAATTGAGATTATCTGTTTGGAACAGATAATCTCAACACATTGTTATTTTATATTTGTGAATCTCATATTTGTATCTATAAAAAATCTACCCGGCTGTTCACTGTTGTTGAGCCGGTTCAGATCGATAATAGACAAAACATTCGTATAGAATTCGTTATGACATGCATATTGCCAGCGAATGCGAGTGCATGTCTGAGCCCGTAGGGCGAGTTTGCACATAAGCATGAGCGAATCAGGCATATGCATGGAATAGAATACTATACGAGTTTTTCTATTGTCGATTCTGAGCCAGATTAACACGGTGAACAGCCGGTTAGATTTTTATCCATAAATGTGAAATTCACACATTACTTCAACTTCATGTCAACCACAAGGTTGTTTCCGGTGGCGGTGATGTTCGCATAGCTGCCGGAGATCAATGGCAGCATCGGTGCGATATGTCCAAGATCGGCATCCATGATAACCGGCACATTGTGGTGGGCGATAATATCCAGTACCGCATGATACTGGTCAAGCCCCATCATCTCCTGTCCATGCACCAGCGGGCGTCCGATCAGGAATCCCTTCACATATCGGAACCATCCCGCATGCTCCATCTGCCACATAGCGCGGCGGATCGCCATCACATTCAGATCACAGGCTTCTAAGAACCAGATGAAGCCATCCTCTTTATAGTGTTCCAGAAAATCTGTTGTTTTATCAAATTTCGTTCCAAGCAGATTCACCAGACAATCCATACATCCACCGATCAGTCTGCCTGCCATGAATACTTCATCGACAGCAGTCGATCCATGCGTCGCATCCGTTTCATACAGGTGAAGTTCCTTCTGTTCAGTGATATTATACGGTGCAAGCGGATGTTCTTCATCCTTCAGGGATTCCTTCTCATATCCACGATATCCCTGCAGGCTTTTCTTCTCACCACAAAGCAGTGCAAATGTATCTTCTATCGATGCATGCCACGGCTCCATGCCAAATGCTGCCGCACATGGACCATAAACAGAAGCTGTATCACAGATCGTTGTCAGCAGATAAGTCAGATTAGTATTATCCGAATATCCCACAAACCATTTCGGATCTGCTTTCTTTAAGCGTTCAAAATCAATATGATCAAGAGTCTCACACATCAGCTCTCCACCGCCACAGGATATCAGCACATCATTTTTCTTTGATGTGTACATTTCATTAACCTCCTGACCGCATTTCTCCGGCGTGTTACTGATACCGATACCACAGCCTTCATAACAATTCGGACCAAGCTCCGTCTGATAGCCCTTAGCATGGAATGTATCAAGTGCATGACCAAATGCTGTCCGATATGGTTCTATATTACAACCAAAAGATGGCGCAACAAAACCAATCGTTCCGCCTTTTTCTAAAAATTTCGGATATCTCATTTTTCTCCTCCTTTTAGCCTCATAAACTGGAATTTAGCGATTTCTTTTTCCGGTATTCTCTGTCCCACGGATTTCCTCATGATAGAAATAATCTACGATCACCGGATGCCCCTGCGGGACTCTGCCATAAGGCATTTCATTATCCACAAAGGCACAATCATACTTCTTAGCCATTTTCTCAGCTTTTACTTCAAGTGCTTCAAAGTAGCTGCGGTTATGCTTGTTATAGATCTCGTCGTAAAGTGGTACAAGATCAGGATATTTTCCGGCGATATAATCCATAATTGTCTTTTTGAAACCGCCTCGAAGATTGAGATTTTCGAGCCAGAACAAATCGCACTGATTCTTTACCCGCTCAAAGATTGCTTCAAAATCCGTGATGCCGGGGAATACCGGGGATACGAAACAGACTGTACGGATACCTGCCTCATATACCTGCTTCATAGCAGCGATACGGTGCTCAATGCTCGAAGCAGAATCCATATCGTTCCTGAAATTTTCATCTAGTGTGTTGATCGACCATGAAACGGTTACACGTCCAAGCTTCTTCAACAGATCAATATCCCGTACCACAAGATCCGACTTTGTGCAGATCAGAATATCTGCGTCACTGCCGATCAGCTGCTCCAGAAGTTTTCTGGTATTCCCGAATTGCTCCTCCTGTGGATTGTAGCCATCTGTCACAGAACCGATGACCACCCGCTGTCCGGCATATTTCTTCGGATTTTTAATTTCCGGCCAATGCTTCACATCAAGGAAAGTGCCCCATTCCTCCTTGTGCCCGGTAAAGCGCTTCATAAAAGAAGCATAGCAATACTTGCAGGCATGTGTACAGCCCACATAGGGATTGACCGAGTAACCGCCTACCGGCAGACTAGACTTCGTCATGATGTTCTTTGTTTCCACCTCACGAATGAGGATTCCATTCATTACTTCTTCCATGATTTCTGTACCTCTAACACTTTATTAAATTCTTCCGGCATTTCCTGAATCATATTTTCATCCCCTATGATAGGGACAAGGTCTTCCTTCATAAACACCGGAATGCCGAGCTTATGTGCCTGGTCCGTCAGAGACCATGCCCATTCCGGCTCCGTATGAATCTTCCTGCTCTGAGCTCCGGTCATGGTGCCGACAACGATCCAATTGATTCCGGAAAGGTCAACTGTGCCGGGATCATCGAATAACGGCTCAAAGGTAACATGGTAATGTTTTGCTCTAACGTTTTTCCGAAGGGCGTCGATACGCCACCGTTCTGCTTTCCTCGTCACCGTAACGCCAAACCATGCGTTTTCCAGATCGGTATCAAAATCCAGCAAATCAGGTCGCTTGGTAAGGAACAGGAACTGATGCTGTGGATTTTCACGGATCTTTGCAAATACCTCGTCTCTCCATTCCGGCTTCCATCCAGAGAGATCGCTCATGCCGGTAAGAAGAAAGTTCTGCGGACGTTTCTTTTCCATCATCTTGAGCTTACCCGGAAAGAATTCAGGGTCAGCGAAATCATCAATCATATGCCAGCGTTTCACGTTGTTGCGGGCATAGCAATATGTACACCCCACTGTGCAGCCAATGACGATATTCATGTTCTGAATCTGATCTTTGATACAAATACTCATGACTTCTGCCACTCCTCAAGATTCTTTCTGATGCGGTCGAGGCATTCCTCAAACCGGGTAATTTCTTCCTCTGAAAAACCTTTGTAGTAAATACTGCCCATCTCATCAGATACAGAATCGTACTCGCCCTTTAAGGCATATGCTTTCTCAGTCAGAAACAGGAGCGTTTTCCTTTTGTCCGTTTCAGACTGAACACGGCTTATCAGCCCTTGATTTTCCATTCTTTCCAACATCGTAGTAAGAGATGTTATCGCTAATCCGCATTTAGTCGAGAGTGACCTGATTGAGATACCATCCTCCTGCCACAGTACATAAAGAATACGCCCCTGGGCTCCATTAAATGCATCAATATTCTTTTCACTGAGAATCTTCTCGAAAATCCGGTCTCCAAGCTGTTTTATTTTGGTGACAAGAAATCCTCCATTCATTTCCATACAAAAGCTCCTATATAGTAGTTTACCAAAAACATACTATATAGGAGCTTTATTGTCAACAGTTTATATGTCCTAATAGGTAAATTCCGTTTTTTCAATTCTCCAAACTGGAATTGTTCAAGCTTTTCAAATACTAACGTCCTTAATTCTGTTCAATAATTGATTTATAGTAGTTACCAAAGTCAGCAAGTGAATTAACAATTGGAAGCATTTTTGTTCCGAGTTCCGTTAAGCCGTATTCAACTCTCGGTGGCTGCTCATGGTAATCGTGGCGATATGCCAGCCCATCACTCATCATTTGTCTTAAACTATCTGTCAAAACCTTTTGTGAAATACCATCTATCCCCAAAAATTATTTGTTGTCACAGCAATTCCTAAAGGTATTATTGCAATCCCCAATAACTCAATCTTAATTCCTTTCATCGCAAATACCTTCGTTACAAACTTGAATTTACCTTCCGCTCATATAAAATATATCAATAGCTTTACTTGCAAACTCTGCTGTGCCAACTCCTCCAACATCATCAATATTTTCCGTAAGTTCTCCTCCACCGGCATACATTCTTCCAAGACCGCATAAAATCTTATCAGAACATGTATAAAAATGATCTGTAATGTAATCCTGAAGTTTCCTTACCTGCAACTGCACCTGTTCATCTTCTGGGTCCATTTCTTTCATTTGTCCGAATTCAACAAATAATTGCATAAACTCATTTGCAACAGTAGCTTCATCGTCTTTCGTCCAGTTCTTTGTTTTCTCTTCAAACTCCTTATACTCAGAGGTTTGTCTTATACCGAAACATCATTACCCCATCTGCTCCTATACCCATCCTTTCTCCTTCTGAATTATTGATGCTCCGTTTACAATTTACTGATTTTCATTATATATCGGCATGATTACTTTAATTCTGAACCTTGGTTGGATAATTTGACGTTTACCATAAGTATAGGTAAATCTTTTTTACTAATAAAACAAGATGGATCATCGAAATCCGACATGCTTTTTTCAAGCATCCTTCTCTGATCCACCTAGCATTTGTGTTTTATATAAAAAAATATTAATACTTGAAATCTTCAAAGAAAAAGCGATATGCCACTTTTTTTGTACCATCAAAATTAATCAGTTCAATTTTTATATATTCGTCAGTACATTCAATATCATAATTTTTAGCTGACAGCTTCTCCCCTTGATTGCTAATTCTTGTTTTAAAGGAGATCATATGGACCTTATTAATGTGGTCAAAAATAGAGATTTCAACCTGAGTGTCACCATCAAATATTGTATCACCAATTTCTTCACCAACAATCACGTAATCTCCGGCATTAATACTCTCTCTAAACCATTCTTTTGTTGAATAATTAAAAAAATAATGAATTGCAGTATATGAGCCAATAATCAATACCAAAACTATTAAAACAATAATAATACTTACATAAGCCTTTTTATTCACTTTTTCTCCTCTCTAATACAAATTCAGCAAATGCATCTCGTGCTGCCTTGGATTCTTGTATTTCTTTATGTCTTTGTCTTTTCGCCACCCCTTCCGGCACAATTTCATTATACACAAATAACAATGTTACAAAATCATATACGACTCTATATTTCAAATTCTTAGCTCTAGTCGATGAAGGAATATTTTTTATCCGTTTCACATATTCCGTTATCTCCGCATCTGGTTGTTGTGTAGCTGGTAATTCTTCAAACAACTTATTGATTAAACAATTACTATGCGCCGAAGCATTTCTTATATCACGCACGCTACCCATTCAGCGTATATATCCCGTTTCGATTTTCTAAAGACCGCTTCATAATCCCCGCTCTGTATAATGTTCAAAACAGCATTCCAACCATAGGTTGTTTCTATGTACTCAATATAGGTATGTGCATATGTATACCCACGGCAATTTTAAAATGTCAACGGATTATTAGAACATGTTTCTTTATAGCTTTCTTTGCAAATATACCATATCCACCAATTGTATTCCATCTTCGTATATTGGATGATCGTAATTTTCTGTAAAAAAATGGGGAATGATACGCGAACGGACAAAACCACATTTTTCATAAAATGGTATTGTAAGTGGGCTATCTCCTGTTCCTACTTGCAGAATAGCATATTGCTCTCCGTATTTCTCAACAATAAAATCAATCAGGGCTTTTGCATATCCTTTCCCTTGATATTCCGGAGCAGTCGCAATATTTTTTATTTCAAGCACTCCATTTCCTTCATTGGTAACGACGCACTCGCATTTAATCCCATTATCATCTAACACATACATTCTGCCTTTATTAAGATAGCGATCTATCATATTTTCCTGCTCATCTGCCAATAAGAGCAACTCAAGATATTGTTTTTTACTTTCTGTGATTTCTATAATTTTCATCTTTTATCCTCATAAACGGGAAGTTATCAATCTGTTTCATCTTTTTTATATATTACGCCGTCCCATGCATAATATCCCGCGATATATTCATAATCAGGATATTCTTCTATCTCATATAATTTTCTCCCACTGTCAGATGTACAAATTACCACATTTGATATTTTATAATTTTCCAGTTTCGATGTTTGAGAATATCTTACTCCATTAAGATATATATAATCTCCTTTTTCAATTGCCTCATTTTTATAACTTTTATTGTGTGCAAAATAATATCGACCACAAATAAAAATAACAACAATTGTAAGTAAAATAATAATTAAAACTATTGATTTCTTTTTTTCTACCATCATTCTCATTAGCTTTCTCTTAACATTTCATAAAATTCCGATTTTCTCAATTCTTCAAACTCGAATTTGACTAATTATTGTGTTTTAATGATTCTATAAACTACCCCCAATTGAGC